>CALFNG010000463.1 GCA_937902985.1 uncultured Myxococcales bacterium
GGGCGGAGTGCCACCGCGCTGGCGGCGCTCACCTGGGTGGAGAACTTCTACTTAAACAGGCGCGAGGTGGACTACGACGCGCTGATCGCGCCGATTCTCGACGAGATCGTGTCGCGGGTCCCGCCGGCCGCGGGGCAGGTCGTGGTCGACGGCGCAACGGTTCTCGCCATGCTCCCGCTGATTCGGGCGAGCGAGACCTATCACGAGATCGCGGACGCCTTCACGAACGCGATGAAGGGCCGCGCGCATGCGTGGCGAACGGCCACGGGCAGGGTGGCCGTCTATCCCGCCGGCGACATTCGCGCGGAGCAACGAGGCAAGTGGTTCGAGCTTCGATGGCGCAACGAACGCCGGGCCGCGGGCGCCAACCTCCTACCCGACAATGCTGTGGAGAAGATCCGACTCATCGACCTGCACATCGAGGCCAACGCCGAGGCGATCCAGAACGGCTCGTGCGAGGTTCCCGCGGGCCAGTGGTACGAGGAGTACTGCGGCGTGTTCGTGGATCGAGCACTCGAGGGTCAGTTCGCCCACGTTCGTGATGCGGAGGTTTGGGCCGGACTTCCGGTCGCGGACATGCGCTGGGCGTTGCGACCCCTGTGGATGAGGGCGGCGCGCCGGCTGCTCGTCCATCTCAGAGCCGTCAAGTGGCTCAAGGAAGTCGCCGAACGCCGACCGGAAGCGCTTCTGACCGCGGTCGAATGTGTCACTGCGGCGGATCTTCTCGCTGACTTTCAGGCTACCGGGCTTCAGCCGCAGGCCGCGCAGGACCTGCTCGCATCGCTGATGCGCACACGCGGGGGTGAGCGGTTTCCGATCCCCAACTATCCGCTCATTCCCCTCCAGGATGGCCGCGTCGCGTTCGCCCCATCGGCAATCCTCTTCAGCAACTGGCCCATGGCGCGCGAACGCGCCGCCGCCAGGGGGCAAGACGGCGGCGAGATCGGGCAGGTGCGTGACGCTCGCAACGTCGCCCGCGTTGTCGACGGCCTTCGCGCGCACTTCCCCGGAGCGACGATCCTCACCGAGGTGCTGCTGAGGGACGCCGACGATCAAGATATCACGGACCTCGACGTGGTCTGCATCTCGCCGGATCGCCGATCAGTCCTGGTTCTTCAGCTCAAGTCCTTCGTGACACCGCTCAATCTAATGGACCTGGACCGAGCCGATCGCGACGTCGACAAGGGAGTGGAGCAATGTCGCAAGGCGGTGACTCACCAGGGTGTGGCGCGCCCCGCCATCGAGGCGGCAGCGGGTGCTCCGCTGGATGCCGCGTGGTCCCTGTTCCAGTGCGTGGTTACCGAGGCGATCACGGGGACCTCAGCTCCGGTGAACGATTTCCCCGTCATCACGATGGAGTGGCTCGAGAATGCAGGCGCACCCGCTCTCGGGCACGGGGGCATCGCGGAATTCCATCGCCGTGCGCAAACGCTCCCAGATGGTCAGGCCTTCTTCGAGTCGTGCGTGCCTCTCTACGCTCTCGTCGAGGATGGCGACGGCGGGCTGACGACGGGGATCGCCTGGGCCATCTGGGCCTACGCGTCCTAGACTACGCTGACGCCGGCCAGCCGAGCGACACGAAGTGTAAGCCCTACGCTCGGACGCCCGCCCTTCGACGTCGCGCGGGCGAGAAGCGACCGCTTGACCCGGAGCGCCGCCGCTAGCTTCGGTAGACCTCGCCGACCGACGTTCGCCAGGAGGCTCGTAGGGTCAAGGAGACCAGGTCATCGGATCTCAGCAAGCTCGACGGCCTCACTCCCACGAGGATGCACGAAAACCCGAACGGTGCGCGGCGCGCGCTTGCTCTTGCCGAAGATCAACATCAGCGGCTCGGGACAGCCGTACTTCGGCGATGCCGCGATCTCCTCCATCTGCTCGACATCGTCTCGGCTCGGCTCGACGTGAGGGGCAGGGTGGTAGTGCCACTCCCCCAGGTAGTACTGGCGAGTCGGCTTCGACCAGAGGGACTTCATCCAAGGCGCGAGGTGTTTCGTGCCTCGCCGAAACCAAGTGCGACCGGCGCTCGAGTCGGGTGGGGGACCGCTCGCCTCGGCGATGATCGCGACCGAGAGCGCGTCGTCGTACCAGCCCACGAGGACGCCACCCGTCTCGTTGGGGTGCGCGCTGCGGATGTGCTCCTCGACGGCGTCACAGACGGCCGACGCGATCGCCGCACCGAACCGCCCGTCGGTGGATGTCCAACGTCGCCCGCTCTTCATTCCGGCGATCCGACGCGCACAAGGCCGGTGAATTGGCCGTCGGGGGTCGACCTTTCCTCGAACACGGTCAAGGTGGGCAGCACGTCGCCGAGCCGGCTTGTCGATTCGTGCAAGAGTCGCACGGCCGTGGCCGCCGCGACCGCGACCTGGTCGATCCGCGCAGGGAACAACGGATGCCAGCACCCGATCCCTTCGCGGGGCAGCGCTGCCTCACTTATTGCTTTGGCCTCGCTCGGGAGCCACGTTTCGAGGAACTCATGGAACAAGCTCGCCGGAAACCGATCGGAGCGCGCGTGAAAGAAGAAGAGGCGCCGGCCGCAGAGCCCTAGCGAGACAGAGTACCAATCCTTCGTGTCCTGCTGCGGCCCCATCGCCGCGAGGGTGCTCAGAGCGGCGTCGGAGCCGGTGCAGTCGATCACGATGTCGGCGCTGCGAAGCCCCAGGGAAAACAGCTTTCGGTTGCCTCGGAGCGTATCCGCAACGTCCGTGATGCGCAGCGAGGGCGAGAGGGACGCCAGGCGCTTGGCGAGGCCGCTCACCTTGGGTTGGTCCACGTCCGCGAGGGTCAGGGTATGGCGGGAGAGGTTTCCCGCGTCGAAGTTCTCGCCGTCGTAGATCTCAAGAAGCTGGGCTCCGCCGCGCACGAGGTATTCGGCGAGAAGCGAACCAAGCGCGCCGCCTCCGACCAGGAGGATGCGCCCACTCGTCAAGCCACTCCCGAACCGACCGCGGGCGCGAAGGCGATGTTCGGCGAGGTTCTCGCTGGCGCGCCAAACGATCGGCTGGGCGTCTCGAAACGAGGTCACGCGATCGTACGCCCAGAGGCTCCGCGTGCCGTTGCGGACGCCCGGCGGCGGCGATGTCCGCGGCCGGTGCCTATGGCCACCCCGCGGTCGGCCCTTCCTCGGGGTCTCTTCGTTCCAGCACCTGACATCGATCGCGACCCAGTTCATCTCCACCATGGGAGCGCCTACCTTCGCCGGCATTGGATGGCCGATCAGGAGGAGCGCCTCCGGTTCGTGCCGCACGACGCGGAGCGCGCGTTGCAGGTGCGCGTCCAGGTCAGCGCCGACGTCCCGCATCGCAGCGCGCAGGTCGCCCCATGTCGAGGGTGCGCCCCACGGCGGGGCTACGGGGAAGTTTGGGATCTGTAGCCAGGCCCCCTTGTGGACGATCGCCTTCTCAGGGAGCCAACTTCCCCATTTCCCGGAACCCACCATCGCTCCGTCCGCGCCGACGAAGCGACGGACCACGATCCAGTTGTCGATCCTCGACCAGTCGAAGGTGCCGCTCCGTGCGTGTGCAACGCCGCGCCACTCGTCGAACGACGCGCCGTCCTCTTGAAAAGCGACTCGCGCAGCTTCTGGTGGAGGAACGGGGAGCGCCGGCAGCTCGAACGGGTCGTCGGCGGCTTGAAGCGTTCCCGTCGCGGCGCGGCGGCACCAGGTGACGAGGCGCTCCGCGCACCAACGGAGGCGCCGGTCGGCGTCGTCGGGCTCCGTCTCACCCGCGATGGTGCCGAGCGGCGCGAGCGAGGAGTCGAGGCAGGGAGCGCCAGTTCGCCATGGGCGCTCCTCGCCGCAGCTCAGGTTCCGCGCTTGATGAGGAAAGGTGGCGACGATGCCGCCTTCGCGCGCAGGATGAACCTTCACGCTGCCGAGCGGATAGTCGTCCTCCAAGAGCACCACCCACTGCGAGGTGGGCGGGAGGTGAGGCGATGACACGTCGAGTCGGACTTCCACGCGTAGGAGCCAGCGTCCTCCTCTGGGGTCCGCTTTCGGATCCCAGGCGTAGTCCTCGCGGAGGCGAAGCTCGGGTACACCGTCGAGCGCGCGGCGCCCGCGAAGCAGATCGCTCGACGGCTCCCGGTCGCTCATCCGAAGCGCTGGGCGCCCGGCACAGAGACCTTCTCGCGGGGCGTGTAGCCGCCCGTGATGCCACCCGAGGGCGGGGGCGGAAACTTCGATCCGAATAGATCGCGCCAAAGGCGCACGCTGTCGTCGAGCTCTTGGGCCGTGCGCGCGGCCTTTGCCGTGTCGGCCGCCTTCGACATGGCGTCGTAGAGTGTCGCGAACGATTCCCCATCGATGCGCTTGAGCACGTCATGCGTGGGAACGCCGTAGTCGGGTAGTTGCGGTACGCCCTTCATCAAACGAACCCCCCGGAACTTTTCGACGGCGCCTGCCAGGGTCCTGGCGACACCTTCCGCGATGCTCTCGATGTCATCGGGGCAGCACTCGCCGATGATGCGCTCGACAGGAAAGCCTTTGGGGTGTTTGAGGTCTGGAAGGGTCTCGTTTCGCCACCATTTCAGAGCCTTGACGACGTTGACGAAGTGCCCGCCGCAGCGGGCATTCTTGTCGCGGGTCCATTGGAGCTGCGCGAGCGGGTGAGTGGATTCCCAGGTTCCGGCATGCGAGTCCGGGATGCGGAGCGGATGGGCCTTCCATTCGGGCTCGGCGCGGGCGGCGGCCAGGATCGCCCTGGCGTCAGACCGCCCCGCCCGTGTCGACTCGCTCAGCCACAAGCGGTTCAAACGCCAGTCAGTCGCCTCCTCGAGATCCTCGTCGTCGGTGACACTCTCGGACTCGAGGATGCCGTACTCCGCTTCGCTCGGTGCCGCTGTCGGGACGAGATCGAGATCGACGGCGTCGAGCTCGATGCCGATCGACCGGCCCTGTTGACGACATTTGCCCTCGTAGTGTTTGTTCGCGAAGGCGTAGAAGAGATCGAGCACCTGCGCCGGCTTGAACTCGCTCTCGTGAAGGGCCGTGACGACGATGATGTCGACATCAGGGCGTCGATCTCCCTGCGGCCGGACGGCAGTGGCGCGGCGGTAGCTTCCCTGGAGGAACGTGCTCACGATCGCGTTCTTGAGCGGCCCGTAGCTCGCGAGGCGAGCGCGCAGGACGCGATGTCCGGCCTTGTAGCCGTCCCTCTGCGTCGGAGTGAGGCGAATGTCTTTCAGAAAATCACGGAAATAACTCGGGACGTCCATGGTCATGTTCCTCCGCGGCCGTTCAGGGCAGTTCGAGGCTCTTTGTGTACGAGCCACCGCGCGTTCCCTCGAAATCGAACTCGTAGAGCGTGATGGGGCCGAGCGGGCGCGCCCTCTGGCCCAAGAAGAAGAGAAGGGCGTTAGGAGCCGCGGCAAAGATGTGGAGGCGGCCCTTGGCCGAGAGGCGCTTGCGCACATCGAGAATCACGTTTTGAAGCGCGTCGGCGAGCGCTACGGCGTGGTCCGCGCCCTTGACGCTGCGCGCGCCGATGCCCTCGTTAGGTACGACGCGAACGAGGGCGCGCGCGTTCAATGGCGAAGCCTTACGAAAGGTGGCGACA
>CALFNG010000464.1 GCA_937902985.1 uncultured Myxococcales bacterium
GACCACGGCGCTCGTGCCGACCGTGACCACGACCGCGTGCCGGTCGACTCGCACCGACATGCCGCCGGCCAAGCCGGCGTCGACGCGCTCGACCCGCAGCGCGGGCATGCCGTCCCCCTGCGAACGGACCGCGATGGTGACCGACGGATGCTCGGGACTCATCGCATCTCCTCAAGGAGAGACGCCCGCGCCTCCGCGGCGTGCTCACCGCCCGGCGCGAGCCGCAGGTATTCGCGGAAGTGAGCGTCTGCGGCGCGGGCGTCAGCGCTCGCATCGCGGAGCAAGATCGCCAGCGCGAAGTGCGCCGACGAGTCGTCGGGGTGGGATCGGAGCACCGTCTCGTACTCGCGGCGCGCGACGTCCCGATCGCCGACGGCGGCTTCGAGCAGACCGGAGAGCATGTGCAGCGTCGCGTTTTCGGGATCGTCGGGCAGGTAAGCGCGCACGTAGTCCGCGGCTACCCGGTAGCGGCCGGCCTCGACGCAAACGTGTACGAGGAGCGGCAGCACGCGGCGCACCTCGGCGCCTCGACGCAACGCGGCCGAGAGGTATTGCTCGCCCCGCGTGAGGTCGCCGACGGTCGCGAAGGCTTGCCCGCGATCGAGGAGCTCCTGCACGCTCTGGCCGCCCTGAAGGTACGGCGCTCCGCCGGCAGCGGCGTGGGCGGCGCCGGGGGCGGCGCCGGGGGAGCACGCCGCGAGCAAGATTCCGCACGCCAGCGCGCCGGCTCCGAAGATGCGCTTCATCTCTTGTCGCTCCTGCTTCCGCTGGTCCCGTGGCGGAGTTGAAGGCGGCGTCGCGTGTTCGAGAGCCAGGTGGCGTAGTCGCCCGTGGCCGACTGGACGAACGCGAGGAGAACACCGCTCTCGTGCTCCGCGACGTCCCATTCCTCCACGGCCAGGGCTCGTTGCAGGCGGAGCCGATGCTCGCGGAAGCGATCGGTCATGTCGCGACGAAGGCGCTTTCCTTCGGCGACCACCTGCTCGGCGTCGGCGTTGTGGCCGGCGACGCGAAAGCACGCCTCGGCAGACTGGTAGAGGGTCACGGCGGCGAGCCCGTCTTCGGGGTGGAACGGGCTCCTCTCTTCCTTGGCGACCGCGAGATCGAGGCGCGCGCCGGCGGCAGCGAGCGCGGGCTCGGGGCCCGTCTGAGGACACGTCTCCGCTGCGCCCACTGGCCAGAGAGCGGGCACGTCCTCCGGCTCTTGCGTCGAGGTCTTCGCCCGCGGTCGAGCCGCGTAGAGGCCCACCCAGCAGGCCAGGCCCAGGGCGAGGTACAGGTAGACGCGCACGCTGCGCTTGGCCTTGACCTGCGTGACCGTGCGGTCGGTCCCTCCGGGCCCGGTCGACGGGGCGACGTCGATCCGCGTCTGGTCGATCATGATCACGCAGTCGCCGAGAACCGGCGCTTCGGTGAATTCGACGCCGTCGAGCCTGGGGACGGGATCGAGCGAACGAGCGCTGGCGCGCCAGCCCGCCGGCGTCGACTGGATGGCGACGTGCTCGACCCTCGCGGCGCCGATCGGCAGCCGGATCTCGCAGTGCGACCCGGCGCCGATGAGCACGCGAGGGGCCTCGGTGACGAGCGTGTCGACGCGGCCGTCGGGGTGTCGAACGCGAAATTGAATGACGTCCATCTCAACCCTTGAAGAGCGCGCTCTGGCCGACCCGGAGGACGATCGGTCCGATGATGAGGATCAGAATCGTGATGAACATCAAGATGAGCGGCAGCGCGAGCGCCACGCCCGCCTTCGCGGCCGACTCCTCGGCCCGCACCGACCGGTGCTGCCGCGACTGGCGCGCCTGCACCTGCAAGACACCCGCAACCGGGTGGCCCCGCTCTTCGGCCTGGGAGACCGCGCCCACGAACTCGAGCACCACTTCGACGGGGACGCGCGCCGCGAACTCTTCGAGCGCATGACGCCGGGTCCGACCGAGACTCAGCTTGTGGAGGATCCACCCGAGCTCCTCGATGAGCGGGTCGTAAGGGTCGCACGACTTCTCCACCACTTGCCGAACGGCCCCCGGGAAGTCGAGGCCGGCGCTCATCGCGAGCGCGATGAGGTCGATGCCGCTGGGCAGGCGGCGACTGATCCATTTCTGGCGCCGGACCGCCTCGCCCGACACGAGCAGGTACGGGAGTGCGCCCCCGAGCAGGGTGAACGCGAGCACGACCACGAGGCTCATCTTGAGGGCATGGCTCGCGGCCATGCTGATGACGAGCGCGACGAGGAACGACAGGATCGCGAGCGCGACGTACTCCGGGGGCGTGAGCCCCAGGTAGTCACCGGCGTGGATCAGCCTGCGATCGAGCGCATCGGTCTGACCGCCCGAGAGTACGCCGCTCAACCGCTCACCGAGCCAGCGGACCGCGGGCTCGAGCTTGCTCCACAAGGGGTCCTGCAGCGCCCGCTGCCGCTTGAGGCCGCGAACGCCGAGCGCCCCCGGCGGGCGCGAGGGCGCGCAGAGGACGATGTAGACGAACGCCGCGAGGCCCCCGCACGACACGAGGACGACCAGCCATCGAATGACCGGGAGCGCGACGCTGGCCCCGTTCGCGGGCGTCATATGTCGACCGCCAGGATCTGGCGCGCCACGGCGATGGACCCGCCCCAGCAGCCGAAGGCGACGATCGTCGCGAGCGTGCCCGAGAACGACTCCGAGAGCACGTCGAAGTACCCCGGGCTCACGGCGTTGAAGCCGAGCATGAGGAGGAGCGGAAAGAACGCCAGGACCCACATCTGCGCCTTGCCCTCGGCGGTCTTCGTGCGAATGACCCCGTGGAGGCGTTCCATCTCGCGCATGGCCTCGGCCGTGGTCTCCATGATGCTCGGCAAATTGCCCCCCACCTGACGGCCGATGAGCAGCGTGGAGAGCGCGGTGTCGAGCTGCTGGCTCCCGACGCGCGCGCTCATGTGAATGAGGACCTGCTCGACGCTGCTGCCGAGGCGCATCTGCTTCACCGAGAGCTCGAGCTCCTGGCGGAGGGGGTTCGGAGTCATCGCGAGCACCGACTCGATCGCATCGCCGACCGCGGGCCGCGACTTGAGCGCGTTGGCCACGCCGACGATGAACCCCTCGACCTGCTGATCGATGCGCTGCACGCGCGCGCGGAGACGCTGCGTCAGGTGCGCCGACGGGCCCACGGTCACGGCGACGGCCGCGAGCACGCAGTATTTCCAGGGCGCGCGGCCGAGGACCGAGACCGTCGCCACCGCGACGAGCGCCACCGCCTGGCCGATGGCGATGTGATAGCCCGGGCGAAACACGAACGCGCGGTACAGTTTGTTCTCGAGCGAGCCGCAGTAGCGCGCCCACGCCCGATGAACGAGGTTGTCGGGGTCGACGATGAACCGCCACGCGGACAGGCCGAGGCCCAGCGCCAGGGCGAGCGCCCCCGCGTACTTCAGCGCCCAGAGCGCGCCCGAGTCGGCGAGCCAGCCGCTCACATAGCTCACCGGGACGCTCACAGGTACGGCTCCCCGGGCTTGATGAGCGACATCACGATGAACTGAGAGAGGAACGACGGGAGATAGCCCGTCGCCTGGAAGGCCCCGAGGACGCGGCCGCTCTCGTCGGTGCCGTGGCGCGCGAACTCGAAGAGCGGGCGCAGGTGGATCTCGCCCTCGTCGCCGAGCCCCACGACCTCGGAGATCGCGCTCACGCGCCGGACGCCGTCGCCGTAGCGCGTCTGCTGGACGACGATGTCGATGCTCGTCGCGATCTGCTCGCGAATCGCGCGGGCCGGAAGATCCAGCCCGGACATCAGGCAAAGCGTCTCGAGTCGAGCGATCGCCTCGGCGGGCGAGTTGGCGTGCGTCGTCGTCAGCGAGCCGTCGTGGCCCGTGTTCATCGCCTGGAGCATGTCGAGCGCCTCGCCTCCCCGGCACTCGCCGACGACGATGCGATCGGGGCGCATCCGGAGCGCGTTCGCGACGAGATCGCGGATCGTGTACTGCCCCTTGCCCTCCATGTTGGCCGGCCGCGCCTCGAGCGACACGACGTGCGGCTGCTTGAGACGGAGCTCGGCGGCGTCTTCGATCGTCACGATCCGCTCGACCTCGGGAATCGAACCCGAGAGCACGTTGAGCAGGGTCGTCTTGCCGCTCCCGGTCCCCCCCGAGATGACGATGTTCTTCTTCGCGATGACGCACCGATCGAGGAACCGCGCCATCCTCGCGTCGAGCGTCCCGAGCCGGAGGAAGTCGGCCATCGTGAGCGGGCTCGACGGAAACTTTCGTATCGTGATGCACGAACCGCGGAGCGCGAGCGGGCGGATGATCGCGTTGACGCGCGACCCGTCCTTCAGACGCGCGTCGACGAGCGGCGACGACTCGTCGATCCTCCGCCCGAGCGGAGTCACGATGCGCTCGATGACGGCGCGCGCGCGCTCGTCGTCGGTGAAGCGCGCGCCGGTCTTGACGAGGCGACCGCGCGTCTCGACGTA
Organism: uncultured Myxococcales bacterium; assembly: GCA_937902985.1. Taxonomy (GTDB): domain Bacteria; phylum Myxococcota_A; class Polyangia; order Polyangiales; family Polyangiaceae; genus Palsa-1150. Next base: position 4,447 of record CALFNG010000464.1, read on the forward strand.
GATCGTGTTGGCGTCGACGACCATGATCTCGGTCACCTCCGGATCCGCGAGGAAGCGCTCGAGCGGCCCGAGGCCCAGGGCCTCGTCGGCCAGCTCGCCCAGGAGCAGATCGCGCTCCGGACCGGCCGGCAACCGCTCCTGCATGCCGTCCATGATCTTCCGCAGCCCCGCAAGGACCCGTGGACGCGTCGACGGATCGTCGAGCTTGCCGGCATCGAGCTTGGCGAGGTCGAGGAAGTCGAGCAAGCGGCGATGGATGTCACGTCGCAGCGCGACGTCGGCCAGCGCCGCCGCACCCGCCGCGAACTCCTGGGCTCGCGTCCGCGGCGGTGGAGTCGTCGGAGCGGCATTCCGCGCGACCGGCGAAGGCTGCTCGCCCGTGGCCGCCGGCTTCGCGGGGGTCCCATCCCGTTCGCGGACCGGTCGGATGAAGAGGCAGTGAGCGCCGATCTGGATCGGGGTGCCGTGCGCGACGTCGAGCTCCATGCCCCTGAGCACCACGCCGCCCGCGAGCGTCCCGTTCGACGATACGTCGCGGACCCGGAGCCCGCCGTCGTGCGCGATCACGATCGCGTGCTGGCGCGACACGAGGTCGTCGACGAGGCGAATGTCGCACGTCTCGTGGCGGCCGATGACGAACGGGCGATCGCTCGCCACCTGGTGGAGCGCCCGGGCGCCGCCTGCGGACTGGACCTGCACTTCGACCTGCATCGCGCTCGCCCTCCGGTAACTCGGTGGTTCGTCAGTGGCCCGCCGGGTCGTCGAGCACCGGCGGAGTCCGGGGATAAGGTCGGGTGGCCTCGAGATCGCCGCTGAAGTGGTCGTAGGCCCGCGCGACGCCCTCGATGAGAGACGACGACGCCGGAGGCAAGGTGTCGATGACGCTCGGAATGATGAAGATCACGCCGTCGGCATCGGCCTCTTCGTTGGTATGGGATCCGAAGAACACCCCGAGGACCGGGATGTCGCTGAGGATGGGGATTCCCGTCGTCTCGTGCCGCTGCGTGCGCGTGCTGATGCCCGAGAGGACGATCGACTGACCGAGCTTCAGGTGGACGATCGTCTCGAGCTTCGCCGTGTTCCTTCCCGGCAGGTTCGTTCCGGCCGCCGCCGGGGTCAGGTCGCCGACGTCCGCCACGACCTTGACCTCCATGTCGCGCGTGTCGCGGTCGAAGCGCGGCAAGACGGTGAGGTTCACCCCGAACTCGATGGGCCGGATGTTCGCCGTCAGGTTGTTGCTGACGGTGAAGTTCTGCTCGCCGCCGTTGGAGAACTTCGCCTCGTTGCCGTTGCCGGTGATGAGCGTGGCCTGACGGAGCACCTTCGCCCATCCGCGATGCGCGGCGAGGTCGAGGAACGGGAGCGGTTGGTTGGTCACCGTCGCCGTGGCCGTGGTGACCGCGTGGGCCACGAAATCGTAGGTGAGCTGGCTGGTCAGCGTGCCCGCCGCGCCGACCTGCGCCGGCCAGCCCAGGCCCACGTCGTACCCGGAGTCGCGGTTGAACTGCGCGAAGAAGAAGTCGATCCGTATGTTGAAGACGCGGTCTTGCGCGAGCGAGCCGACCTGGACGAGCGACTCCACCTGCCCGGGGTAGAGGCTCGCGATGTGCTGGAACCGCTTCTGATCGGCCTCCGTCGAGACGCCGCCTTCGACGAAGAAGCGCGCGCCGATCCGGCGGAGCCGGACCCCCACGTTGCCCTGGAGGAGCTGCTGCAGCTCGCCCTCGACCTGATCGGGCGAGCGTGCGAAGACGTTGATCACCCAGTTCTTGTGCGAGCCGTCGCGAAAGATGAGGAGCAGCGTCGTGCTGCCGGCCTTGAGCCCCACGATCACGAACTGGCCGCCGTCGGTCGTGAGCTTCACGTCGGCGACGCCGGGCGATCCCTCGGAGTAGTTGAGGACGTCGGCCGCGGCGATCGTCTTGTTCTCGCCGACGGCGAGGTCGAGCTCCTCGGTGCGGTCCGGTGCGGCCGCCCGAGGCGCCGCCTTCTGCGCGTGAGCCGGGGTCGCCGCTGACGTGGCCAGCGCGAGCGTCGCGAGCGCGAGGAGCACGAGCCGGCGCTTCACGGAGCGGCACCGCCGATGCGTCCGTCGCGGAGCTTGACCGGGCCGGTGGGCCGCAAGGCGACCGCGCCGGGCGGACCGGTCTGCGCAGCCGTGAGCGCGCCTTCGTGCATGTCGGGGATGCCGTCGATCGTCCTCTGGTCGTCGGGGTTGCGGAGGGCCACCGAGAACTGACCGTGCTGCGACGCCAGCGCGATGAGCTGCGCCTGGGGGAGGCTCAGGCTGAGGGTCAACCCGTCTTCACGAGGCCGCGGTGTGTGCGGGTCGACCGGTCGCTGGACGTCGTCGGCGCTCATCTTGCCGCCGCTGGCGAGGACGAGGACCTTCTGCAAGAGGACCACCGAGGCGTTGTTGCGAGCGAGGCCGTGACCGTCGTCCTGCGCGACGGTGGCGATGACGTCGACGTAGTCGCCGGCGTTGATGAGCGGCGCCCCCTGGTCGTCCCGCATGGCGCGGATGTAGACGGCCCGAAACCCGGGCGTCACCAGCGAGCTCAGGTCCCGATGCTCCTCCGCGGACACGGCGAGGTCGTTCCACGTGACGACGTTCTGCGCGTGGAGCGGGGTGATCGTCCGGAGCCCGACGACCTTCTCGCGCTCGTCGGCCTTGACCGTGCGGTCGTCGACGTACGCGATCGGGATCTCGCGGACCGCCAGGACCTCGTCGGTCAGCGGCTTGCCGCGCGCGATCGCCCTGGTCACGACGAGCACGCGGACCGGCTCGCCCCCCGACTTCTCGGCCTCGAAGCGGCGCATGTAGAGGAGGAGCAACGCGCCCCCGAGCAGCGCCACGAGGAGGGCGCCGAGCGCCGCGTTCTTGTTCACTTCGAGCCCCGCGCGGCGACCGTTCGACCCTGGGAGAACGTGAGTCTCGTCTTGTCGTCGCCGTCCGGCCGAACGGCGTTGACGACCATCGTCACGCCGTCGCGCTGCCAGACCTGGACGCCGATATCGGAGTGCCCGACGACGTACTTCCAGCCGTGCGCCGGGAGCTGGACTTCGTAGAAGCCGAGCGCCTGTTCCACCGGCGCCGACGACGCGAAGATGTACGTCCCGTACATGTCGCCGTCGACCTCGGCGCTCACCATGCGCGACGCGTCGGGCAGCCGCGGTGTCTCCGCGGGGTCGGTGCCGGCCGGCTCCTTCGCCCCGCGCCCGATCACCTTGAAGACGTTGAACTCGCCTTCGGTGAAGGTCGAGAGCACGTGCGTCTTGCCGTGGTCGGTCGGCCGCACGTAGACGTAGCGAAAGTTCCCCAGGGCGTGGACGTCGCCCGTCGCCATGAACGTCTTGAGCGCCTGGACGGTATCGGTCAGCCCGTGGCCGTCGGAGCGCTCGACGCAGGTTATCGAGCCCTCCGTCTCGCGCTCCTCACGCCAGACGCCGGAGCGCTCGTTCCACGCCGTCGGCGCCCTTCTAGCGACCTCCGCCTTCGCCGTCGCCGGCAGCGCGTCGAGCTCCTCGACGAGCCCGCCGGTGTGCGCGCGGCACTGAGCCTCGAAGCGATCGAGCACCACGCTCATCGGCTGGGCGGTGACGGCGCTCGCCACGTAGAGGGGCTCGCCGTTCAGGACGACTCGGTGCGTGCCGCTCAGGAGGTCCATGAACGGCGCCATCTCGCGCCCGAGCCCGAAGGTCTTTTCGCCGATCTGACCGCGGACGCTCTTCAATCCGAAGAACCCGAGCACCGCCGTGACGACCACCGCGTACGCGAGCACGCGCGTCGCACGGGCGAACGCCCTCGCGAGGCGCACCGGAAAGAACTGCACGGATCGGGCGATCTGCGCTCCCATCACAAGAGCTCCTTCACGTTGCCGATCAGCCACGAGAAGACGCCGCCGATGTTCCCGGGCGCGGTCTGGTTGTCGCAATAGACGACCACGTGGGCGCTGACGGCCTGAGTGAACGCGAAGCCGCTCCCTTCGTCGCCGGCCGGACCGCTGCCGAGGAGGGACACGTTGACGACGTTGGACGCCGACGCGCTCGCCGAGCCGAGGCTGTTCTGGAGGCTGATGTCGGCTCCGGGTGCGCCGGGCATCGTTGAAGAGAACGGCAGCGCAGGGAGGGCGTTGCCGTCGCCGGTGCAGCTCGCCATGGCCGAGGTCCAGGCGTCGGCCTTGGCCTTCAGGTCGACGCGCTGCTGCTCCCGGATGACGTGATGCAAGAACAGCATCCCTCCGAAGAGAATGACGAACGCCGGGATCACGACGGCCGCTTCCACCAGCACCGAGCCGCGCTGTCGACGGCGAGCCGCGACGCGTCGCATCGCTCGCGCGTTCAATGCAGCACCTGATCCATGCTGTAGCCGTCGGGCGAGTCGGGGCCGAGCCCGATCTTGCCGCCGTTGCCCCACTTCCACCTTCCGATGGGGAGCGGACACGAGCCCATGTCTCCCTCGCCGCTCCTCGAGCCCGAGCCCAGGCTCGTGATGCACGACTTCACCGGATCGAGCACGTGAATCTTGGCCAGCGACCCTTCTTGCAGCGACGCCGGGAGCAGGCCCTTGATGAAGCCGTCGACGCCGAGCCCCTGATAGAGACTGAGCTCGATGTCCTTGCGAATGTCCCATTGAAACTGGTGATATCGCCGCATACGCGACTTCCATTCCATGTTCCACATCGCGTTGTACTTGCACGCCTGCCAGTCGCCCGACGTGTCGCTCGTTCCCAGGACGGTCTGATCGCGGCCTCCGTCCGGGCCGCCGCAATCGAAGTAGAACTCCGCCTCGGCGAAGTCCTGGTTGTCGCCGCCCTCGTTGTTCGTGGGGCTGGCGGCTGGACCGCCTGCGATGGCGACGCCCGTGATCGCGCCGCTGCCGAGCGTCTCCGACCCCGTGGCCGACGACCAGACCTGCTGGAAGTCGCCTCCGTTCGACGTCTCGTCGAACGGCTTCATCGGGAACATGCTTGGGTGCGCCTTGCCCGTCAGGTCCTTGGCCTTCGCCAGGATGTTGCTGAAGACCCTGCTGTTCGAGATCATCGGGCCCGAGAACCCGCCGAGGAGGTTGTTGAGGATGTCCGCCGGATCGACCCCGGAGCAGAACATCCAGGGCACGGCGCCGACCACCTGCCCGAGGATCTGCCCGAACTTCCCGGTGATGCCCGAAGGCGCACCGACGTCGCCGAGCATCGTCGCCACTTCGTCGACGAGCTCCATGCCCGCGTGCATGCAGAGCATTCCGTAGATGTCGTCCTGCACCGGAAGGCCGTAGCGCTGGAGGAGCGGCACCTTGAGCGCCGTCTGGAGCTTCGCCCCGCCGGGCAGCGGGATCGTCGGCAGCTTGCTCTTCAGCTTCTGGTCGAGCACGTTCGAGAAGAACGGAGCGCGCATCGGGATCATCGACGGGCTGAACGACGAGGTCGACGTGACCGCGCCGCCGTAGCTGTCGGCGGTGGTGTTCGACGCGATGAAGCCGACCCAGGGCATGATGATGGCGACGGCGCCCTCCGACGCGTTGAGGACGGTGAGCGACCCGAAGACCCAGGGCTGGACGGCTTCGATGACGTCGAACATACCTTCGTCGAACTCGAGCAGCTCCGGAAGCGCCGCGGCGGCGGCGACGTCGACGATGGGGACGAACAGGAGCGCGACCGCCAGCGCCGTGATCAGCAAGGCGCCGACGAAGATGATCATCAGGAGCACGAGGATCGACAGGACCGCGGCCATCACGATGTTCATCATGGCGAGGATGTTCATGCCGAGCGCGTGCACGACGCTCGAGTCGAAGGCGGCGGCGTCGACCGCGGCCCGCATCTGCTGGCGGAAGAGCATCGCCTCGCCGAGGCCGAACGTGTACCAGATGACCCCGACCAGCACGGCCGCCATGAAGATGGCGATCACCATGACGGCGCCCTCTTCGTCCCCGCGCAGACGGCGTAGCCAGTGCGCGGGCGGGCCGGAGACGGAGCCCTCCCGGGGTGCGGAGCACGTCGCGGCGTGGGCCATCCTCATGCGGTCCTCAGAAGTTGTAGAAGTGGCCCTGGTTGGGCAGGCTCGCCGTCCGCTCGATGTCGGCGACGGCGTCGGTCTGCCCTTCGCCCCGGAACGCCCCGCACACGAAGCTCGCGACGAGCGGCACCTGGCACGTGTAGTGGCCGACGACCGTGACGGTGACGAGCTGGTTCCCTTTCGAGCTCGCACCGTCGATACGCGTGACCTCGGCGCTCGTGAGGCTGAGGAGGGCCTTGACCGTGTCGTCGACCGCCTCCTGGGCGCATTGCGTGGCGCCCGAGAGCCCGGACGTCTCCTTGTCGGAATCGCAGACGACGGCGGCACGCACGGCCTTCATCGCGGCGTCGCGCACCACGAGGTCGGCCAGGAGCAGGCCGTTGAGCTGCAGGAGCCCCCAGAAGAGGACGAAGAGGGGGACGATCGCGACGGCGTACTCGACGTAGATCGCCCCGCGTGAGCCCGACGGCTTACCCATCACGCGCGTCACCACTTCCACTGCGCCCAGGCAGCCACGCACATTCCGCAGAGGATCGCGGGCGCGAACTTCACCTCGGTGAAGGCCTCGTGCTTCGACGCCGGGTCTCGCACGGGGCCGGTCCGGTAGGCCCCCACGAGTCCCTTGATGTTGTCGATGGTGCTGCGGAGCCTCCTCTTGCGGGCGACGACCACGAAAGCGTACGCCATGGCGAACACGTAGGCGTACGTCTGGGCGTAGAGCGCCACGAAGACGCCGCATGCGGCGCCGATCGCCGCGAAGAGCTTCACGTCCCCGAGGCCGAGCCCCCCGCTCCGTGCGAGGGCGAGCGGGATCAGCGCCGACCCGACGCCCGAGGCGAGCGAGAGGATTGCCGCGAGCACGGCGGACGACAAGGGGTGATGGTGGTAGAGGGTCGCGACCGCGCGGACGAGGGGCGCCCCGCCGAAGAGCCCGAGCGTGAGCCAGTTGGGGATCTGTCCCGTTCGAAGATCGACGAGCGCCGCGATGGTGCAAGCGACGATCGCGGCGACGAGGGCTGCGTGGTGCATCCCGGTGTTCATCCGACCCCCCCGGCTCGCTCGAACAGCGTTGCCGCGATGGCTGCGACGAGCACGAACGGCGTCAGGCGGACGCGCTCGCTCATCGCCTCGGGCATGGGCCTTCGCCGGCCCTCGGCGCGCAGCGGATTGGCCATCGCCGACGTGGCCCTCACGACGGTCGCCATCAGGCGCCCGTGATACGCGAGGCGCGCGGGCAGGAGGAGCGCGGCGAGCAGGAACGACAGCCACTCGACGAGCAAGCCCGGTCCCGGCAGCGCGAGCGCGCCCACGCACGCGAGGAGCTTCACGTCGCCGCCTCCCATCATGTTCAGGCGAAAGAGGACGAGCGGTACGGCCGCGCAGACGAGGGCGCCGGCGACCGAGAGACCTGCGAACAAGACGGGCCCGGGAACCCCGAAGGCGCCCGCGGCGTGGCGAGACCACGAGGCCCACAGAGCCGGAGCGGCAGGGAGGACACCGAGCGTCAGCCAGTTTGGAATCGTGCGTCGTCGGGCATCGAAATAGAGTGACCCCGCGAGGAAGACGAGTAGAGCGATTTGAAATGGCATCGTTCGCATGGTCCCCTCGCGGCCCTCCGGGAGTCCCCGAAACTAATCAGTCGTTGATGCCGGTGACCTTTCCGCCTTCTTCGGTGATCTTGTTCTGAACGTCGGTTCCGAACGTGGTGAACGCCGTGATGGCGAGCAGGGCGACGACGCCGCAGATGACGGCGTATTCGATGAACTCGCCGCCGCGGGTGTTCTTGACGAGCTTCGCGAGCTTCTTCATGGGTTTCGGTTCTCCTTCGGTTTCAATTCGTCGAAATGACGTTCGGTGGCGGGCGGCACGATCGAGAGAGTCTCAGGGTATGGGCGCGATCAGCGTGTGCCGGCTGGCCTGATACGAAGCAACCAGCGGCGGCCCCAGAGTGACCAGCGCGGCGGAGACGACGATGCCGCAGACCCCGATGAGCACTGCGTACTCCGTCGCGATGGCGCCGCGGCAATCGCTCCGCAGGCAACGCGCACGGTCGGCGATGGAGATCGGGGGCCGCATCGCACCGCGACGAATGCACGCGATGTACCACGAGCCGCCGCGCGAGAAGCGGCGGCCCTTTGGCGCCCCTCCTGCGGCCGTTCGTCGGTTGCGTCGGCCATCGGCCAACCCCGAGGTGCCAAGCGGTGGTTGTCAGGGAGTGGTTGCACTGCGTTACCGAAGTTGCGAGCTGGCGAGGTCGCGTCGGAGCGAGGCTTCCGTCACTGCACGACTCGCGCGACGCGAACGGAACGACGGAGCGCGCTCGTGGGCGCCTGGCGAGGCGCTCGTCGTGCGCTCGTCCAGGCACCCGCCTTGCACGGCGGGAGCGGACCGTTGCACCTCCGTTCATTCGCTCGCTTTGATCGCGTCTGGTCGATCGAACGCGCCTCGCTGGTTGCGGGCGCGCTCGCGGCGGTCGTCGGGGTCCCGGCCTGTGCGCGCTCGAGCAAGTCGGCCCCTTACGAGCTCGTCGTCCATGTCGACGGCGACGTGGGGCACTCGCTCGCTGGCGCGACGATCTCGTTCCTCGGCCGCCGGGTGGGGGAGACCGACGACCACGGCGCTCTCACGCTCGCCATCCGGGGCTCCGAAGGCGAGCGCGTCGCGCTCACCGTGTCCTGCCCGCCGGGCTTTCAGTCACCTGCGCTGCCGACCGACGTCGTCCTGCATCGTCTGTCCGAACCGGGGCGCAAGCCCGAGTACGATCTCCAGTGTCCGCCGGTGACCCGGAGCGTCGTGATCGTCGTGCGCGCCGACAACGGCCCGCGCTTGCCGGTCCTCTACCTGGGTAAAGAGGTCGCCCGAACCGACGAATCCGGGGCGGCGCACGCGCTCGTGAGCGTTCCCGCCAGCGACGACGTCGACATCACGATCGCCACGAACGAGCCCGGCAACGAGCGCCTCCGGCCGCAGAACCCATCGATGAAGTTCGTCCCCTCCGGTCCCGACGACATCAAGGCGCTCACGGTCAAGTTCGCCCTCGAGCCGGACAAGCGCAGAGCGGCCGTGTCGAAGCCGTCGCTGCCCGTGCGACTGCACTGATGTGCGCGGCGCGGGCCACGACCCGCATCGAGCACAGGACGCCGGGGGTCGGACCGAGCGCGCCCAGGAGTTGCGGGACCGCGCGTTCGAATTCGAGCCACGAGGTCGTGCAGATCGCGCGCGCGACCCCGCGCTTCGAGGCGCTCGCCAGACGGTCCAGTTCTCGCGTCGAGCCACCCGAGGAGCGCCGCCAGAGTCCCGAGACCGACGAAGAAGACGACGGGCCGCGCGTCGCGGCGCTCTCGGTCTCGGACGTGATGCTCACGGTGGTCATCGACGAGCGTGGGCGCACGTCGTTCGACGCGCTGTCGCCTCCGGCGCAGCCGCAGCACTCGAGGCCCCCGCCGGTCCCCCTCTCGCGGCGGGCAAGCAAGAAGCTCCGCCCTCCGCGCCTCTGCGGCCCATCTCCCTCTCCGCCTACATGAACGGCATTGGGGGCGAGAGGGGGGGCTGCTATACTGTCTCGTCCCATGCGGTCGCCTACTACGGGCGCATCCCTGCCCCGCTTCGACGCGGATCGCCTCGATCGGCGTGACCCGACCCTCATCGGGCGTATCCTCCCCGCGGCTCGGGCGATGACTCGCGCGTATTTCGGGCTCCGGGTCGACGGGCTCGAGAACATCCCCATGGGCCCGGTCGTCTTCGCTGCCAACCACAACGGCGGCATCTTCGGTCCGGACCTTGCGTGTACGCTTTCTACGCTATGGGGGGCGCTCGGGCCTCACTCGCCTCTCTACGCGCTCGCGCACGACTTCCCCATGCGGCACGTCACGCCGCTGGGGCGCGCCATCCAGCGCGTTGGCGCGGTGCGAGCGTCACGCGCGAACGCCGACCGCATCCTCGACGCCGGCGGGAGCTTCCTGGTCTATCCCGGCGGAGACCTCGAAGCGTACCGGCACGCCCGACGGCGCGATGAAGTCGTGCTGGGCGAGCGCGCCGGGTTCGTGCGCGCTGCGCAGAGAGCGGGGGCGCCCATCGTGCCGATCGTGGCGCACGGCGCCCATCGCTGCGCGTACATCTTCCACGAGGGGGAGCGGCTCGCCCGCGCGCTCGGCTTGAAGCGATGGGCCCGGCTCGAACGCTTTCCCCTCGCGCTGGCGCTGCCCTGGGGAATCGCGCCCGGCCCCTGGCTCCCGTATTTTCCGCTGCCGTTCGCGGTCCGGCTGCGGGTACTGCCGGCGGTGTACCCGGCGGGCAGCGAGGACGCGCGCGACGTCCGCGAGCGGATCCGAGCCCTCATGCAAGACGCGCTCGACGCGATGGCGCTCGAGGCCCGCTCGTGAAGGGCACGACGAACGGGCTCGCCTGGGAAGACCGGGGGCCGGAGCGTCTGTCGCCGATCTTGCTGATCCGCCCCCTCGGTGGGAGCATGGCGCTCTGGGGCGAGTTCGCCGACGCGCTGGCCCGCGAGCATCGCGTGATCGCGTTCGACGCGCTCGGGACCGGTGAGTCGAGAGGCCCCCCGCGGGCCTCGACGCGTGACCTCGCAAGCGACGCTCGCACCGTGCTCGACGCGCGCGGCGTCGGCCGGGCGCACGTCTTCGGGATCTCGCTCGGTGGCATGGTCGCGACCCGCTTCGCGATCGCGATGCCCGAGCGGGTATTGGCTCTGGTCCTCGCATCCACCGCCGCGCGCGGCCTCGCCTTCGAGCGGGCGGGAGCGCGGCGCGGTCTCGGGTTCGCACGGTGCATGACGCACGAGCCCCACCAGGCCGAGCGATGCATCGTCCTTCGCGTGCTCTCGCCCGAATTCAGGGCAGAGCATCCGGCCGAGGCGGAGCGAATCGCCGACCAGGCGGCGCGCCTCCCTTCGCCACGCGGGACCATCCTCGCGCACGCGATCGCGGCGCTCCGCCACGACGCCCGCTCGGAGCTCGCGCGTATTCGCGGCCGGACGCTCGTGCTCGCCGGCGACCGCGATCACTTCCTCGGTCCGGACGCCTGCCTGGGCCTCGCGGGCGCCATTGCCCGCGCGGAACGGAGCGTCGTCGAACGCGCAGGCCACGATCTCACGCTCGAGAATCCGGGCGACACCGCGACGCGCGTCCTCGACTTCGTTCGCGCGGTGTAGCAGACGCTCGAGAGGCGTCCTTCTTGCACCTGCGCGGGTCATGGTGCGACCGCTGGTGCTGAGCGAGTTTCGATCGGTGAATCCGGCACATACGATTGCCCAGACGGAAAGCCTCGCCTGGATCGCCAGTGCTCACGCGCGGGCCGAGGCGACACTCGCGTGCGCGGAGGGGCGCTCGTTCGACGAGACCACGTTTCGTGATCAATTCGCGCGGCGCCTCGCGCGCTTCGGGTGCAGCTCCGAGACCATCGCGTCGCGCGGTCACGAGCTCGACGACTGCGGCCACACGCGCTGGGCGGAGATGGGCGTGTATCGTCTCGACGAGCATCCTGAAGGCGAAGGAATGCTCGCCCGTACGCGTATCTTCGACGACCGCGCGCGCGGGGTGGTCGCCCGGCTGTACGCCGAAGAAGACACCGCGCCGGCCGACCTCGTTCACGTGACCTGCACCGGCTACGTCTCGCCCAGCGCCGCTCAGCGGCTCGTCGCGGACAAGGGGTGGGGCGACCGCACGCGCGTGACGCACGCCTATCACATGGGTTGCTACGCGGCGTTCCCGGCGCTCCGCATCGCGGGCGGGTTCGCGCTCGCCGACGATGCACCCCGAAGCGCTCGCTCCCGCCGCGCCGACGTGGTGCACACCGAGCTGTGCTCGCTCCACATGAACCCGCGACTCCACGAGCCCGAGCAGCTGGTGGTCCAGTCGCTCTTCGCCGATGGCTTCATTCGCTACGCCGTCTCCGAAGCCTCGGCTTACGACGGGCGCTCTCCCGCGCTCACGCTGCTGGCACAGGGCGAATCGATCGTCCCGGACTCGACCGGGTCGATGAGCTGGATCTGTTCGACCTGGGGAATGCAGATGACGCTCGCGCGCGACGTGCCCGATCGGCTCGCGAAGAGCGTCTCGGCGTTCGTCGACCGTCTCTGCGAGCAGGCGGGGCTCGATGAGGCCGCGCGCGGCAAGGCGCTCTTCGCGGTGCACCCCGGCGGGCCGAGGATCCTCGATCGGGTGCGCGACGCGCTCGCTCTCCGAGAAGCTCAGATCGAGGGGAGCCGCCGCGTGCTCCACGCGCGCGGCAACATGTCGTCGGCGACGGTACCGCACATCTGGATGGAGATCGCTCGCTCGCCCGCCGTCGAAGAGGGGCGCGCCGTGGTGAGCCTCGCGTTCGGTCCTGGCTTGACCCTGTGCGGCGCGGTCATGCGAAAGGGCGCGCCGTGATCGAGCTGGCCTTCTTGCCGCTGGCGCTCCAGGCGGCGGCGATGTTCTTCGACGAGGTGCACTTTCACCGGCATCGAGGCCTCTCACGGTGGGAGCGCATCGGGCACCCCCTCGACACCGGCACCGTTCTCGCGTGCTTCGGCGTGGCGATCGTCGCGCTCCCCACCCCCCGATGGCTCGTCGTCTATGCCGCGCTGGCCGGGTTCTCGTGCCTCTTCATCACGAAAGACGAGCCGGTTCACGCCCGGGAGTGCTCGCCCGGCGAGCACTGGCTGCACGCCGTTCTCTTCGTGCTGCACCCGATCGTGCTCGCCGCGGTCGCGCTCCTCTGGGCGCGCGGACTGCGAACGTTCGTCGTCGCCCAGGCGGCGATGACGTTCGCGTTCGGTGCGTACCAGCTCCTCTACTGGAACCTGCCTTGGAGGCCTTCATGGTCACGACGATCGACACGCGTCCGGTGAACAACGCGATCTACGACACGCTCGGCGAGCGCTGGTACTCCGCGGACGACGACCCTGTCGCGCTCCTGCGCGCCGAGTCGCGCCTCCGGAATCCGTGGGTCGCGGCGCGGGTGGCGACCACGATCGGCGCCGAGGCGCGTGTGCTCGACGTCGGCTGCGGCGGGGGTTTCCTCGCGAACGCGCTGGCCCGCGAGGGGCATTTGGTCACGGGGATCGACGCGTCGGCCGAGAGCCTGGCCGTGGCCGCGCGGCACGACGCGACGGGGAACGTTCGCTACGATCTCGGCGACGCCCTCGCCCTCGCGTACGACACGGCGTCGTTCGACGTCGTATGCGCCATGGACTTTCTCGAGCACGTCGAGGACCCCGCCCGGGTCGTCGAAGAGGCTTCGAGGGTCCTTCGCCCCGGGGGGCTCTTCTTCTTTCACACCTTCAACCGAAACGCGCTCGCGTGGCTCGTCGTCATCAAGGGCGTCGAATGGTTCGTCAAGAACACCCCGAGCGACATGCACGTGCTCAGGCTGTTCGTGAAGCCCGCCGAGCTCCGCGCAATGTGCCACCGGAGCGGCCTCGAGGTTTGCGAGTTCCACGGCTCCGCCCCGGCGGTGTTCTCCCGCGCGTTCTGGACGATGCTCGCGACCCGCAGCGTGCCCCCGGACCTTCGCTTCGAGTTCACGCGCTCTCCCCTGATCGCTTACACGGGATTCGCCAGGCGACTTTAGGTCTCGACGGCCGCCCCCCACGAAGGACGAGGAAAGCGGGCAGCGCTCGCGAGCGCTGGCGGGTGCTCGAGACCAGCCCGCCGAGACGTCATCGCGACGCAAAAGTCCGGGTCGCCTGGCCATAGGCACAGGACGGCACGGTCCGAACCGTCGCTAACTGTCGGCAATCACGGCAAAGCCCACGGCGTGGGCGCCCGGCGAAGTCTTTGCAATGCGGGGACGCGCCGGAGCGGGAAAGCCGGTCTTGGAAACCTGCAAAACCTGGGGAAGTGAGTTTTATGCTCATCGAGAGATCACGCGACGCGATCTGGCAGACCGTCGTTCTGGGCCTTTGCGGGGGCGTCGCCCTGGCGAGCGGGTGCGTCGCGCGGGCGACGTCCGAGACCGGGGCGGGCACGAGTGGGCGCGTCACCGGGTCCCCGGGCCTGGCGGGCGACGGCAGCGGCGGCGTCGCGCTCCCTGGGTTTCCCTTCGGAGACGGCGGCACGGTCTCATCCCCCGGCTGCGGTCCGCAGGCGCCCGTTCCGGACTTCGGGACGCCCGTCACGTGCAGCACGCCCCCGCCGCCCATCTCGGGGGGCACGCTGATCGTCACGCGCGACGGCACCAGGGCCGTGGCCGCCGACTCGGATCGCGACGCCATCTACGTCATCGACCTCGCGACGAACGCCCTGGCGTTCACCATTCCCCTCCAGCCCGGCGACGAACCGGGAAGGCTCGCCGAGGACGGCGCCGGCCGCGTTCACGTGGCCCTTCGCGGCAGCGGCACGCTGGCGACGGTCGATCCGTCGGCCGGGACCGTCCTCCAGCGACGCGCCGTCTGCCCTGCCCCTCGCGGGGTCGCCTGGCAATCGTCGAGCGACGTCCTGTGGGTCGCCTGCGCAACGGGCGAGCTCGCATCCCTGCCGGCCGCGGGCGGCGCGGCGACGACGCAGCACGTCCAGCGCGATCTTCGCGACGTCATCGTCACGGGCGACAGCCTCGCGGTGACGCAGTTCCGTTCGGCCTCGATTCTTCGCATGGCGAGCGATCAGACCGTCGCCCGCACCGACGGACTGCCGTCGAGCACCCCCGGGTTCCTCTCGCACGTCATCTGGCGCGCGGTTCCGGGCCCGTCCGGCTCGATCGTCACGCTGCACCAGGCCGAGTCGACGCTATCGATCTCCACGAAGGCGACCGGCGGTTACGGCGGATGCGGAGGGGGCGGAGGCATCTTCCTCCCGATCCCGACGGACGACTCCGGCATCCTTTTTTCTCCGCCGGCGGCGCTCCCGCCGATGGGAATCGGTCCCGGCGGGGCTGTCGAGGGGGTGCTCACCGTCGTCGGCAGTGACGGGACGGTCACGTCGGACATCGCGTTCCCGGGAGTCTTGCCGGTCGACGTCGCCGTGTCGCCGGACGGCGCTGAGTTCGCTGCGGTCGCCGCCGGTAGCGGCACCGGGAACGCCGCCGTCGAGAATGTGTTTCTGTTCACGGCGAACAGCCCCAGCGGCTCCTTCAAGATCGGCGACGGCGCCGCGACCGCCGTGGCGTACGCCACGAACGACGAGCTCCTCGTGCAGACGCGGGAGCCGGCGGCCCTCTGGGTCGTTCCGCTGGCGACCGGGAATGACGCCGGTGGCCAGCCGGTCTCGATTCCCCTGTCGACGATTTCTCGCAAAGACACGGGACACGAGATCTTTCACATGCACGCGGGCGCGCTCCTCGCCTGCGCGTCGTGTCATCCCGAAGGCGGCGACGACGGGCACGTGTGGACGCTCGACGGCAACCGGCGGCGCACGCCCTCGCTGCGCGGCACGATCGCCGGAACGGCGCCCTACCACTGGCC
This sequence comes from uncultured Myxococcales bacterium, assembly GCA_937902985.1. GTDB lineage: Bacteria > Myxococcota_A > Polyangia > Polyangiales > Polyangiaceae > Palsa-1150. Next base: position 19,862 of record CALFNG010000464.1, read on the forward strand.
GGGCGACGAGGCCGACTTCAACTCCATCGTGCAAGACGTCTACGTGGTGCGAATGAGCGGCGGGAACCTGACGGCTCCTCAGGTCGGCTCGCTCTCGGCCTGGGTCAACGCGATCCCGGCGCCCCCGGCCCCCACCTGGGTCGACCCGAACGCGGCGGCCGCCGGCCACGCCCTCTTCGTGCGGGCCGACGTCGGCTGCTCGACGTGCCATTCGGGCTCGAAGCTCACGAACAACGCGACGGTGGACGTGGGAACCGGAGGCGCATTCCAGGTGCCCCCGCTCGTCGGCGTCGGCTGGCGGACGCCTCTCCTTCACGACGGGTGCGCCGTGACCATCGCGGATCGCTTCGGTGGCTGCGGCACGTCACTGCACGGGAACGTGAGCAAGCTCTCGTCGCAGGACATCACGAATCTGACGGCCTATCTCGAGACGCTGTGATCGAGTTCGAGGGGAGCCGGCAGCTCCCCTCGAGCTCCCCATCCGGGACTCGCGGTTCACTCGAGGTCTGGTTCTTCGAGTTCGAGGGGAGCCGGCAGCTCCTCGAGCTCCCCATCGGGGACTCGCGGTTCACTCGAGCTCTGATTCGTCGGCCAGCTCCGGCGACGTCCCGATCCATGCTACTTCGCTCTGGCGAATGGCCGCCCCGCAGCGAAAGCGCCCCTGGTTTCTCGTCTTGGCGCTGTTCGGTGCGCTCGCGCTCGGCACGGCGGGCGCGTTCCAGGGCTGGGCGACGTTCGTGACGTACCACGACCCCGTGGACACCTCGGGGGTCGGTCGCGACATCGCCGACGAGGCCGAACGGGCCGCGGTCGTGTCGCGGGTGCAGGCCTACATCGAGACGCTCGACGCGGCGAAGTCGCGCGCGTGGCCGCTAGGCGTCGCGACGCTCCTGCTCGGGAGCGCCGTCTTCCTCTTCGCTGTGCGCGCCCTCGGGGGGAACGGCGCAGCGCGCGCAGCGCTCGTGCAGCTCGTGGTCGCCCAGGCGGGCGCCAACGCGGCGAGCTACTGGCTGCTGCGAGATGTGTTCGAAGCCGATCTCCGCGTTCACGAGGCCGAAGACGCCGCCGAGTCGCACGACCGCGTTCCGGAGCGCGATCGGGCCGAGATCCTGCGCGCGGCGGCCAAGATGCGCCGCGCCGGATATCCGATCGCCATCGCGCTCGACACGCTGAGCAGCACGCTCATCGTCTTCGGGCTGACCCGCCGCCGGTCGCGCGAGTTCTTCGACGCCGCGGGCAAGGCCGTCCCGGAGCGATAGCGGGCGCGATGGGGCGGATCCAAACCCTGCCGACCGACCTCGCGAACCAGATCGCGGCCGGTGAAGTCGTCGAAAGGCCCGCGAGTGTCGTCAAAGAGCTGGTCGAGAACGCGCTCGACGCGGGCGCCAGGCGGGTCAACGTGGAGCTCGAGCGGGGCGGCGTCGCGCTCATCCGGGTGACCGACGACGGCGCCGGCATGGACGAAGACGACGCGGTGCTCGCGCTCCAGCGCCACGCCACCAGCAAGATCCGGCACAAGGACGATCTCTTCGCGCTCACCACGTTCGGCTTTCGCGGCGAGGCGCTCCCGAGCATCGCGTCGGTGTCGCGTCTGCGCCTCGCGACCCGGGCCCACGGCGCGAACGAAGGCGTCGAGGTGGTCCTCGAAGGCGGGGGTATCGCGCGCCCGCGCCCGACCGGCGCCGCCGAAGGCACCAGCGTCGAGGTCCGCGACCTCTTCTTCAACGTGCCGGCACGGCGCAAGTTCCTGAAGTCCACGGGGACCGAGGCCGCGCACGTGACCGAAGCGCTGCTGCTTGCCGCGCTCTCGCGACCCGACGTCAGCTTCTTCATGGTCCGCGACGGACGCACCGCGCGCGAGTGGCTTCGCGCCGGTTCGCGCCGCGAGCGGGCGACGCAAGCCTTCGACGCGAGCGAGAGGCTCGAAGCATGCGCCGGTGAGCGGGGCCCGCTGCGCGTCGAAGCGCACCTCGCGCCTCCGGAGAGGGCGCGCGCCGGAGCCACGGGTTTGCATTTGCTGGTCAACGGTCGCGCGGTCCGGGATCGGGCGTTCGCGCGGGCCGTCGCGCAGGCTTATGGCTCCGTGCTCGAGCCCGGGCGATACCCGGTCGGCGTCGTGTACATCGAGGTCCCGGCGAGCGAGGTCGACGTGAACGTCCATCCCCAGAAGGCCGAAGTGCGCTTTGCGGATGCGCGCGCGCTCTTCGACGCCCTCACCCAGGAGCTTCACAGGTCGCTCGCAAGCGCGTTCTCGCTGCCCGCCCTGGGCGGGTCACGAGGATGGATGGGCTCGCGGGGGCCGTCCTTTCAACCGTCGAGCGCGGCCCCGTCGCCGTCGGACCCCTTCGCGTTCGACGGCGGCGCGCGCGATCCCTGGAAGCTCGGTGTCCACGTCGAGGGTGCCCTCGCGGGCTCGCTCGCGGAGGCTACGGGAGGACCGGGAGGCGGTGCCGGCGTCGGGGCTCTCGCCGGCGCGGGGCTCTTCGAGGGCGTCGGGTTCTACGCCTCCCTGGAGTTTCTCGCGCAGGTCCGCGCCATGTTCCTCGTGTGCAGCGGCGCGGACGGGCTCTACGTCCTCGATCAGCACGCCGCGGCCGAGCGCGTCACCTATGACCGCCTCCGCCGGTCCTTCGCGTCGCGTTCCATCGCCACCCAGCGGCTCCTCTTGCCCGACGTCATCGAGCTGCTGCCGGCCGAAGTCGCCACCCTCGAGGAGCGCAGCGACGAGGTCGCCGCTCTAGGCATCGAGCTGCGAGCGGTCGGTGGCAGCGCGGTCGCGGTCCACGCGGTTCCGGCGCTCCTCGCGCGAGCGCGCCCCGAGCGAATCGTGCGCGACCTCATCGCCGAGCTGGGTCTCGCCGACCGGCGCCCCTTTCGCGACGCCGCCGATCGCATCCTGGCGACGATGGCGTGCCACGGCAGCATCCGCGGGGGCGACGCGATCTCGCGCGCCGAAGCGGTCTCGCTTCTTCGCGATCTCGACGGCATCGACTTCGCTGGTCACTGCCCCCATGGGCGGCCGGTGGTCACGCGCATCGGCTATGACGAGCTCGAACGACGCGTCGGTCGTTGATCGCGCGCTCCGTATCGCCCGCGACTCGCCCGGCGAGCTGCTGGCGATCGTCGGGCCGACCGCCAGCGGCAAGACGTCGGTCGCCGTCGCGCTGGCCGAGGCCCTCGGCGGCGAGATCATCAGCGCCGACAGCGTCCAGATCTACCGCGCGTTCGACATCGGCTCGGGCAAGCCCACGGCAACGGAGCTGGCGCGCGGGCGCCACCACCTCGTCGGCGCCCTCGATCCGCTCGATCACGTCGACGCCGCGTCATGGGCCCAGCGCGCCGAAGCCGCGATCGCCGAAATACGGGCGCGCGGGCGGGTGCCCATCGTGTGCGGCGGCACCTTCCTCTGGGTCAAGGCGCTGCTCTTCGGTCTCGCCGAGGCGCCCGCTGGGAACCCCGCGACGCGCGAGCGGCATCGCGCCCTCGCCGCGACCGAGGGTCGGCCGGCGCTCCATGCGCTCCTGAGGGAGGTCGACGGTCCGGCCGCGGCGCGGTTGCACCCGAACGATCTCGTCCGCGTAAGCCGCGCGCTCGAGGTGCACGAGCTGACGGGCAAGAAGATGAGCGCGCTGCAGAACGAGCACGGCTTCGTTCGCGCGCGCCACCCGGCTCGCCTCGTGGGCATCGCGTGCGAGCCGGCTGTGTTGACGGGGCGCATCACGGTTCGCGTGCGCGACTGGCTCGCTCGCGGATGGGTGGAAGAAGTGAAGGCGCTCCTGGCGGCGGGCTACGGCGACGCGCGGGCCATGTCGAGCGTGGGCTACGCACAGGTCCGCGCCGCTGTGTCGGGCGAACTCGCGGTCGAAGACCTCGAGACGGCCATCGTCCGCGCCACGCGCGTCTTCGCGCGTCGTCAGCGCACGTGGCTAAATCACGCCCAGGTAACCTGGCTGCAGCCGTGACCCGAGGCGGGTCGTCGAATGCGCGGTCTCGCGAGAGCGCGAGCCGATCGGAAGATCGGGCTCCCCACGGCCTCAGCCGAGCGACAAGCTCGCGTCGAGCAGCTCGAGGAAGGTGGCCGGAGCAAAGGCTTGCGCTTGCCCGACGATGTCGGCGACGCGCGAGCTCGAGCCGAGGTTCGGTCGCGCGGGCCGCGCAGTGAGCACGGCGGCCCGGCTCACGTGCGACGGCGGCTGCGCCGCGTCGTCTTCGGCGGCGAGGGCGACGGCGTCGCGAACGCCGGTCACGTCGCCGTCGAAGTCGATCGACGGGGGCGCAGGCAGACGCCCGGACTTGGGTGGCGGCGTATGGCGCGGAGGCTGAGGTTCTCCGGCACCGAACGCGAGCTCGGCAAGGCGCTCCTCGGGCGGCGGCGCGACGGGACGCCGCGACGAGATCGGCGGCTCGTCTTGCCCTTCTTCGCCGGCGAGGCTTGCTTCGTCGACTTCGTCGACTTCGTCGGCCAGGGCCTCTCCCTGCTCGATCGTCGGGCCCACGTCGGCAGCGTCGGCCAGCGCTTCCGGTGGATCGGTCGACGGGGACGGCGCGGCCGAGAGCCGTTCCTGGCTCAGCGAGGGCTCGCGCGCCGAAGGCGCCGGTTCCTCCTCCATGGGCGGAGGCGGAGGCGTGATGGGAGACATGTCGATATCGACCGCGAAGTCGTCGTTCGCCATGGCCGGCGGCGGCAGCGTGGCTTGGTCGACGCCCTCGATGATGACCGAAGGCGACGCGTCGACCCGCTGGACGGAGCGCGCGACGGGGGGCGG
>CALFNG010000465.1 GCA_937902985.1 uncultured Myxococcales bacterium
GCCCTCGCCCTCGCCCTCGCCCTCGCCCTCGCCCTCGCCCTCGCCCTCGCCCTCGTCCGCGTCCGCGCCCGCGTTCGCAGGCCTCGCCGTCGTCGCCCTCGGCGGCGCGACGGACGCCGCGTGGCCCCTCGCGCGATCGCTGTATGCCGAGCCGTCCCTGCGCGCCGCCGGCGTCGACGAGGCTCATGCGCGCGTCCTTTGCGGAGTGGCGGCGGCGAGCACTGACGCGGCCGAACTGCGCGATCTGGCCGACACCGTCGCGGCTATACGGGGGGACGACGCCCCGTCGCGTGCGCTGCTCGAGAGCATCGCCCATCGATTCGCTGCTCGTGCGCTGGTCGTCGTTCGAGTCGACGCCGGGCAGCCTGCGGCGCGCGTCTTTCTCGAGGACACGGGCGCGTTCGATGCGGCAGCCTACCCGCCGGACGGCCCGACCGCGGGTCCTACAGGCACCGCGGCGTCGGCGCCGTCATGGTCGGGTGCCACCCGGTCGCTCCAGCGCGCCTTCGGCCCCACGGCCGCGGCCACGGGCGCCTCCACGGGACCCGTTGGCGGCGGCACCCCCACGCCGGCCCTCGCGACCCGCGAAACGTCGCACAAGCCGAGCGCCGCGCCCTCTCGCCCGTTCTACGAGTCGGTGTGGTTCTGGGGCGCCATCGGAGCCGCCGCGCTCGCCGGAGGCGCAACTTACTTCGCGACCCGAGACAGCAGCCCTTCGACGATCCATCTTGAAGTGCAGGTACCTCGCTGATGGCTCGCAGCCGCCTCGTTCGTTGGGTCACCGCGCTCTCCCTGGCGTTCGCGCTCTCCCTGATCTTCGCCCTCGCGGGGCCCGCCCGGGCCCAGGCCGGCGAAGACCCGCCGGACCTTCCGCCCCGCGACGTCAGCGTCGTCGTCCAGCCTGACGCCGCGAAGCTACCGGCCCTTCCGGCCGACTTCGTCCGCCTCGACCACGACTGGATCGCGATCGAACTCCCCTCGAGCGTCCGCGAGCGCGGCGAAGCGCTCTTGCGCGAGGCCGACGAGTTTCACCTGCGACTCTCGGAAGACTTCGGCCAGCCGACGCTCGAGCATGTGCTGGTACGGGTGGCACGCAGGCCCGACCAGATGGCGGAGCTCGCACCGCAGAACGCGCCGCCGCCCGCCTACGCCGCCGGCGTCGCGTACCCGTCGTTGAGCCTCGTGCTCCTCGCGCTGCAGGCGCCCGAGACGTGGGACGCGCCCGACTTGACCGAGCTCCTCAAGCACGAGCTGACGCACCTGGCCCTGTCGACCGCGGTCGCGGGCCATCACGTCCCGCGCTGGTTCGACGAGGGCCTGGCGATTCACGAGTCGGGCGAGCTCCCCTGGCTGCGCACGAAGACCCTGTGGGACGCGACGCTCGGCAAGCACCTCTTGCCCCTCTCGTACCTCGATGTGCGGTTTCCGAGCGACGGCTACGAGGTCAACGAGGCCTACGCCGAGTCGGCCGACTTCGTGCGCTTCTTGATGCGCGACGCCGACCGCGCGCGCTTCGGATCGTTGCTCGAGCGGGTGCGCGCCGGGGTGCCGTTCGATCGTACCCTGGCCGACGCCTACGGTTCCGACGTTCGCAAGCTCGAGTACGAGTGGCGCGAAGAGCTGAGCCACCGCTTCGGCATCCTCCCGATGGTGACCGGGGGAGGCCTCCTCTGGGTGCTCATCGCGGGCCTCGCCGGCACGGCGTGGATGAAGAAGCGCCGCGTCGCGAAGGCGAAGCTCGCCGAGTGGGCCCGCGAAGAGGCCGAGATGGACGCCGAGATCGAGGCCGCCCGAACCCTCCGCGAGAACCCCGCCGCCGGCGCTCCCACCGAAGACGACGTCCCCCAGCGCATGCCCTCGATCCCCCTCGTGGAGCACGACGGCCGCTGGTACACGGTGCATTGATCTTGGTCGAGGGGAGCCGGCGCTCCCCTCGAGCTCCCCATCCTCGCTGGGGGGACGCTGGCTCGCCGCGTCGAGGGGCGCCCCCTCCGAGCGGCGCTTCATCGGCTCGTTTCCCCCGCGATTCCCTCGACGCTCCCTCGACGCCGTCGGCCTGGAGCCCCCTCAGAGAGGAATGTTGGTGTGCTTGCGAGGAGGGTTGCTGTCTCGCTTGTCCTGGAGCATCTCGAGGCTCCGGTGGAGCCGCGCGCGTAGCGTGCGCGGATAGATGACCTCGTCGATGAACCCGAGCTCGGCGGCCTTGTAGGGATTGGCGAACTTGTCGCGGTAGTCGGCGACGAACTCGGTCCTCGTCTTGTCGGGGTCCGACGCCTTCATTATCTCGCTCCGGCGAACGATGTTGACCGCGCCGTCTGGACCCATGACCGCGATCTCGGCCATGGGGAACGCGAAGTTCACGTCGGCCCGAATGTGCTTGCTCGCCATGACGTCGTACGCGCCGCCGTAGGCCTTGCGGAGAATCACGGTGACCTTGGGCACGGTCGCCTCGGCGAACGCGAAGAGCAGCTTGGCGCCGTGCTTGATGATGCCGCCGTATTCCTGGTCGGTGCCCGGCATGAAGCCCGGCACGTCGACGAACGTCACGACCGGGATGTTGAAGCAGTCGCAGAAGCGCACGAAGCGCGCGGCCTTCATCGACGAGTGAATGTCGAGGACCCCCGCGAGGATCGCCGGTTGATTCGCCACCACGCCCACCGCCCGGCCGCCGATACGCGCGAAGCCAACCACGATGTTCGCGGCGTAGGCCTCGGCCACTTCGAACAGGTATCCCTCGTCGACCACCGCGCGGACTACGTCTTTCACGTCGTACGGGCGGTTCGCCTCGAGCGGGATCATCGTGTCGAGCTCGGGCACGTCACGGAGCGGATCGTCTTCGGTCGCCTTGAAAGGCGGGTTCTCCTGGTTGTTCGACGGGAGAAACGAGAGCAGCGCGCGCGTCTGCGCGAGGCACGTCTTGTCGTCGGGCGACGTCAGGTGACAGACGCCGCTCTTGGTCGCGTGCGCCGACGCGCCGCCGAGGTCTTCCTTCGTGACCTCTTCGTGGGTCACGGCCTTGATGACATCCGGCCCGGTGATGAACATGTAGCTCGTCCCCTCGACCATCAAGATGAAGTCGGTGATGGCGGGCGAATACACAGCGCCGCCGGCGCACGGCCCCATGATGCAGCTGATCTGCGGGATCACGCCGCTGGCGAGGGTGTTGCGAAGGAAGATGTCTGCGTACCCGGCGAGCGACTCGACGCCCTCCTGAATGCGCGCGCCCCCCGAGTCGTTGAGGCCAATGACCGGCGCCCCCACCTTGATTGCCAGGTCCATGACCTTGCAGATCTTCTGGGCGTACGCGCCGCTCAAGCTGCCCCCGAAGACGGTGAAATCTTGGGCAAAAACGAAGATTTTGCGCCCGTCGACGAGACCGTGCCCGGTGACGACGCCGTCGCCGGGGATCTTCTGGTCGTCCATGCCGAAGTCGGCGCAGCGATGCACGACCAGGCGCCCGATCTCGATGAAGCTGCCGGGGTCGAGGAGCAGATCGACCCGCTCGCGCGCCGTCAGCTTGCCGCCCTCGTGCTGCTTCTTGATGCGGTCGGCGCCGCCCCCGAGGAGCGCGCGGGCGTTGAGGTCGTCGAGGCGCCGAAACGGAGAGGTCGGGGCGATCGATGGGGCCGGGGCCGCGGGCGCTGAGGGCGTTGAGAGCGTGAGCGGCGTAGGCGGCGGCGTAGGCATCGGTGCGTTCCTATATCGCGAATTTGGCCGAGTGCGCACCCTAGGCTCAGGTCGACTTACCCGCTATCGTGGGAGCAGCCGGCTAGCCCCGATCCGCGCGCGCCACGCCCCGAATGCAGCCCTCTTTCGGAATGATCTCGCCTTACCCGCAGCCGGGCGAAGTGCTCGACGGCAAGTACCGGGTCGAGCACCTCCTGGGCGAGGGCGGCATGGGGGCCGTCGCGCGTGCGACGCACATCCTCCGGCGGGCTCCCGTCGCGCTGAAGTTCATGAGCGGTGCGGTTCTCTCGCTGCCGGGCGCGGTCGAGCGGTTCGTCAACGAGGGCGTCGCCGCCTCCCAGATCGACAGCGATCACGTCGTGAAGGTGTTCGACGTGGGCCGCCTGCCGAGCGGCGCGCCGTACCTGGTCATGGAGCTGCTCGAAGGGTGCGACCTCGGCCAGCTGCTCGAGCGCGAAGGACCGAGATTGCCGGTCGCCCGCGCTGTCCACTTCACGATCCAGGCCCTCCGGGCCCTGCAGACGGCGCACGTCGCCGGGATCGTGCACCGCGACATGAAGCCGTCGAACTGCTTCGTGATCGACAAGGACGGCGAGCCCGACTTCGTGAAGCTCGTCGACTTCGGCATCAGCAAGGTGCGCGCCGCCGAAGACGGGCAAGGCGCCCACCTGACGCGCACGAACAGCGCGCTCGGCACGCCGCTTTACATGTCGCCCGAGCAGGCGCGGTCGCCGCGCGACGTCGACCACCGGACGGACCTCTACTCCGTGGGCGCCATCCTCTACGAGATGCTCTCGGGGCGAACGCCGTACACGGCGGACACCGGCGAGTTCACCGAGATCCTCTTCAAGATCTTCACCACCGAGCCGGAGCCGCTCTCCAACCTCCGACCCGACCTGCCCGAGGGGCTGGCCGCGCAGGTGCACCGCGCGCTCCAGCGCGAGCGCGACGACCGATTCGCCTCGGCCAACGACATGGCCGAGGCCCTCGCTCCTTACGCCGACGAGCGGAGCCAACAGGTGCTCGCACGGCTCCGCGCGGGGCGACGCAGCGGGATGCCGAACCAGCAGAGCACCGTGACTCCGGCGGCCGCGGACGTGCGCGTCACGCAGGCCGAGGCCACAGCGCGCACGTACGCGAGCGACGGCGATGCCCTGCGGCCGGCGTCGACCTCGGTCGGAGTCACGCGCGAGTCGGACGTGGCCCTGCCGACGGCGCATCCCCGCCGGACAGGGCTCGTCGTGGCGATCGCCGCGGTCCTGGTCGCGGCCATCGCCGGCACGAGCTTGATGTTCCTTCACCGGGGAGCGCCTGCGAGCGAGAGGGCCACCACCGACCCGATGGTCGCCGCTCCGCCCCCGAACGCCTTCGTACTTCCGCCGGCGTCGGGCGCGGTCACCGGGCCGAGCGCAGCGATCGCGCCTGCCGCACCGTCGGTCGTCCTCGCGCCCGAGGTCTCGCCGACGGCGCCGTCGGCGCAACCGTCGGCCCACGCGACCGCACCGACCCGGCCGGTCCCACGCGGCTCCGCGACCTCGCGCGTGTCTCCCGAGACGCCACCCGCCACGCCTCCGGGCGCCGCGCTCCCGACGCAACTCGGCGACCTGAAGCTCCACTGATCCGTGAGACCGACGATGATGGCCCCTTCGCGTTCCGCCGTACCGAGGCTCCGGCTGCTCCGTGTGCTCCGTGTGCTCCGTCGCTCGGCTCGCGTGACCCTGCCGACACTCCTGACGGCAACCATGACGGCAACGCTGACGGTCGAGTCGGCGTTCGCCGCTCCGCCGGCCCCCCCGGCTCCCGCGGCGGCGGTCGACGTGCGGTCGCAGCTCCCCGACACCGCGCGCAAGGCGTGGGACGCCGCCAAGCAGCTGGCCGGCGCCAGCGACTACCGCGGGGCCCTCGTCGAGTTCCAGCGCGCCTACGAGATCTCGCACAACCCGCGGGTTCTCTTCAACGTGGGCGTCACCGAGAAGCTCCTCACGCACTACGCGCGCGCCGTCGACGCCTGGGAGAAAGAGCAGACCGAGGGGGCCGGGCAGCTCTCGGCGACCGAGCTCACGGAGCTGAAGAACGCGGTCGCGATCGTGCAACAGTTCGTGACGACGATCGACGTGACGGCCAACGAGCCCGACGCGACGCTCTCGATCGACGACTACCGCATCGGCAAGACCCCCTTCCCCGGTCCGGTTCGCATCGACGTCGGCAAGCACGTGCTCAAGCTCTCCAAGGAGGGGTTCGTCGAAGCCGTGCAGCCGGTCGACGTGGCCTCGGGCGCGAAGACGCCCGTGGTCTTCAAGATCGAGCCGCTGAACAAGACCGCGCTGGTGTCGGTGGCCGTCGGCGGCGCGGCGAGCGCCACCGTGTTCATCGACGGACGCGACATGGGCCCCGCGCCGTTCAAGGGTGAAGTCGGCGCCGACCGGCACACGATCGAGGCGCGCGCGCATGGATACGTGACCGTCGGCCAGACGGTCGACGTACAGTACAGGCAACCGATGAGCCTCGTCTTGACGCTCTCGCAGGAACGGCACGAGGGTCGGCTGAAGGTCACGGCTCCAGAGGGCGCCGCCATCGCGATCGACGAGAAGGCCGTGGGCGCCGGGTCGTACGACGGAGTGATCTCGACCACCGGGGGGCACCAGCTCGTCGTGACGAAGCCGGGGTACCAGACGTACTCGACCGAGGTCTTCGTGGCCGACGACCAGGTGCGCGAGGTCAACGTGTCGCTCAACCGCGAGGTGAAGGCCAGCTGGGTGGGCTGGGGCGTCGGCACGCTCCTGGTCGTCACGGGGGGGATCGTCGCCGGTTACTTCGTGTTCAAGCCCACCGACCCGAGCCCGACCTCGGGTACGCTCTCGCCGTTCATCACGACGGCGAGCCACGGGCTCCACTTCTGAAAGTGAGAATATCGATGGGCAAGTGGCGGGCGGATGCGTTCGCGTTGGCCGCGCTGGCGGCGGTCTCGGTGGTCACGGCGAGCGGCTCGGGGTGCTCGACCACGAAGCCGACCGAGCTCGTGCCGGGCGTCTCGAGCCAGGTGGTCGTGCCCCACGATCTCCAGGCGATCCGCCTGACCGTCACGGCCAACGGCGGAGTGGTGTTCGATCGGGCCTACGACGTCGGCGCGAACAGCACGGTGACGCTGCCCAGCACGCTGGGCGTCATCTCGGGCGCGTCCGGCGAGACGGTGGTGACCATCACCGTCCGCGGGTACGAAGTGCCTTGCATGACGTCCAACGATTGCCGGGAGATCGGCGACGCGCCGGTGGGCGACAACGGCTCGCGCATCCTCCGGCGATCGATCCAGTCGTTCGTCGATCAGCACACGCTCTTCGTGCCGATGCCGCTCTCGTACTCGTGCTGGAACACCGACTGCGGCGACGGGGCCATGGGCTGCAAAGGCAACCAGTGCGTCGATGCCACGATGGTGCAGAGCGCGCTCGTCGACTACAACCCGTCGCTCGTCGACGGCACCGACGTGTGCTTCAGCCCGCACCAGTGCTTCGGCGACCAGCCCGACGGCGGGAAGAGCCTCGCGATCGCTCCGACGCTCGTCGACGCGGCGAACTGCGTCTACGCGTTCCCGTCGATCCCCGGCCTGCCAGTCGCGGAGGGTCAGCTCAACGTGCGCGCGTACTACCAGAACTTCGGCTGGCCGATGAACCCGACCAGCGCGTCCCAGCCGGTGTTCAATAGCGGCGGCGAGCAAGAGATCCTCAACGAGGACGCCGTCGAGGGGTTCACCCTGGTGGGCGCACCCGCTCCGTCCGACGCCGGTGCAGGCGCTGCGGACGCGGGCCCGAGTGGCGCGCAGCAGACGTACTTCAAGCTCGCCCCGGGCCTCTGCAAGCTGGTCCAGGCGGCGAGCACTCCCCCCGCGAACCCGTCGGCGGGCGGCGCCGGTACGTACATCACGATCAGCGACCTTCGCGTCGCGAACCTGTGCGCACCGAAGACGCCGCTCCTCCCGATCTGCGCGGGCCAGCAGACGAACGGGCCCGCGCTCCCGAACGGCGAGATCACGAGCGACGAGACGTGCAACGTCGGCGTCTCGCTCGCCCCCACGCAGAGCTCCCTCTATCTCGTGATGGACGAATCGGCCGTCATGTCTGGCGCGTTCGGCCCGATGGGGTCGGCTACCGCGCTGAGCCTCTCGCTCAGCGATCCGGTGTTCAAGCGCACGTCCGCGGCCTTCACGTTCCTTCCGGGACAGCCCGCGGACTGCACGGGCGCGACCACGGCGTTAACCACGCCGATGATTCCCTTCGGGCTTGCGAGCGCGGTGCAGTCGCAGATCGCCCAGCAGCTCAACGACTGGGTACCCAAGGACACGAAGACGGCGCCCAGCCCCCTCGAGCTCCAGGCCGCCATGCGCCTCGACGCCGGCGCGTACACGCAGCTCGTCACGTTCCTGAAAGGCAAAGAGCTCCCGAACATCGCGGCGGCGATGTTCTTCGTCAATCGCGCGCCCGACCTCACGAACGACTGCAACCCGCCGCTCGTCGGACAGCCCACGGTGAAGGCCGCCCTCGAGAGCGAGATCCTCGCGGCGTTCAACGGCACCCCGAGCCTGCAGACGTACTTCGTGATCCTCGACGACGACGCGCACGACACGGCCACACCGACCGGCGCGCTCACGTTCTTCCAGCAGGTGCAGGCCGATCTGCCGCAAGCGGTACAGGTGCTCGACGCGACCCAGGCGATGACGAACATGCAAGCCGCGCAGACCGAAGCGGCGAACTTCTCGAAGCTCGTCACGCAGCTCGGAACGTGCATCTACGACTACGTACTCCCGACCGGAACGGACATCTCCACGGTGGGCCTGTCGTTCACCATCCCGGGCCGGGCCACCACGGTCGTTCCGCGCGCGCCCGCTTGCAGCGCGGCGAACCAGAGCGCGGTCGACGGATGGAACGTCGACAGCGGTCGCCTTCGCATCTGCGGAGCGTCGTGCAACAACCTGCGAAACGGGATCCTGGCGTCGGCCGCGGCGGCGCTGCAAGCTCACCAGCCCGCGCAGGACATCCCCGTGTCCGCCTCGATCTTCTGCTCCGGCTCGGCCCCCGTGAACAACGCCGCCCCCTCCGCCCCCGACGCGTCCGCTCCGATCACCATCGAGGGCGGCGTCGCCGACCAGGTGGACGGCGGCTCCAGCGACGCCTCCACCGGCAGCATCATCGGGGTCGTCGGCGACGGCAGCGCGTCGACGCCCGACGCTGCCGCCACCGCCACCACGCCGTAGACGGCTGCACGCCGGCCTACGTATCGCGCGGATCCATCGAGTCCTTCGCGCGGCGCATGCGCGTTTCGAGCTCGTCGAGGGTCCTGGGCCAGTCGCCCTTTAGGAGCCGCGACAGACCGCGGTCAGCGAGCAGCTTGCCGCCGGTCTGGCAGCGCGCGCAGTAGTTCGCTTCGTTCTCGGCGTACGCGATCCGCTGCACGGGCGCGCCGCATCGCGGGCAGGGCTTCTTGTACCGGCCGTGCACTGCCATCTCGTCGCGAAAAGCGGTGACCTTCTCGGGGAAGTCGTCGCCGACGTCGAGCGCGAGCCGCTCGGTCCATTCGCGAAGGGTCGCCTGCGTGGCGTCGAGGAGGCGCGCGATCTCGTCGTCGGCCATCTTCTGCGTCAGCCGGACCGGCGACATCTGAGCACGCCAGAGGATCTCGTCGGAGTAGGCGTTCCCGATGCCGCTCAGGAGGCGCGGGTCGGTGAGCGCGCGCTTGATCGTGTGGTTCTCGCGACGGAGCGCCGCGGCGAAGCCCTCGACGTCGGCGTCCATCGGCTCGATGCCGCCCGGATCGAGCGCCCTCACGGCGTCCTCCCCCCTCACGACGTGGAGCGACGCCCGCTTCTTGGTCGAGGCCTCGGTCAGCACGAGCGTGCCGGCCGCAAAGTCGAACGCCGCGAGACCGACCTTGGCGGGCACGGGCGCGCCCGGCGGTCGCCAGCGCAGTCGGCCGGCGACCATCAGGTGGAGGACGAGGTGCAGATCGCCGTCGAGATCGAAGACCAGCCGCTTGCCGACGCGCCGCAGGGAGACGACGCGCCTGCCGGATGCGTCCTTCAGCGGAGGATCGAACGAGCGCACGAGGAACGGGCTCGCGACCCGCACCCGTTCGAGCACCTCACCGGCCACGCGGCGGCGCAAGTGCAGCAAGTACACTTCGACGTCGGGCAGCTCCGGCACGCTCCGAGCAATCTAAGGCGCGCACGGCTGTCCGTCGCCAATCTCCGCTCGAACGCGAGGCGACTAAGGGCCGAAGGCCATGCCGAGGAACGGGCCGAGAAAGACCTGCGCGCCGGACGCCAGCTGGTAAGCGGGGGTGGCGATCGGAACGGGCGTCTGGCCGGCGGCCCCCAGCAGTCGGGGCGCGCTCGGCGGCGGGGTCGTGTTCGAGCCCCAGATGCTCGCGTTGTCGGCCCACATGAGGAGGCCCGCGGTGAACGCGACGGTGGGCGTCACACGGATCTGCACCGAGCCCTCGAGCGTGATCGCCGGCGACAGATACGACACGCTGGTGTCGCCGGTCGGGCTGTACACGTCGACCCGGTTGGTGCCGTCGGTGGTCATCGAGTCGCGCTTCATCAGGAGCTGCTTGTACGAGAGGCCGACGCCGCCGGCGACGGTGGCCCGCACGATGCGCCCATCGAGCGTGGCGCGAACGCGAATCGCGGTGAGCCCGCCGACGCGCGCGAAGGTGAACTTCTCGTCGCGCGGGGGGAACGCGAGGGGCGACGAGGAGTTCGCCCCCGTGGTCGTGAAGTGCGCGGTCTCGCTGACGGTGTCGGCAGAGCCCGCGAGCATCAGCTCGAAGCCGACCGGGTCCCACGTCCAGCCGACGTAGCCGTAGATTCCCCCGCCCGCGGCGTTGCCCGTGTCGCAGCCCGAAGCGTCCAGGTTTCCGCAGCTCGTATCGAGGTTGGTCCCCTCCCCGCCGAGGCCGAACAGGCCGGCGAGCCCGAAGCCGCCGTAGAGCCCCTCGAAGGGCCGCTGCGCCGCTTCGGTAGACACGGCAGCCTGGATGGCCTTGAGCGCGACGGTCTCGGCCCAGGTCTCGCGCTCGCCGAGCGAGACCGTCTTCTCGAAGCGCGCGTAGCCGTCGCGCTCGACGACGACGACGTGAGAGCCGGGCGCCACATCGCCGGCGAAGCCGCCCTCGCCCTTGGCCACGCCGTCCACGTACACGAGGCCCTTGCCGTCGTCCGTTCGCACCTGCAGGTGTGCCGCGGTGGCCGATGAGACGAGATCGACGGCCACGTTGGCGCCCGCGTTGACCGTGATCGTCTGCGCGAGCGCGGTCGCCGACGAGCTGCGGCCGGTGATCTCGTGCGACCCCGAGGGCAGATCGCCCTCCCACGGCGTGGCGCCGAGATCCAGGCCGTCGATGATCACCCGGAGCGGCTCGCTTCCCAGCGCGTGAACGACGACGTGCCCTCGCGTCGTCTGCGGGACCAGGGGATTGGCGTCGATCACGGCTTTGCCGTCGGCCTGAACGTCGGCCGCGCCGATGTAGGGAACGAAGCCGGCCCGGGTGACGCGCACTTCGTGCGTGCCGACGACCACGCGAACGAGCGCGGCGATCGGTGACGTGCCGATCGACTTGCCGTCGAGGGCCACGTCGGACCCGGGCTCTTCGGCGTGGATCGACAGCGCGCCCGTCTTGCTCGCGAGCTCTTTGAGCCGGGTCGTCACCAGCGTCTTGTCTGCGCCCGGGAGCTTGGCCAGAAACGTGCGCTGGGCCTCGGTGTAGGCGTCGAACGCCTCGCCGAGACGACCGAGCTGATAGAGCGCGTCGGCCACCCCCAGCTGCCCGTGCGCCGTGGGGCCGACTTGCTGGGCGGTCTGGTAGTGACCGAGCGCGCCGGCCCAGTCCTTCGCCTTGGCCGCCTTGTCGCCCGCGGCAGTCTCGGTGGCGGCGGCCGCGGCGGCGGCCGCTGCGGGCGTGACGGGCGCGGGTGGCGCCTGCGCGTGGAGCGGCGTCGTTGCCGTCGCGATCGCAAGCGCGAGGAAGAGCACGAGGCGGCGCGAAGGCTCTCGATTCTTCAAGGTGAGCTTCGCAGGCTAGGGAAGAGCCGGGGAACCCGTCAATCGGATCCGGCGGCGCCGGACGCCAGTGCCTTCCGGGGGAGCGGGCGTCAGGACCGCGGGCACGACGGCGCTCGTGGCGGGTCGACGTATTCCACGAACTCGCCGCGAAACGTGCGGAGCGTCGTCGTCCCTTCGAGGGGGCGCCGCGCGACCACGGGGTCGGCCTGCAAGGGGACCTTGCCGCGGCCACCGGGCGTGTCGCAGATGAACTTCGGGAGCGCGATGCCGGAGACGCGGCCCTGGAGACGCGCCATGAGCTCCACGCCTCGCTCGAGGGGCGTCCGGAGGTGACCCGTGCCCCGCACCGGGTCGGCCTGCAGAAGGTAGTAGGGCCGAACGCGCGACCGAACGAGCCCCCGGAAGAGGGCGGCCAGCACGGCTTCGTCGTCGTTGATTCCCGCCAGCAAGACGGTCTGGTTCATCACCGGAAAGCCGGCGTCGGCGAGGCGCTCGCACGCCGCGCGGGCCTCGTTCGTGATCTCTTTCGGGTGGTTGAAGTGCGTCATCACCCAGATCGGGTGGTACGGGCGGAGGGCCTGAACCAGCTCGGGCGTGATCCGCATAGGGAGCGTGACGGGCACGCGCGTCGCGAGGCGGATGGTCTCGACGGTCTCGACGGCGCGCACCGCCGCGACGACGCGCACGAGCCGGTCGGTCGCCATCGCCAGCGGGTCGCCTCCGCTGACGATGACGTCACGCACCTCCGGGTTCGAGCGCAACCACGCGAGCGCCGGGGCGAGCGCGTCGAGGGAGACGGCGCCGTCGCCATTGCCGACCATTCGCGACCGGGTGCAGAAGCGGCAGTACACGGCGCAGCGATCCGTGGCGAGCAAGAGGACGCGGTCCGGATACCGCTGCACGAGGTGAGGGGCGACCTCGTGGGCCTCTTCGCCGAGCGGATCGACGAGGTCGCCGGGCACGGTGTCGTCTTCGCGCGCGTCGGGCACGCACTGCCGGCGCACGGGACAGTTCGGGTCGTCGCGATCGACGAGCGAGAGGTAGTACGGCGTGATGCGGAGCGGCAGCCCCTGGTGCTCGGCGCGGCGTGCACCCGCGAGCTCGCCGGGCGTGAGCGGGAGGGCGCGCGCGAGCTCGTCGGCCGAGCTCACCGCGTGGCGGAGCTGCCACTGCCAGTCGTGTGCCTCGTGCGTTCGGTCGGGAGCCCGGCCGGGAGCATCTTCGCGAGGCACCACGGACGCGGCCATCGGCAAGAGCGACCCCGCCTTCAAGGCGCGCCGGCCTCTCTCACGTCGACCCTGACCTGCGCCAGCGCCGCCTCGTCGATCGCGACGGGAAACTGCTTACGGAGCTCGTCGAGGAGCGCGGCTTCGGCGGCCCGCGCCTTGTCTTGCGCGAGCTTCACGCGCACGCTCCGCTCGGCGTCCTGCAAGGTGAGATCACGGGGAGCCGTCTTGCTCTCGAGCTTCACGACGTAGAACTTCCCCCGCGCCGCCACCACGCGAGGCAGCACGTCGCCCACGTTCGCGATCTCGAAGACGGCCGCACGGACCTCGTCGGGCACGCGCGCGTTCACGCCGCGCGGATCGCCCGGAGGGCTCACGAAACCGAGGTCACCGGCGAGGTCGAGCGGGCCCTCGCTGGCGCTCCCGCTCCCGCCGCCCCGCGGCTCGAGAGACCGGGTGCGAACGAGCTGGCCCCATTGCTCGGGGGTCGCCTTGCCGGCGGCCTCGAGAGCCGCCGCCGCGGAGGCCGGTGTGCCGAGGACGATCGCCGAGACGCGCCGGCGCTCGGGATCGTGGAACTCGACCTTGTTGGCCTCGAAGTACGCCTGCACTTCAGGCGCCGGGATGTCGTTGGGCGCCGGGACGCCCTCGCGCGCTCGCTTGAGGATCGCGTCGCGCAGGACCTCGCGGATCTCTTGCTGCGTCGTCGGGTCCTTGTCGTAGCCCTTCTCCCGAGCTTCGTCGGCCAGGAGCATGACGTCGATCATCTCGCCGAGGAGCTCGCGGCGGCGAGCGGGCGCCGAGTACCTGATGCGATCGAACTGGTCCATGTGCTGGAGCGCCGCCACGTAGTCGCCGAGCGTGATCGTGTGTTCCCCGACGCGCGCGAGGACCTGCACCGCGTCTCCGGGCGACAGCGACCCGCTCGTCGCGCCCGCATCGGCGGGCGCGACCGGCGACTCGCTGGGGTGCGAACAGGCCGCCACGCCTCCGCCGAGCGCGACGGTCGACGCGAAGGTCAAGGCGAGGGTCAACGCGACAGGGCGAGCGAGCGCCAGCACATTGCACGGAAACGACCGCAACGAATGGGCGGGGGCCACGATCGCGCGCATCAGGCCCGGGGAATTACTACGAGAGACGGGCCGGCGCTCTTTGTTTTGGGGGAGCGGGCGGCGCCTGGTAAACCTGCCGGAGCCATGGCCAGCGCCGAGGGACAGGTCCGCGCCGTCGCCGAGCCGTCGGGGGAGGCTCCGCCGCCGGAAGCGCGAGCGGGCGCGTCGCGGCCACTGGTGGCGACCACGCTGCGATGGGCGGCCGGGAGCGCGGCGTTCGCCCTGGGCCTCGCGGCCGCCGCGGAAGCGATCCTGCTCTTCACACATTCGAGCCGCCCCTTCGACGTCTTCGCCGGGCCGCTGGCGCTCGGGTCGGTGGCCGCGTCGCTCGTGCTCGTGTTCCTCCTTCGCGCCGAAGAGTCCCGGCTCGCGCGCGAGCTCCGGACCGCGCGCACCGGCACGCCCGTCCTTCGCGCGCTCATCGCGCGGCGTCGGGTGGCGCAGCCGTTCTTCGTGCGCCTGGCCTCGACCACCCTCGGCACGGCCGCAGTGCTCATCGCCGACGGCGACCGGGACGGCGCTCTCGACTTTACGGCCAAGACGTCCCCCTTGATGCGGGGGGGGAGGCTCGACGCGCTCCGCGCTGTCGTCGAAGCCGACCTTCGGCGAGCGGACGGCACGGCGGGGGACCTCACGCGAGTGATCGACGACCTCCGGGCGATGCCGCCCATCGACAATCGCGAGGCAGACCTTTACCTGACCCACGTTCTCGTGAAGGCCATCCTCGCGCGAGGCGACGCCGACGCCGGCTTCGACCTGGCGACCCGGCTCACCGGCGCGGCCGACGACGAGGCGCGGATCTACGCAACGTGGCTGAGAGTGTGGTTCGACCTCGATCAAGAGGAGATCGCGGGCGAAGCCGGCGGCGCGAACGAAAGCGAGGGCGCGGGCGCCGACGCAGGGGAAGGCGCGGGTGCGGGCGCGAGCGAAGACGCCGACGCCGACGCCGACGCCGACGCAAGGAAAGCCGCGAACGAGAAGGCGTGGCCGGCGCTGTCCGAGGGCGAGTTGCGAATGGCGACGCTCGTGGCGCGCGCGCACGGTGCGGAGGACCTCGTCACGAAGCTGTCGCATCGCCTGTCTGGCATTGCGCCATCGGAGCCGCGAGAGTAGTCGTGGAGGTCGAGGGCTGATGCGTCAAGTCGACGAGCGTGAGGGTGATACGGTAGCTCCGCCCCCTCCGCACCCGGCGCTCAAATATGGGCGCATTGTTCTCAAACTCAGCGGCGAAGCGCTTTGCGGGCGCGACGGTGGTTTTGGTATCGACGGAGAGGTCATCCGGGCCACCGCCGCCGAACTGGCCGAGGTTCACGCGCTGGGCGCGCAGATCGGCATCGTCGTCGGCGGGGGAAACATCTTCCGCGGGCTCAAGGGCGCCAGCACTGGCATGGACCGCGGCCAGGCCGACTACATGGGCATGCTCGCGACCGTCATCAATGCCCTGGCGCTGCAAGACGCGCTCGAGAAAGCGGGCGTCGCCACCCGCGTGATGACGGCCCTCGAGATCCGGCAGGTCGCCGAGCCGTACATCCGGCGGCGCGCCATTCGCCACCTCGAGAAGGGCCGCTTCGTCATCTTCGCCGCGGGCACCGGCAACCCCTACTTCTCGACCGACACCGCCGCCGCCCTCCGCGCGATGGAGATCCAGGCCGACTGCCTATGCAAGGCGACCAAGGTCGAAGGCATCTACGCGCAGGACCCGGTCCATCACCCCGAGGCGCAAATGTACGGGCGCATGACGTTCGATCGCTTCCTGGCCGATCGCCTCGCCGTCATGGACTCGACCGCGGTCACCCTCTGCCGCGACAACTCGATGCCCATCCGCGTCTTCAAGATGGCCACCCGCGGCAACATCAAGAGCGTCGTCCTCGGCGAGTCGATCGGCACCATCGTCGAAGGCTGACGCGATATGGGCCGCAGAAGCGCATCCGCGCTGTCGGGAGACCGAGATGGGCATCTCTGCTCCGTGACTCTGCGCCTCTGCGGCCAATCTCGCGGGCGCGACGCCGAAGCTAGATCGACCCCGAGAAGACGAAGCGCGCAGGCCCGCGCATGATGGCGTGGCCGGCTTCGTCGAGGGTGACGTCGAGCCGGCCTCCCGGAAGGCGCACGGCGATGGGGCGGCCTTTCTCGACGAACCCTTTCGAGACTGCGACGGCTGCCGTGGCGCAGGCGCCGGTGCCGCACGCGAGCGTGATGCCCACGCCGCGCTCCCAGACGACGAGGTCGATGCCGTCGCCGGCGACGCGACTGAACTCGACGTTGGTGCCACGGGGAAAATCGGGGTGCTTCGCGAGCCGCGGACCGAGGTGATCGATGTCGGTGCGCGCAAAGACGCCGAACAGCACCGCGTGTGGGTTGCCCGCGTCGGCCACAGTGACGGACACGCTCTTGCCGCCGACGTCGAGCGTCCGGTCGCCGAAGAGGCGGATGACGCCCATGTCGACCGTGACGATCCCCTCGCCGTCTGCGTCTTCGACCGCGCACGGACTGACCCCCGCGTCGGTGTCGACGCGTATCGTCCCGTCGCGTAGCCCCCTGGCGCGAGCCACGTGCACAGCGACGCACCGCACGCCGTTCCCGCACATCTCGGGGAGCGAGCCGTCCGCGTTGATGACGCGCATACGAACATCGCAGCCCAGCTTTCGCGAAGGGAGCACGAGCAGCACCCCGTCGGCCCCGACGCCGAACCGGCGGTCGCAGATCTCGACGGCGCGCTCGGGCGTCACGAGCGATTCGTCGCCCGTGTCGAAGACGACGAAGTCGTTGCCAAGCCCTTCGTACTTGAAAAACTGCACGTCTCGACCCCTTCGCCACCCGCGTAGCGGGCGCAGGCGCGCGCCGACCCGCTCATGGCGGACCCTAGCACGAGGGCCGGACGGTCGTTTTTCACCCGTTTCTTGCTAACTTGGGCGCCCGATGTCTCGCCTGCGCTTCGTCACGTCCGGAGAGTCTCATGGCCCGCGCTTGACCGCGATCGTCGAGGGCGTGCCCGCGGGTCTCGCGCTCCTCGCCGAAGACGTCGACGTCGATCTCGCGCGACGCCAGCGCGGCTACGGGCGCGGTGGCCGCATGAAGATCGAGACCGACCGTGTCGAGTTCATCGGCGGGGTGCGCGGCGGCGAGACGCTCGGCGGGCCGATCGCGATGTCGATCCCGAACCGCGACCACACCAACTGGCTCGACCGGATGTCACCGGCCCCGATGCTCGCGCAACCCGAAGCGCTCACGCGACCGCGCCCCGGCCACGCCGACCTGGCCGGCGGATTGAAGTACGACCGGCACGACCTCCGCGACATCCTCGAGCGCGCCAGCGCCCGCGAGACGGCGCCGCGCACGGCGGTCGGCGCCGTGTGCCGGACGCTGCTCCGCGCCGTGGGGATCGACGTCTTCGCGCACGTCGTCGCGATCGGGCCCGAGTCGGCGCCCCCTACCGTCCTGCCGCCGAGCGAGCTCCGCGCGCGCTCTCGAACCAGCGATCTCGCGTGCGTCGACCCGGTCTCCGCCGAGCGCATGAAGGACGCGATCCGCGAGGCCGCGCACTCGGGAGACACGCTGGGCGGCGTCTTCGAAGTGATCGCCACCGGCGTGATGCCCGGCCTCGGTAGCCACGTGCAGTGGGACCGAAAGCTCGATGGTCGCCTGGCGCAGGCGTTCATGAGCATCCAGGCCATCAAGGGCGTCGAGATCGGCCTCGGTTTCGGCGCGGCGCGCGTCCGCGGCTCCGAGGTGCACGACGCCATTCACTACGACGGCGCCCGGCACGCCTTCACCCGGCCGACGAACCGCGCAGGCGGCCTGGAAGGGGGCATCACCAACGGCGAGCCGGTGGTGTGCCGCGTGGCGATGAAGCCTATCGCGACGCTGAAGAAGGCGCTCGCCAGCGTCGATGTCGTCACCAAAGAAGCCTACGAGGCGGCCTTCGAGCGGAGCGACGTCTGCGCCGTCGCGGCGGCGAGCGTCGTGGGCGAGGCGATGGCGTGCATCGTCCTGGCCGATGCCCTGGTCGAGAAATTCGGCGGCGACTCGCTCGGCGAGCTCGCCCGGAACGTCGAGACCTACCGCGCCCAGCTCGCCGGGTACTGACATGAAAGCGACGCGGCCCATCGTCATCAGCGGGTTCATGGCCACGGGCAAGAGCACCGTGGGGCCGCGCGTCGCCGCGCGCCTCGGCGTCGCGTTCATCGACACCGACGCCGAGATCGAGCGCGCCACGGGCCGGCGCGTGCCGGATCTCTGGCGCGAGGAGGGAGAATCCGCGTTTCGGGCTCGCGAGGGGGCGCTCGTCGAGGCCCTTCTGGGCGATCCGACGCCCCGGGTGATCGCGTTCGGCGGCGGCACCGTGACCACCGCTCGCACGCGCCGGCTTGCCGTGGATCACGCCCTCGTCGTCACCCTGACGGCGTCGCCCGAGACCGTCGCGGGCCGGATCGGCGAGATCGCCCAGCGGCCGAACCTCATGGTCGGAGGAGACCCCGTGGCCCATGCGCGCGAGCTCCTGGCGCATCGCGCCGAGGCCTACGGCGAGTGCCACCTCGCCCTGTCGACAGACACGTTCGACGCCGAGGCCGTCGCCGACGCCGTGGTGGCGCTCGCGGAGCGTGACCCGCTCGTCGTTCCTCTCGGGACGCGAAGCTACGCGATCGACGTGTGCGTCGACGCGCCCGAGCGACTGACCGACGCCCTCGCTCGATGCGCGCCGTCGTCGATCGTGTTCGTGAGCGACTCCAACGTGCAGCGTCACCGGGGCGCGAGGCTCGAGGCCGCGCTGCGCCCTCTCGCTGCCCGCGTCTCGCGCGTCGTTCTCGCGCCTGGCGAGGCCCAGAAGACGCTCGCGAGCGCGAGCACGATCTGGGACGCCGCGCTCGGAGGGGGCGTCGATCGGGACGCGGTCGTCATCGCGGCGGGCGGCGGCGTCGTCGGAGACCTCGGGGGCTTCGCGGCGGCGTGCCTGCTCCGCGGAGTGCGCTTCGTTCAGGTGCCGACCACGTTGCTCGCCATGGTCGACTCGTCGGTCGGCGGCAAGACCGGCTTCGACCATCCCGTCGGCAAGAACCTCATCGGCGCGTTCCACCAGCCGAGCGCCGTCGTCGCCGACCTCGGTCACCTGACGACCTTGCCCGCGCGCGAGCGGGCCGCCGGTCTGGCCGAGGTCGCGAAGATCGCGCTCGCCACGAACCTGCCGCTCCTCGAAGCGCTCGAGCGAAACGCTCGCGCCCTCGCGCGAGGCGACACCGACGCTCTCCTTCCCGTGGTGCGCGAGGCGATCGACGCCAAGATCCGGATCATCCGCGATGACGAGCGTGAGAACGGTCCGCGGGCGCTCCTCAACCTGGGGCACACCGTCGGCCATGCGCTCGAGGCGCACGGAGGTTACGCGCGCTGGCTTCACGGCGAGGCCGTCGCGCTCGGCACCGTGGCCGAGATGCGCGCCACCGCCGCCCTCGGCTGGACGCCGCCCGCGCTGGTCGACCGGGCCCGCGACCTGTTCGCGGCGCTGGGCCTCCCGGTTCGCGCCGACCCCTCCGAGGTGGCCGCGTCGTGGCCGTTCGTCGCGAATGACAAGAAGCGCTCGCGAGACGCCGTTCGCCTTCCCGTGGTGACCGCCGCCGGCCGCTCCCACGTCGAGCGCATCGGGCTCGCCGAATTGCACGCCGCACTGCTGCTCCCCGGCTAGCCGCCCGCCCAGCCGGGCCTGCCGGCGGGCGACTTCGGCACGTTTTTGGCGCTTTGTTCGCCGGAGCGGTACCGTTTGTGTGGTTCGGCGTCTGTTGTCGACGCGGTTGCGGCTCGGTTGTTAGAGCGGTTGTGAGACGGGCGAGCGGCACCAGTGTGCGAGCGCCCCTTGGAGGATTCCGATGAAGCGCGTCTGGGGACACGTCTTGGCCGGGCTTTCGCTGGTCGCGGGGATCGCGACGACCGGCTCGCTGATCGCGGCCTGCGTCCACGACGACAGCACCATCTTCGTCAACGGAGTGCTCGCGCCGCAGTTCGTGACGCCGGGGATGGTGTGCACGTACACGCCCGATCCAACGCAGCTCCACATCACGTCGGGGGTCCTCGACATCGGCATCACCGACAAGTACACGGCCGAATTCCTCGTCGGAAATCAGATTGTTCCGCGCGGCGATCCGAACCAGCCCCAGTCCGAGACGTCGTTCGCGTACATCCAGGGCGCCGTCGTCCGGATCCTGGACGTGCATGGAGCTCAACTCACGACGTTCACCCAGCCGGTGGGCATCACCATCCCGCCGTCGTCGGGCACGACCCCGGGGTACGCCCCGATCGGCGTGGAGATCGTCGATTTCCTGACTACGCAGAGCCAGCTGAGCGCGGTGACCGGCGACCGCACGACGACCCTCATCCCCTACGTGCGATTCTTCGGTACGACCCTGGGCGGCGAGTCGATCGAGTCGAACGAGTTCGGGTTCCCGATCACCGTCTGCTCCGGGTGCCTCGTCACGTTCGCCGCTGCGGACGTCAATCCAAAGTTCAAGTTCCCGAACTGCATCGGAAACTCGACGTCGAGCACGACGTCAACCTCCGTGCCCTGCTCGATCGGGCAGGACTTCCCCGTCGACTGCACGAACTGCTCGGCGGCCGTGTGCCGGCCGAACCAGAACACGCTCGCCAGCGACGCGGGTACCGGTACCGACTGAGCGCCGCAGGGATGCGGCGGAGGGCAGGCCGAATCGCCTCGGGGGCCGTGCTCCTGGCGACGGCGTTCCCCGCCCCGCGCGCGCAGGCCGACCCCCAGGCGAGCGTGGGTCTCACCCTCGGGGCCGAGGCTCGAGACGCGGTCGGGCCGGACCCGTTGCGCGGAGCGTTCCATCTGGGGGGCCGCGCGAGCGTCCTCTTTCTCCGAAGCCGGGGGGCCGACATGGCGATCGGTCCCTATCTCGACGTGGCCACCGCCGGGTTCCACGACGTCGACCTGGGCGGGGGCGCCGAGTGGCTGCTCCCCGTTCGCGACGACCTCCCCCTAGTGGTCTCGGCCGGCGCTTTCTGGCGCGACGGCGACGGACGGTCGTGGACGCCGGGCATGGAGAGCACGCTGTTCTTCGGGTCCCGAAGCTACAATTTCCACTCGTGGTACGGCCTCGCCGCGGGCGTCTTCGTGCAGAGCCGCTGGCTTCCCTCGTCGCCCAGCACGCTCGACCTGGTGTTCGGCCTGCAGATCGACGGAGAACTGCTGGCGCTCCCCGCTGTCTTTCTCTTCGAAGCGCTCACCCACTGAGGGCCGCCCCGTCCGAGGAGCAGAGATCAGACAGGCGTTCGTTCTCCTCGAATCCACAGAGCCTCGGCGTTCAAATCGCTGAAACGGAGATTTATTGCGACGTGAAGCGGCACGTGGCGACGTCGCCCGCGCATGTCCGTGCATTGAATCGGAGAGGTCGTGGGAATGGTCTTGCGCTCACTTTGGGCGAACGCGGCCGCGTGGCGCCTCGTCGCGGCGCGCACGGCACCATCGACCTCGGAATGCGCGCGCCGGCGGCTCAGCCCCTCGCCCGAGCTCGCCCGCGAGCCAGGCCGAGCCAAGGCCAAGGGTGCGCTGGTGACGTCCCGAGGCTCCTGGTATTGTCGGCGCGTGGACCGCCGCACAGTCGAGCTGCGCATCGCGGGACAGAGCTATCGCGTCGTGAGCTCGGCCCCGGAGGAGGAGCTTCAGCGTCTGGCCCAGGCCGTGGGCGCCAAGCTCGCCGAGATCGTCCCGAAGGGCCGACCCATGCCAGCGCAGGCGATGTTGCTCGCGGCCATCGCGCTCGCTCACGACGTCGAAGAGTCTCGCAGCGAGCGGGCGGCCCTCGAGCGGCGCACCCGCGATCTGTTACGGCGTACCCTCGTTCGCATCGACGACGCGCTCGAGCCCGTCCAGGGCGCCGAGGCAGCCCGCAACGAGTAGGTGTTTCACGTGAAACAGGAGAGCCCTCCGGCGCTTCGCTTTCTCGACGAGGCCCTCTCGGCGACAGAGCGAGCGGGTCTCCTGCGAGCCCGGCCCCGTGCGGGAACGGGACTCGAGCTGACGTTTTGCTCGAACGACTACCTCGGCCTCGCGTCGCGACCGCCCCCGGCGCGTCCGTCTGGCTCGGGTGCCTCGCGCCTCGTGGCGGGCGAACGCGACGACCACGTCGACGTCGAGCACGTCGCGGCCGACCTCGTGAACCTCCCCTCGGCTCTCGCCTTCACGAGCGGGTACGCGGCGAACGTCGGCCTCCTGTCTGCGCTTGCGGGCCCGGAGGACCTGATCGTCAGCGACGCGCTCAATCACGCTTCGATCGTCGACGGCGCGCGCCTTTCGAAGGCGCGCGTCGCGATCGTCGGTCATCTCGACGTCGGGGCGGTCGAGGCTGCGCTCGCTGAATGGCGCGGGCGGCGCGCCTTCGTCGTGACGGAGTCGTACTTCAGTATGGACGCGGACGCGCCCGACCTCGCGGCGCTGCGCGGCGTCTGCGACACCCACGGCGCCGCGCTCATCGTCGACGAGGCCCACGCGCTCGGGGTCCTCGGGCCGGAGGGCCGGGGACTCTGCGCCGCTGCCGGTGTCCAGCCGGACGCGCTCGTCGCGACCTTCGGTAAGTCGTTCGGCGCCGGCGGGGCGTTCGTTGCGGGTTGCCCGTCGCTCGTCACCTGGCTCTGGAATCGCGCCCGCTCGTTCGTCTTTTCGACAGGCCTCAGCCCGGCGGTGGCCAGCGCCGCGGCCGCGGGCCTTCGGGCTTCGCTCGCCGAGCCGGAGCGCCGCGAGCGGGCTCTCGCCTCGGCCCGGCAGTTCCGCGAGGGTCTGGTGGAAGCGGGCGTCCGCCCGATGGGCTTCGCGCACGTGATCCCCTGGGTCCTGGGCGATCCGGGGATCGCTGTGCGGGCGTCGGAAGCGCTGCGCGAGCTCGGCATCGATGTTCGAGCCATCCGGCCGCCATCCGTCGCGGTCGGCACGGCTCGGCTGCGATTCGCCGTCACCGCCAGCCATCGGGGCGCGGACATCGGGCGGGCGGTCGAGGCTGTGGCCGGGCTCGTCAGGAGGGGTCTTTCGTGAGCGCGGGCCGGCTGCTGATCGTCGCGGGGACCGGGACGGGCATCGGCAAGACGCACTTTTCCGAGGCGCTTCTTCTCGCCCTCTCCGGGCAGTACGCGCGCGTCGCCGGCGTGAAGCCGATCGAGACCGGGATGAGGGAGGCCACCGTTTCCGACGCTTCCCGGCTCGAGCGGGTCTCGTCGTTTCACGTGAAACACTTCGGCTACGTGTTCGCTGAGCCGCTCTCTCCGCATCTGGCAGCTCGGGAGACCGCGACGCCGATCCGTCTCGACGTCCTCGTCCCTCTCATTCACGCCGCCCAGGCCGACGCCGACGTCCTTCTCGTCGAGCTCCCTGGCGGCCTCTTCACACCCCTCTCAGACACGGAGGTCAACGCAGACCTGGTGCACGCCCTGAGCCCGGACATCACGCTGCTGGTCGCCCCCGACCGACTCGGTGTTCTCCACGAAGTGCTCTCCACTCACCGCGCGGCAGGCACAGTCAGCGTCGAGCTGAACGGCATCGTCCTCGTCTGCCCCGAGCGGCCGGACTCGTCCACCGGCCACAACGGCGCTGAGCTCGAGCGACTGCTCTCCGTACCGGTCGTCGCGAACGTCGGGCGCGCGAGCCCTCACGCGCTGGCGAGCAGCCCGGACCTGAAAGCGCTGGGGAAGCGACTCGCCCACATCTGGGCCGCGTGACTGGCCATTTCATAAGTGGTTTCAGGCGTTTGAGCCATCACACAGTAAGCCCGTGCGGCCTCCGATGATTTCTCTCTACGGCGTGACCAAGACCTACGGCCCCGTCCGGGCCCTGGTGAACGTGACCTGCACGCTGGCGCCGTCGGCGATCACCGTGTTGCGCGGACCCAACGGGTCGGGAAAGTCGACGCTCCTCGCCGTGGTCGGCACGATGGCCCGGCCCACGGCGGGCAGGCTCGACCATGGCGAGCTCGGTCGCAGCCGGCGTGACGTGCGCTCGACGCTCGGGTGGGTGGGTCACGATTCCCTCTGTTATCCCGACCTCACGGGCCGCCAGAACATCGAGCTCGCCGCAACCCTGCACGGATGCTCCCCCGACCAGGCGTTCATCCGGGCGGCCGAGCGCTTCGACCTCACCGCGTTCGCGAATCGCGCGTTCCGCACGTACTCGCGCGGCCAGCGCCAGCGTGTCGCTCTGGCCCGCGCGCTCGTCCACTCGCCCAGGCTCCTCCTCCTCGATGAACCGACCACCGGCCTCGACGCGGGGGCCTGCGAGCGCCTCGTTCGCGTCCTCCACGAAGAGACGGCCCGGGGAGCCACGGTCGTCCTCAGCACCCACGACAGCGTATTCGCGAGCGAGGTCGCGAACGCCATCGTCGCCCTCGATAGAGGGCGGGTCGTCACGGCGGCCTAGCGGCGGCGCAGCCGTCCGCGTCCTGGCTAGCGGCGGCGCAGCCGTCCGCGTCCTGGCTAGCGGCGGCGCAGCCGTCCGCGT
>CALFNG010000466.1 GCA_937902985.1 uncultured Myxococcales bacterium
GCCGCCGCTGGCGCCGCCGCCGCCGGCGCCCGGCGCGCCGCTCGATGCATCGTCGCCGCCCGTGATCTCGTTGCCCCCTTGCAACCCCGGCGGCTTGCTCCCGCACCCCGGCGCGAAGGCCGCGACCGTGAGCGCCCCCAGGGCGATCGACATGAAGAGAGAAGGAGGGACGCGGAGCATGCTGGACCTCGAGAAGCGTTTGGGCCGGTCGGAGACTTTCGGGAACGTATGAAGTGCCCAACCGCCTCACCTCGGCGGACGGGTTCATTCAAGGCTACTGGGCGGCGAACCCCTGGTCGAGCAGTACCAGCGTCTCTTCGAGATGGACGGCGTGAAGCTCATAATACGGGCCCCAGAACGCGTACTCCTCCTTGCGGAAGTCGGCTAGGTCCTCGAAGCCGGTGTCGAGCTGCAATCGTCATGGCCGTTGGCGTCGGGGCCGAACTCGATCTGCCACGGCATGTTGAAGTTGTACATGAACACCGGCAGGCCGCCTTCGCCGCGCGCCGCGCCGTGTCGAGCGTTCCGCACACGAGGGCCGAGTCGCCTACAGGCAAGTTCCGGGTCATGACGGGCCTTGTACCGCACCAAGCAAACGGTACGCTGGCTGCGTCGAGGGGGTTCCGCCCGAGCTCGATTATTCATGGCAAGGCTGGCCGCACTCATTGCGCCTCCTCGCTATTCCGGTCGTCCGGTACGCGGGCGTGCTCGGACCGCGAAGCGCGTGGCGCAAGGGCATCGTACCCAGCCGCGTGAGCGTCGCCCAGCTTGCAAGGGGGCCGTGGTCGACGGTCCGCGAGCGCCTCCAGTACCCGCTACAGCCGCGGTAGCGCCTTGGCCGCCAGTGTCTTGTCCATCTCGAGCACGAGGGCAGCGTACTTCTCGGGCCCACCCTGGCTTTGCTTCATCATGTCGATCATGCGATTCGGCAAGTTGACGCTGATCTGGAAGAGTGCGCTCCCCTTTCGCACGTGCAAGAAGTACATCGCGAACGAGGCTTCGTCGCCCAGCCCCGCGATGGCCCCCGGTGCGTCGGGCATGAGCCCCTTCGTGAGCTGGCCGCCGACCGCCATGGCGCCCGTCGTCGCCCCGTAGTCGGCCTTGGCCTCGGCCTCCGTCTTCTCCCAGGTGGCCGTGACCATGGCGCTGCCGTTCGTCGCGTTCGCGGCGATGTACTTGCAGTCGGACCCGTCGACGGTCGGCTCGGGAATCACCATTCCCATCACCTGGCCCACTTCTTCTTTCGTGAGGAGAGCGCACGGGCTCTGCTTGCCCGTGGCCGATCCTGAGCCCGAGCCTTGCGCGGCACCCGAGCTCTTCGAGTCGCATGCCGCACACAGCGCGAGTGCTCCGAAGACTGCATGTGTCCAATTCACGGGCTCTCCTTCGCCCTCGAGAGGGCATGCGTCAGTTCCAAGACTTCAGCCCCAGGACTTTCCTGCTGGGAACGGCACGTACATCCGGTTCGACGCGAGTCCCCCATGGTCCGTCGTGGGGGGCCCGCTGGCCATCTTCGTGCGGGAAAGCGGTGCGCGCCCGGGCGGCACGGGTGTGGGCGCGAGCGCCGAGTGCGCGACCGCGGCTGCGGCGCGGGGCGCCGCTGGCGGGGGCGGCGGAGGCCCGCCGAGATGCTCGAGGACGAGCACCCGAGAAGGCCGGAAAAGGCGACCGCGGCGGCCAGGATGGGCGCGGCGCGAGCGCGAGATGGTTGGTCATTTTGGGCTCGACCATCTGCCGATATTGCACCTGCGTCCAGCGGCAATTGTTTTGCGAGCCTCGGAGAGCGAGGGGAAGGCGGACGGTCGTCGACGATGTCCGCAACGTGCCGACGCCGTCGAAGACCTGGCACACGCTCGCCCTCGAGCTCAGAGGACAGCAGGTCTCGGCGACGCTCGACGGACAGAAGCGCTTCGAGAAGACACTCGACTTCGTACCTTCAGGACGCATCGGCCTCTGGTCGAAGGCCGACTCGCAGGTGCTGTTCGATGACTTCGCGGTTACGCCGCTGGGGGGCGCGCCGTGACATCCGTTTTCGTGGCGCTGTTGGACTCGCATGCCGCCGGGCCTCAGAGTCCAGTCGGACGCATGATGCGAAGGACGGGCGTTCCCTCGCGCAACGACTATCGTCGAAGGCTGGTGTACATGGGGCTGGCGGCGCGGCGCGCCCCCTCGACCTTCGCATCGTCCTTCGACCCCCAGATCGGAAGCGCCCACGTGAAGCCGAGGCGCACTTCCTCCGCGTGCTCGCCCTCGATGAGCGCGCCGCGGACGCCGACGTCGAGCGAGAACGCGTCATCGACCGCCCAGATCGCGCCCACGAGCCCGGAGTACGTCGTCTCCACGTCGAACTCGCGTTCGACGAAGAGCTCCGCGACCGGGCGCACCGTCCACTCGTGCGGCCCTTCGAGGATTACGCCGGTGAACAAGCTGAAGTTGTGCTCGCGGGTGTACTCGCCCCACTCGTTCCAGTGGATCGAGCCAAAGCTCCATCGGTACGACGCGATCACGGCGAGCGATGCGCCGAACGCGCTCGTCCCGTGAATGTCGGGCAAGAGCGGTCCGGCCTCGACCGCGATGCTCGGGCCCGACTTCTCCTGAAGCACCCCTTCGCGGAACACGTGCTTCAGGAGGACGTCGGTGTCCATCGTCCGCACGCGCGGCTCGCCCGGGTCGAGGGCCCCGAGCGCGACGAAGTCGTCGAAGTCGACGACGATCTCCGTGTCCTTCGCGATGCCGAGATTCAACACCGTCGCGGGCGCGATGAGGAAATTTCGGTCGCCTTCGCGGTAGTAGTGCGTCGGCCCGAGCTCCAGTTCGAGCGCCCCGTACTCGGCGACGTCTGCGTCGGTCCCGTCGAATGGGCGGTACGCAAGCGCGTCTCGCTCCACGACGAGAAGCGACGCGCTCACGAGGAGCCAGGCGGCTCGCCTCCGACGCATCTTCTCTGCCCCGCGACCCATGACGGGTCCGTATCGCAGTTGTATGATCTCAGCAACATACTTGTACAATTGCTACTTTCGAGGCGGTTCCTCGCATGCGGTCCGCTCGTGGATTCCCCGAGTAACGGAGGAGCACGACGCGGCCCGGGGAGCAGCACCCTTGCCGCCTTCGAGCCCCGTCCACCCCGCTGAAGAGGCCTTCTTTTTGGCTTGATCGCGAGCTCCGAGACGGCGCGCTCCGCGATCAGTCGCGCAGATCGTCGGCGAGCGAGGCCACGGTGGGCGGGGGCAGGGGAGCACGCGCGGCGTACGCGGGGTGGTCGACTTCGAGCACGATCTCGCCGGCGGCCCCCGCGCGTATCGCGTCTGCGAGCGCGGGCGGCAGCTCGAACTTGAGATAGTGCACCGCGGTCGTTCGATCCGACGGCGCTCCGCGATCGAGCGAGCGCGCCCGGACGTGCTCGCCGCCCACCACGAGCCAGACGTGCTTCTCGAAGCCGAGCGCCGCGCGCAAGAACGCTTCGCGCTCGGCCTTGTCGACGACCTCGATCATCACCGTGCACGAGAGCTCGTCTGGACCGGCGACGAGCTCGTTGTAGGTCTCGATCTCGTGCGCCACGGCGGCGAGTCGCGTGATCCGCTCGGTGCGAAGCATCTCCTGGATCTGGAGGAGCATCGTGTCGTGGTTCTCGAACAAGGCGGTCGCGCTGGGACCGAGCGGAACGCGCCGCACCTTTTTCTCGCCGATGACACGAGCGCGAAACTGCGCGCGTATGCCCTCGTACTCGGCTAGCCCCAGGACTTCTTCACGGTCGACGCGCTTCATCTGGAGCTTTCCTCCCGGGCGGCCCTTCAGGAGAAGGTGGGGGCCACCCCGTAGGCTTCTGCCATCACCTCGATCGGGTGCTTGGCCGCGAGCCCGTTCTCGGCCAGGATGCGGCGCGCGGCGAGGGCGCAGTCGGTGACCGCGGTCTCCGGTGCGATCGCCTCGATGCCGCGCGTCAGCTTGCGTGCATAGCGCCGCCCCATCTCGTAGTACTGTGCCTTCATCCCCCACGTGCCGTCCACGGCCGAGCACTGCTCGACGATCTCGACCTCGGTGTCGGGCAGCGCGTTCAGCACGCGAACGGCCGGGTACCCGATCTTCTGCGCCCGGAGGTGGCAGGCGGCATGGTAGGCGACCTTGCCCGCGCCCGATGCAAAGTCGCGCGAGAGCGTCTTGTCGCGACGCTGATGTTCGAGGAGCTCCATGACGTCGAGCGTGGCCGCGGCCACCGCGCGCGCGTGGTCGCTTCCGAGGAGCTCGGGCCACTCTTTCCGGATCATGTACCCGCACGTCGGCTGCAGCGACACGATCTTGTGGCCTGCGCGCACTTCCGCCGCAAGGGACTCGACGTTCGCGCGTGCCTTGGCGCGCGCCGCATCGACGTCGCCCCCGTCGAGGTTGGGCATTCCGCAACACGTCTGCTCGGGTCGAACGACGGACCAGCCGTTCTTTTCGAGGACCATCGCAGCGCAGGCCGCGATGCGAGGAAAGTTGTAGTCGCCAAGGCACGTCGCGAAGAGCGCCACCTTTCCGCGCGAGCCAGCGCCCGGCAGCGGCTCGCGCTTCGCGAGCCAGCTCTCGAAGCTCTGCGTGCCGAACGGCGGGAGCGGGAACTCGGCCGCGATGCCGGCAACGGCTTCGACGGCCCGGCGAACGAGTCGGTTCGCGTTCACGAAGTTGGCGACGGGCGCCATGCGTCCGGCTGTAACCTTTCCCAGGAGCTGCGGCTCGCCGAGCACGCGATCCTGGACGGTCACGCCCAGCCGACGGGCTCGCTGCGCCTTCTCGCGCATCAAGAGACGCGGGATGTCGACCAGCCACTCGTGGCCTTCGTCACGCGTGTACGGACACTTGATATAACAAACCTTGCACTGCCAGCAGAGGTCCGTCGCGCTCGCGAAATCGACGGCGCCGAGCAGCTCGGCTCCGGAAGCGCCGCGCCTGTCGATGTCGCGGTCGACGCGAGCGAACACGTCCGGGAACGTGCCGCAGTACCCCACGCACATCCGGCAGTTGTGGCAGATGTCGAGCATCCGGCGCATCTCGCGCTCGAGATCGCGCGGGTCCCAGAAGCGCTCCCCGTTCGGGTCGAGCGCCGGCGGATGCTTCGGGTTCGGATTCAGCTTCGACATCGGATTCCGCGCTGGAGAACGAGGGGAGAGATTGGCGCGTTTTCTCTCTCTCCCCCTGTCGACGCGAGCTCGGAGTCAGAGGAGCGAGAGCATCTTCTGGAAGCGGCCGGCGTGGCTCTTTTCGGCTTTGGCCAGGGTCTCGAACCACTCGGCGATGTCGTCGAAGCCTTCGTCGCGCGCGGACTTGGCCATGCCCGGGTACATCGTCTCGTATTCGTAGGTCTCCCCCGCGACCGACGCCTTCAGGTTCTTCTCGGTATTCCCGATGGGGAGGCCCGTTGCCGGGTCGCCGATCTGCTTGAGATAATCGAGGTGACCGTGGGCGTGCCCGGTCTCGCCGTCGGCGGTCTCCTTGAAGTTGCCCGCGATCTCGGGGTAACCCTCGACGTCGGCGACCTTTGCGAAATACAGGTAGCGGCGGTTCGCCTGCGACTCTCCGGCGAAGGCTTCCTTGAGGTTCTGATGGGTCTTCGTTCCCTGTAGCGACTTGGCCATGGACGTCCCTTCCTTTCGCGATCGATTCCGTTCGTGAGGTTACTCCTTGCGCTTCCGTCCGCCGAGAACGGCCAGCTTGAAGTAGCTGAGCTGACTCATGGCGGCTTGCTTCGCCACGTCAAGGGTCTTGACGTCGCGCGCGCCCGTGCGGCCCATGAGCTCGCCGGTCTCGTAGAGTTCGCGAGTCTTGGCGCGCTGCAGCTTGCCGCTCGACGTCTTCGGCAGAGCGCCAGGCGGAAGGGGAATCACGTCGTCGAGGGTCAGGCCCATGCCCTCCTGGACGGCGCGCCGCACTTCGCCGACGAGGCTCGTCGTCTGCCCCATGCGCTCGGGTTCCTGCACCTCGAAGGCCAGCACCACGCGCTCGCGATCGCGTTCGACGCCGCTCGGGTCGCGCGCCCCGAACGCGACCACGTTGCCCCTGCGGACCCCGGCGACCTTGCTCGCCTCCCACTCCATGTCTTGCGGGTAGTAGTTGCGGCCGTTGACGATCACGAGTTCCTTGCTGCGCCCGCAGACGAAGACGTGGCCGCCTTCGATGAAGCCGAGATCGCCGGTCTTGAGGAGCCCCCCCGCGAACGAATCGCGCGTGCGCTCCGCGTCTTCCCAGTAGCTGCGCATCAGGCTGGGGCCTCCGACCCGGAGCTCGCCGACGACGCCCTCGGGCAACGGCCGCTCGCTCGACGCGTCGTCGGGATCGAACACGCGGATCGTATGCTCGGGGAACTCGCGCCCGCACGAGACCAGTCGCACGGCGTGGTCGTCGTCTTCGGAGACAACCGCGACCCGGCCTTGCTCCCAGAGCTGCGGGCCGTTGACGGCGAGCGTCTTGACGCCCTCGCCGAGCTCGGTGAATGCCACCGCGAGCGCCGACTCGGCCATGCCGTACGAGGGCAAGAGGGCTTCTTTGCGGAACCCGATCATCGAGAACGTGCTGGCGAACCCCTCGAGCGTCTCGGGACGGATCGGCTCGGCGCCGCAGCCGGCCACGCGCCAGGTGGACAGGTTCAGGTCCTCGAGCTCGGCGGCCTTGATTCGCTTGATGCAGAGCGCGTAGGCGAAGTTCGGCGCGTACGCGATCGAGCCCCTGTGCCGCGTGATCGCCTGGAACCACGAGACCGGCCGCTTGAGAAAGAGGAGCGCCGGAATGTAGACGATCGGGACCAGGTGATAGAGGGGCGCCAGCACGAAGCCGATGAGCCCCATGTCGTGGTAGAGCGGCAGCCACGAAATGCCGACGTCGTCCGGGCCGCTCCGGAGGCCGTCTTGCATGATGCACTTGATATTCGCGGCGAGGTTCGCGTGCGTCAGGGTCACGCCCTTGGGGCGCGACGTGGAGCCGCTCGTGAACTGAATGAACGCCACGTCGTCGAGGCCAATCTTCTCGGCCCGGAGCGGCTCGCTCGACTCGCGAATGCCCTCGATGGCGACCACCTGCTCGAGCGCGGGGCAGGCCGCCTGAACCGTGCCAAGGAGGCGCTTGATCTTGGCCGTGGTGACGAGGACGCGCGCGCCGCTCTTGGCCACGATGTGCCGGGTGTTGTCGAGGTACGCCTGGAGCTGCCCGAGGGCCATTGGCGGGTAGATCGGCGCGGGGATGATGCCAGCCCGGATCGCCCCCAGAAACGAGAGAACGAAGTCGTCGTTGTTCGGGAGAATGAGCGCGACGCGATCGCCCTTCTTTAGGCCGAGCGCCTGAAGGGCGCCGCCGAACCGCGCGCTCATGCGTTCGATCGCCGTGAACGAGAACGACGGCTCGCTGGCTTCGCCCGCCTCCGAGCCAGGCCCCGCGAAGCCGGGCACGCCCGCGTCGGGAACGAAGCGGAAGCCTCGGTTGGGCTCGGCTTTGGCGGCGTCTTCGATGGCCTGGGCGATGGTGCGGGGGGACATTGAGGGGCGGCCGCGACGTTGGGGAAGCGTTGGAGAAGAGGTCTAGGCGCCGGAACTTGTACCAGAGCCGTCGCGGGCAGACCAACGCCTTCCCGAGCAGTCGAACGCGCGTGCGCGCGTGTCGTATCGAACGGCCTTTGACACGGTCGGAACGCCGCGCGATCATCGAGGTCATGCCTCTCATCGAGACCGAGGAAGCGGCGCGCCGCCTCGCGCGCGCGATCGCCAGCGACCTCTCCCTCTACAACGAAGACAAGATCGTCGGCGGCATCCAGAACGACAACCTCTTCGAATCGCTCGCCGAGGAGATCGAAGAGGGGCGCGCGCTCTACAAGCGCCGGGTGTCGCCCGAACTCTATCCGCGCAATTTCTACGATCGCGCGCTGGTCGACATCCTCGTCAAGGCGAAGGGGCACATCAAGTCCAAGCTCTGGTGAGCGCGGCCAAGCCGGTCGCGATCCTCGTTTCGCGCGCTGCCGCTGGCGGTCGCCTCGATCGGTTCATCGCCGGGTCGCTCGACGTGTCGCGATCCGAAGTGCAGCGGTGGATCGACGACGGTCGCGTGACCGTGGCCGGGGCGCCGAGAGGCGCGAGTTCGACGGTGCGCGAGGGCGAGCAAGTGTGCGTAGCGCCGGCTCCTCCCGAGGCGACCGCTGCCGAGCCGGACGCGGACGTTCGCTTCGATGTGCTTCACGTCGACGACGCGATCGTCGTGGTCGTCAAACCTCCGGGGCTCGTCGTGCACCCGGCGCGCGGGCACGAGCGAGGCACGCTCGTCAACGGTCTCCTCGCGAGAGGGTTCTTCGCTCGTGACGTTCTCGACGACGGTGGAGGCGAAGGCGAAGGCCGGGCGCGCTCGTACCTCCGTCCGGGCATCGTCCATCGCCTCGACAAAGGGACCAGCGGCGTCATGGTCGTCGCCCGCAATGCTCAGGCGCGGGAGTTCTTGAAGGCCCAGTTCCAGGCGCACTCGATCCAGCGCGCGTACGAGGCGATCGTCGTCGGCGTGGCGGAGTCGCAGACGTTTTCGACGATGCATGGCCGCCACCCCCGAGACCGGTTGCGCTTCACGTCGCGGGTCTCGCAGGGCAAGCGCGCCGTGACGCGCGTGCGCGTCCTCGCCGGGCTCCGGGGGGCAACGCACGTCGAGTGCACGCTCGAGACCGGCCGCACGCATCAGATTCGCATGCACCTGGCCGAGAGCGGGACGCCGGTCCTCGGCGATCCGCTCTACGGCCGATCGCCGAGCGCTCCGGAGCTGCGCGACCTGGCCGACCGCCTCGGCCACCAGGCGCTGCATGCGAGGCTCCTCGGGTTGATCCACCCGACTTCGCGCGAGTTCGTTCGTTTCGAAGCTCCGCCGCCTGCGGACTTCGCCGAGGCGCTCGCCGCCCTCTTCAACCGCCAGTAGCCGGAATGCCGCTCGTCATCGTCGGTCCAGTCTGCGGCGGCGCTTCGTTCGCGCCGCGATCGCCCAGGCCAGGGCGCCGGCGAGCGTCGCCAGGAGAATCGCGTAGAAGAACCACGCCGGCGCTTCGAAGCGGCCACGCGCGAGCCCGGGCTCGGGGCGCTCGACGGTCTCGCCGGTGGACGGTTCGATTCTCACGGACACGAGGGAACGCGCGCCTCGGCTTTCGCTCCGCGGTGATAGTCGCGCGCGCTCGTCGAGGCAAGCGAGGCAAGCGAGGCAAGCGAGGCAAGCGAGGCAAGCGAGGCAAGCGAGGCAAGCTGCGCCGTGAGCCTGCGCGACCGGCTCAAGCTTTTGACAGGCCGCGAGGCGCGTGCGACACGCTTGACCCGGACCATGGACCCCGCGCAGCCCGGCCCCTCGAGCGAGACGAGCGAAACGCGAGCCGCGCGACCGAGCGACGCCGAGCTCCTCGAGACGGCGCGCGAGGCGAGCCGCAAGCTGCGCGACGCGATCGCGTTCCGGGTCGTCGGTCAGGACGCCGTCATCGAGCTGATGCTCGTCGCGCTCCTGGCGCGAGGGCACGCGCTCCTCGTCGGAGTTCCGGGCCTCGCCAAGACGCTGCTCGTGGCGTCGCTGGCCGAGGCCCTCGACCTGTCGTTCGGCCGCGTGCAGTTCACCCCCGACTTGCTCCCCGCCGACATCACCGGGACCGACGTTCTCCAGGAAGACACGGACGCGTCGGGGCAGAGCCGGCGGGCCGTTCGCTTCATGCCCGGCCCGATCTTCCACAACCTGGTGCTCGGCGACGAGATCAACCGCACGCCCCCGAAGACCCAGGCCGCGCTGCTCCAGGCGATGCAAGAACGCAGGGTGACGGTCGGCACCCAGACCCACGCGCTGCCCGAGCCATTTCAGGTCTTCGCCACGCGCAATCCCATCGAGCAAGAGGGAACGTACCCGCTGCCCGAGGCGCAGCTCGATCGCTTCTTGCTCGAAGTGCACGTCGACTACCCCAGCGCACACGAAGAGCGCGAGATCGCCCGCCGAACCACCGGAGTCCAGGTGGCGAGCGTGCCGAGGGTTCTCGAGCGGGACCACGTGCGCGAGCTCCAGGCGCTCGTCCCACGGATGCCGGTGACGGACGCCGCCATCGAGCTCGCGGTGGCGCTTGCCCGTGCGACCCGCCCGACCGAGGCGAGCGCGCCGCCCGCGGTTCGCGAGCTCGTGCGCTTCGGAGCCGGTCCGCGCGGCCCACAGGCTCTGGTCTTCGCGGCGAAGGCCCGCGCCGCGTTGCGCGGCGAAGCCGCGGCCGACGTCGAAGACATCCGGCAACTGGTCGTTCCGGTTCTCCGCCATCGCCTCGTCCTCAGTTACCGCGCCGAGGTCGAAGGCGTCCGCGACGTCGACGTCCTCGACAAGGTCCTGCGCGCGGTGGGCTGACACCTCACCTCGGCCACCTCGGCCACCTCGGCCACCTCGGCTCCGCGTCCTCTGCGCCTCAGCGGCCAATCCCCGTCTCCCCAACGACTACCGGGTCCGCCGCGGCGGCGCGAGGGAGCGGAGCTCCCACGCCTGGACGTGGAGGCGCTCCTGGGCCTCGGCCAGGGCGTCGTGGACGCGGGCGCTCATGAGGCACGCGGTGACGACGACGCCTGGTCGTCCGGACGCCACGCGGCTCGACGACCATCGCGATCGGCCCCGACCTCGCGTTCGCGGCCGGCATGCTCCCCGGGGCCAGCCCTGGGGTTCGGCTTTTCCACCGACGTAGCGATCCCTCCGCACTGGCATGTTGCAGCATGGGCGCACGTCCGCAGTCGTCATCGGGTGTCCCGGGCGGGAGCGCCTCGTGGCTAGCGAACCCGGAATGAGGGGTCGCGCTTCTGCGTGAACGCGGCGAGCCCTTCCTTCGCATCCTGTGAGGCGAAGAGGCGCTGCTGTAGCTCGCGCTCCAGCGCAAGCCCTTGCTCGAGGGGCATCTCGAGGCTTGCCTGAATGGCGCGCTTGATTTGCCCCACCGCCAGCGGCGAGCGCCGCGGCGGGCAAAAGTCGTGCGCGTAGTCGAAGACGAGCCGCATGAATTCGTCGTGCGTCTCGGTAGCCCACACCTTGTGAACGAGGCCCTGGGCATGCGCGGTTTCGATCGAGACCTTGCCGCCTTCGACGATGAGCTCCATGGCTCGAGACTTCCCGATCAGGCGCGGCAGGCGCTGCGTCCCGCCCATGCCCGGCATGATCCCGAGCCCCACCTCGGGCAAGCCCACCTGGAAGGGGCCGGCCCGCGCGATGCGCACGTCGCATGCGAGCGCGAGCTCGAAGCCGCCGCCCACACAGTGGCCATTGATAGCGGCCACAACGAGCTTGGGCGTGTTCTCCAGGCGAAGGAGCGTCTCGTTGGCGTGGAGGTTGAAGTAGTAGGTGAAGCTCTCGTCGGCCTGACGGAGCATGTGAATATTCTCACCGGCGCAGAAATATTCGTCGCCGTGCCCGGTCACCACGACCACGTGCACGTCGTCGTCGAAGCGAGCCTCGAGGATGCAGGCGTCGAGCTCCTTGAACATCTCGTGCGTGTAGGCGTTCACCAGAGGGTCGGTAAGAGTGAGGAGGGCGACCCCCTTCTCCGTCGCATAGTTCACAAGCGTTCCCATCTCACGCCACCCTCAAGGTGCCTGGGGAACCGCACAAATCGTCGCGTGGCGCTTTGCCCCGCTGGCGCCCCGGCGGTCGGGTCTTAGACTTATTTGAGATGATGCGCAAACCCATCCCGCGGTGGCTGCGCGTCGGGTTCGCCGCAGCCGCGTGGGCTATCACGGTCTCGGTCGTGGAGGCGGGCTCAGAGAACGAGATCGGGCACGATGCCCGGCAGCTCGAACAGCGCATCGAGCTGCAGCTGGAACTGATGGAGCGCTTCGGCGCGCCGATGGCACCTTCCAGCGATCCGACGCCCGCGCGATCGCACGAAGAGCCCATCGAGCCCTGGGAACTGGTCGGGGTCTGAACCGGTCGGTCGGGAGCCCGCCTCTCCCGTCCGGGGATGCGACCGGTCCAAGATCGCCACGTCAGTCGTCGCGGACGTTGGCCCGGCCTGTGCTAAACGCCACAGTTGAGATGAATGTCGGCGAGCTGCGTTCTCAGATTAAGGGCCTTCTCGTCACGGAGCTGAACCTGAAGGGGCGAGATCCCGCGACCATCGAAGACGACGCGCCTCTCTTCGGGGCCGGCCTCGGCCTCGATTCGCTGGATGCGCTGCAGCTCGCGATGACGATCGAAGAGAAGCTCGGCGTGCGCATTCCCGAGGGCGACGAGGCACGGGCCATCTTCAAGAGCGTTCGCGCGATCGCGGACCACGTCGCAAAGGTACGCAGCGCGTGAGCGATCGCGCGAGCGATCCCCTGTCCGTGACGGGTCTGGGCCTCGTGACCCCCCTCGGACCGAACGCCGAGGCCACATGGAGCCGGCTCGTGAAGGGCGAGCGCGCCATCCGTCCGGTGACGCTGTTCGACGCGGCCGGCCAGCGGGCAAGCTTCGCGGCCGAAGTGCGCGACGTTGATCTCCCGGCCGGACCGCGCGACGTCACGGCCGCGTGGTCGCGTACGAGCGCGATGGCGATGTCCGCCGCCGGCGAGGCGATGCGCATGGCCGGTCTCACGGCGGGCCTCCGGTCCACCAGGCGCATCGGGCTCGTCGTCGGGGGAACCACCGGCGGGATGTTCGAGACCGAGCGGCTCCTGGCCCGGCTGCACGCCGAACCGGGGTGCCGCGAGGTCCTCGCGGACATGCTCTCGCATCCGCTCACCGCCACGGGCGATCGCCTCGACGAACGCCTCGGGCCCTTCTGTCGCGTGCGCACGCTCTCGAGCGCGTGTTCGAGCGGAGCCAACGCGCTCATCGTCGCCGCGGGGTGGTTGCTCTCGGGCGAAGTCGACGCCGTCGTCGCCGGCGGGAGCGACGGCCTCTGCCGGCTGACGCTCACGGGCTTCAACGCGATCGCGGCGATCGACCCGGAGCCCTGCCGGCCGTTCGATCGAAAGCGGAGGGGAACGACGCTCGGCGAAGGCGCGGGCTTTCTCGTGCTCGAGCGCGAGTCGAGCGCACGCGCGCGCGGCGCGACGCCCGTCGCCGAGCTCGCCGGCTGGGCGCTCG
The DNA here is from genome assembly GCA_937902985.1 of uncultured Myxococcales bacterium. Lineage (GTDB taxonomy): Bacteria > Myxococcota_A > Polyangia > Polyangiales > Polyangiaceae > Palsa-1150. The sequence goes on from CALFNG010000466.1 coordinate 13,054, forward strand.
GGTCCGAGTCACACCACATCACGAACCCAGATCCGGACGGGGCGGTGGTGGCGGCGCTCATCGGACGGGCTCTCGACCGGTCGGGGCTCACGCCGGCCGACGTCGACTACGTCAACGCGCACGGCACCGGAACGATCGCCAACGATCGCATGGAGGCCGTGGCGCTGGCACGGGCTCTCGGAGGCGAGATCGGTCGCGTGCCCGTCTCGAGCAGCAAGGGTCAGATCGGGCACACGCTCGGCGCCGCGGGGGCGATCGAAGCGGCCATCACGGCGCTCGTGGTCGCGCGACGGACGATCGTGCCGACCGGAGGGCTCGACGAGCCAGACCCCGCTCTCGAGCTGCTCCACGTGCCGCACGTCGGCCGCGAAGTTCCGCGGGTGCGCGCGGCGCTGTCGAACGCGTTCGGGTTCGGCGGAATGGACACGGTGCTCGTGTTCGCCGAGCCGTCGCGCGAGCGGCGTGGCGGTCTGCGCCCGTCGTCGGCGGCCCCCCGGGGCTTGAACGTCGCCGAGGAACAGACCGCGGCCGGCGCGGCCGTGGTCGTGACCGGCGCTGCGGTCTTCGGGCCGTGCGGGCGGCTCGGGGCCGACGAGTGCGCCGACCTCCCGGAGCGTCGCTTCGACGCCGGCGCCGTCGTCGACGCCGACGGATTCCTCGACGCAGCGCGAGCTCGCCGGCTCGATCGGGCGGCGTGCCTCGGCGCCGTCGCGGTCGAGCACGCGCTGAACGACTCGAAGGCCCCGCGCGACGGTGTCGGCGTCGTTCTGGGCAGCTCGTTCGGCAGCGTCGACGGGTGCGCCGCGTTCATGCACCGCATCTTCCAGAAGGGCCCGCGCTCGGCGAGCCCCGCCGAGTTCCCGAATCTCGTGCCGAGCGCCGCGGTCGGTCACGTGTCGATCTACGGCGGCCTGAACGGTCCGGCGTTCGGCACGGCCGACCTGGCGACGAGCGGGGAGAGCGCGGTGGTGCAGGCCTGGCAGCTCGTCTCGGGGGGCGAGGCCGTGCGTGTCGTGGGAGGCTCCGCGGAGCCGCGGGGCGACATCGCCGAGCGCGTGCTCTCGGGTCTCTTCGACGGCATCGACGCGCCCGTGCGGTCGGTCGCGGCGCGGGCCGATGTGGCCGCGGCGGTGCTTCTCGAAGCCGAAGAGGCGGCGCGGGCTCGCGGGGGCCGTATCCTCGCGCGCGTCGAGCAAGTCCTCGAGTGGCGCGCAGATCGAGCGCTCTCGCTGGCGGCCCTGCGCGCGCCGCGCGCCGCCCGACGCTCCGAGGTCGTGCAGGCCCGCGTCACGCCCAGCGGGGAGCAGCTCGTCGCCGAGACGGCGTGGCGCGGCTGCCCTCGCGTGGCCTGCGCGCCGGCGCTGGGCGAGAGCGACGCGCTCGGCGCCGTGGCGGTGGCCGTCGCCGCCGGCCGGATCGCGACGGGCCGCATCGACGAGGCTCTCGTGCTCGGCGTCGCGCAGGGGCGGGGCTACGCGATCGTCCTCGCCGCGGTGTGAGCAGGCGAGGAGGGGCGAGGTTCGGGATGCGGTGGTCGATCTCGCTCGGGCCCGCGCTGGCGATGAGCCTCCTCTCGTGTTCGCCGGCTCGGTCTGCGCCTTGGCCCGTGGCGACGCCGCAAGGGTGGGCGGCGCTCCGAGGCGCAATCGAATGGCAGCGCAGCGTTCGGCCCCGGGACCCGTGGGCCGCCGGCCTCCGGGTGACGATGCGCGACCCGAGGAGCGGCAGGGTCGTCGACGGCCGTGGTGCGATCGCGGTCGCGCCGGGCCGGGCCGTGCGCATGGTGCTCATCGGGGCCGCGGGCGCGACCATGCTCGACGCCTGGGTCACGAGCACGCGGTGGCGCGTGGCCGTGCCTACGCTCGATCTCGTGCGCCGCGGCGGGCTCGACGAGCCGCCCGACATGCCGGTGGGCTTCTTGCGATGGTGGTTCCTGACGCCTCTCACGGGGACGCTGATCGCGGCGGCGCGTGTCGATAGCGGTCCACTATGGATCCTCCGCGAGGGTGGCGCGGTCGTCGAGGTCCGCACGATCGCGTGCGGGCGAGGCTGTCTCCAAGCGACGCGCCGCGCGCTCGGTCGCGCGGAGACCGTCGAAGAGTGCCGCGGCGCGGCGGCGCCCACGGCCGGGGATTCCGCGCGTTACGTCGACGAGGTCAGCGGCCTCGAGGTCGACCTTCGCCTGGAATCGATCGCGCTGGCTCCGCCCCGACGCGAAGCCTTCGACGATCCCGACGCGACCGGTCTGGGCCCGGATACGAACACCGAGGTCGGCGGGAAGGGTGCAGGGACGTGAGCGCCATCGAGATCGTTGCATTCGGAGCCGTCTCGGCGCTCGGCGAGGGCCGGGCCGCGGCGCCCGCCGGCGAGGTGGGGGCCCGGGCTCGCGTGGCCATCACGCGAGACGACCGCCTT
>CALFNG010000467.1 GCA_937902985.1 uncultured Myxococcales bacterium
GTCGGCAGCGGGCGAAGCCGGCGGCGGCGCCGCGGCGGCCGCGACGTTCTGGAGCTCGCTGCCGCCACCCAGACCAAGGCTCGCGAGGCTGACGTGCCCGCGGCTCGCGGCGACGCTGCCGCCACCGGCGACTGCGAACAACGCGAGCACGGCGACGAACCACCCTTTGCGCGACTTGCGACGGAAGGGCATGTCGTAGTCGGCGGCGTCGCCGAGGTCCATGCTCATCGGCCGGAGGCTGTTGGCCGCGTACGAGGGCGGCGTCGCCGAAACGCGAGGTGCGGCGTAGGCCGCTACCGGTGCCGCGTAAGCTGCCTGCACGACGGGCGCGGGGGCCCGGACCGGGGCTGGCGCCACGTCTTGCGGCACCGGATCAGGAGCGGCCGGCTCATCGTCGAGGCCGGCCAGATCGCCGAGCTTGCTCCACTGCGTGGCGCCTGCGGCGAGCACCATGGTGCCCTCGTCGATGTGGCCCGCCTGAAATGCGCCATCGAGCTGATCGAGGGTCACTCGGTGCACGTCGCCGTTCGCGAGCTTCACATACCAGAGTTCTTCACTCATGACGCAGGCGCCTCCGAGGTTTCAGGGGATTGGTGAAGAATGGCAAACGCTCAGGACGGTCGCACGCGCTGAGCGCAAGAAAATGGCGTCTCAACAGTGTGTATGGAATCGTCTCTCGACACTGGAACCGTAGGCTTCCTTTGCTACTGGAATCGCGCGCCACATCATCACACACGTTCCCTCGCCGCTCTCGCTCTCGCTCTCGCTCTTGCTCGCTTGCTCGCTTGCTCGCTTGCTTGCTCGCTTGCTTGCTTGCTCGCTTGCTCGCTCGCGCTCGCGCGAGAGCGAGAGCGAGAGCGAGAGCGAGAAGCGAGAAGCGAGAAGCGAGAAGCGAGAAGCGAGAAGCGAGTTTTCGTTCGGTTCGCGCGTCCGCGCCGCCAACTCCCGGGCAGCTCCCGTGAGCTCCTCAATCTTATCAACGGGCCTCCGTTCGCGGTCGATGGGGGGGCATGCCGAAGCCACTCTCGAGCGCCGCCTTTGCGGCGTACATGTCGTGCGCCGCATGCGGGTTGCCCGAGGGCGCCCACGAGCCGCCGGACGACGGTCGTTTCTCGCCCTCGCCGACCGCGACCGCGACTGCACTCACCCCATTCTCCCCGTCGGTCACGCGCGGGGTCGATGGCGGCGCGGCGGCCGGAGCGGGACCGTTCGTTCCTTATGTGCCGGGTCCGCCCGTCGCCGGGGCGATCGGCCCGGACGGCGGAGATCTCTCTCGCCTTCTCTTTGCCGTGGTCGGCGATACGCGACCTGCGACGGTAGACGACACGAGCGGCTACCCCGCCGCGATCGTGGCGACGATCTTCGCGGGCATCGCCGCGCTTCGGCCCTCGCCGCCGATGGTGGTCTCGACCGGAGATTACGTCTTCGCGTCAGCGTCTCGGGCGTCGGCGATCAGCCAGGCTGCGCCCCAGTTCGACATCTACCTGCAGGCTCGCGCGCGGTTCGCGGGCGCGCTCTTTCCCGCGATGGGCAACCACGAATGCACCGGCGCCACGAGCTCGAACTGCGGCGCCGGCGCGGCTGACGGCGAACCGGCGACGTACGCCGCGTTCGTCGACAAGATGCTCGCGCCCATCGGTCAGGCCGCTCCTTACTACGCGATCGACGTCGCCGCGCAGGACGCGGCCTGGACCGCGAAGTTCGTCTTCGTGGCTGCGAACGCGTGGTCGACCGCGCAAGAGGCGTGGCTCGAGTCGGTGATGGCGCGGCCGTCGACTTACACGTTCGTCATTCGCCACGAGCCGGCGACGGCGGACACGGCGCCGGGCGTGGCGCCGTCGGAAGCCGTGATGGCGCGGCACCCGTACACGCTCGCGATCGTCGGCCACAGCCACACGTACCGGCACGACAGCGCCCGTCCGCGCGAAGTGCTCATCGGCAATGGCGGCGCGCCGCTCTCGAGCAAAGACTACGGCTTCGGCGTCTTCAGCCAGCGGTCCGACGGGGTCATCGACGTCGACATGCTCGACTGGCAGACGCGCCGTGCCGACGCGTCGTTTCACTTCGCCGTGCGGCCCGACGGCGCCGCGACCCCGTGACCTTCACCGGACCTGCGCCAGCGCGTTGACCAGGCGGTCGGGCGGAACGAACTCGGTGAAGCGGAACGCTTCTTTGCCGTCGTTGCCGAAGAGGAGCACCACGGGCAGGCCCTCGTTCACTCCGTACTTCTTCCGGACGCGAGCGACCTCGGGGTCGTCGTCGTCGGTCGCGTCGACGTGAAGGGCCACGAAGCGCGAGCCCTCGGCGCGAACGCGCGGATCGGGGAAGGTCTTGGCGTCGAGCTCTTTGCAGGCGCCGCACCAGCTCGCGCCGAAGTCGACCAGCAGAGGCTTGTGCTCCGACTCGGCGCGCGCCCGCGCGGCCGACTCGCTCGACTCCCACTTCAGCTCCTTCGTCGGGGTGCCATCCATGGCCGCCGCGTCGGGGACAATCGCCGCGTTCGACGTCTGCCACCAGGTAGCGACCAGGAAGAGGCCGGCGATCGCCGGGACCACCGAGGCGAGCTTGGTCGGCCGCGAGAGGTGCGCGATGCGCGATTTGCGCTTCTCGCCGGCCACGTGGATGCCCGCGAGAACGAGGCCCGCCGCGAGGAGAACGGCCCCTACGACGCCGAGGACCGGCCCGGGGTGCACCCAGTGCTCCAGCGTCTCCCTGGGCAGCGCGTCGCGGATGTAAGCGAGCGCCATGTACGCGAGGCACACGCCGCCGACCCACTTGATCCCCATCATCCACGCGCCGGCCTTCGGGAGGTTCACGGCGAAGGCGCCGACCGCGAAGAAGAGCGTGCCGAGCCCGAGCCCGTAGAGCGCCATCGCCGCCGAGCCGAGCGCCGCGTTGCGCGTGGTCGCGATCCAGCCGAGCAGCCCGAAGAGGAACGGGCCGACGCAAGGCGCCGCAACGAGACCGCACACGAGGCCGAGCAGGAACGCCCCGCGATAGCCGGTTCCGCCGACGCTCGACAGACGATTGTTCAGGCTCTCGGGGAGCGCGATCTCGAACGCACCGAAGAGGGAGGCGGCGAGCGAGAAGAAGACAACGGCGATACCGCCGACCACCCATGGATTGCCGAGCGCGCTGCCGAAGCCCTTGCCCGTCATGGCGGAGGCAACGCCCATCGGCGCGAAGAGGCAAACGATGCCCGCCACGAACACCGCCGAGAGCATGATTCCCTGAAGGCGGCTCTTGGCCTCCTTGGCGCCGAAGACCGAGACCGTGATCGCGATCATGGGATAGACGCAGGGCGTCAGGCTCGTCGCGAGGCCGAACACGTAGCTCGCGGCGAGCGCGAAGAAGGCGCCGTGCGACAGCGCGCGCTGGAACGCGCCGGTGTCGGAGCCGCCGTCGGCCGCGTGCGCCGCTCCCGGCGCGATCAGCAGCGCCACGAACAGCACGCCCAGGAAGAGCGCCGGGACGACATATGTGCGAGAAGTTTTCCGGTGCATTCGAATAGTTCCAGTGTGCGCGGCGCCTCTCATCATCTTACCAAAAAGAAGCGAGTGGGCCGCCGCGCTCTATGAGTTCGTCGGTGAGCTCGTCGGTGAGCTCGTCGTACGCGTGGGTGCCGCGAGCGAATTGCGATCAGGCAGCTCGTCGAGAAGACTGTATGGCACTACGGGACCATGGTCGATCCGGTTACACTGATCGTCCTCGTTGCCGCCGGGGAGGTCGCGGGCCCTACGGCGTCCGCGATGGTCCGCGCGACGCACGATGCCCTTGGCGGCGCGACGGTCGATGTCCGTGAGACCCGCGGCCAGCCCACGGACGAGGCAGCCCTTGCAGCCGAGGGGACGTTCCATCCGGACGCGGTGGTGGAGCTCATCTGGGACGAAGTGGACCGTCGACGGGTGACGCTCCGCGTCCACATGGTACGAACGCAGCGCTGGCTCGAGCGCTCGATGACGTACCTCGCGTCCGATCCCATCGCGGAGCGCGGACGAACCCTCGGGCTGGCGATCGCTTCGATCCTCCCCGAGATCGCCGGGGAGGTCGCGCCCGGGCCTGCGTCGGCGTCTGCGCCCGGGCCTGCGTCCCCGTCCGCGCCTTCGTCCGCGCCCGGGCCTTCGTCCGCGCCCAGGCCTGCTGCGTCCGCGCCCAGGCCTGCGTCCGCGTCCGCGTCCCCGTCCGCGCCTTCGTCCGCGTCCGGGCCTGCGTCCGCGTCCTCATCGGTACCTCCACCGGCGTCGGCGTCCGCGCCTGAGCCCGCTGAGTACGGCGGGCGGGACGATGACGCGACGTCGTCTCGGGCATGGCTTCGGCGGCCGCGTGTCGAAGTCGCGGTTCTTGCGATCGGTGCCGCCGAGATCGGCGGAACCAGCGCGATCGGGGGTGGCGTCGCCGTCGACTGGTTCCCCGTACCCTCCATTTCGCTTCGATTGGGCGCGAGCGAGCGGTCCGGAAGCCTCGACGCCGCCGAGGCAAGCCTCCTCGCGTTCACCGCCGCTTCGGGCGTCGCGTTTCATCCCTGGCGGGCCTCGCGGTCTCGCCCGATCGACCTGTCGGTCCGCGGGGACTACCTGCTCGTCCGTCAATCGGCGACCCACTTCGACTCCGACGACCCGAGCCCAGCGACCCAATCACGCTGGCTGTCGGGCGTCGATGCGTTCGTCGACGCCGGCTGGCTTTTCTCGTCCGACGTCGCCGCGGTCGTGGGGCTGGGCCTCGAAGACGTGCTGGCCGCCACGTACGTGAACGTGAGGCAGGTCCGGAAGGCCACGATCCCGCCGGTTCGCGTCGTTGCCGAGTTCGGGGTGTGCCTCCGCTTCTGATCCTGCCTGATTCGGACGCCCTCGGGGTACCCTGACGTTGGGATGTCCGTCAAGAATGCGTCGCTGGCGGCCAACAAGTTGTGGCTCGTTCCGAGCCCCGCTCCGGGTGCGCGACCGGGTCCCCGAGGGCATGCAGCCCTCGCGTTCGACGACAGCGAGCTCCTGGCGGCGGTCCGGCGCGGCGATCCGACCGCGGCCACCGCGCTCCACGATCGATTGCGACCCCAGGTCGACCGCGTGGTTCGCCGGCTGCTCGGGGCGCGCGATCCCGACCTGGGAGACGTGGCCCAGCTCGCGATGATCGCCATCATCGACACCGTGGGGACCTTTCGCGGCGAGTCGTCGCTCGATTCGTGGACGAGCGCGGTCGCCGCGCACATGGTCTACAAGCACATTCGCCGTCGCAAGACCGAGCGACGCCTCTTCGGCGCGCTCGACGCGGAGCTGCTGGCCGGGACCCGGTCACCCTCGCGTACGGGTCGCGAGGTCATGATGCGAGACGTCATCGCCCGCGTCGTCGTGCACCTCGAAGGCATCGAAGAGAGCAAGGCGTGGGCGTTCGTGCTCCACGACGTCTGCGGCTACGACGTCCGCGAGATCGCCAAGATCACGGGCTCGACGGAGTCGGCCGCGCAGACGCGCCTCGTGCGCGGTCGCCGCGAAGTGCACGAGCGCATCGCTGACGATCCCGAGCTCGTCGACCTGCTCGAATCCATGGAGGGCCACTCGTGACCAACCCGCGGTACGCGCAGCTCGCGAGCAAGGCTCTCGGTGAGCTCGACCCTGCGTCGCCCCCCGCGCCGGAGCCCGGCGACAGGGCGCGCACCATCGTCGCGCTCACGCGTCGTCTGGCCGCCCGAGGCCGCCGGCGGCGACGGCTCCAGTGGGCGGCAGCGTGCGGCTCGGTCGCCGCGGTCGCGTTTGCCGTCGTCGGCGCGATGCAGCTCGCGCACCGCTCCGCCCCGATCGCGGCCTTGACCGCGCCGGCAGCGGTGGCCGGACCGCAGATCGTCGCGCACCCCGTCGGTGGGGGCTCGAGCGTCGTCGTCTCGGGCGCGCAGGCCCACCTCGAGCCCCTCGACGACGGCCGGGCGCTCGCTGCGGGGAGCCGCGTCGTCACGCCCGCCGACGGGAGCGCGACGCTCTCGTTTTCCAGCGGCACGAGCGCGTTCCTCCACGAGGGCACCGACATGACCCTCGCCGCGGAGGGCGCAGCGCAGGTGATGCGCCTCGAGGTGGGAGCGATCGATCTGCACGTCGCCAAGCTGACCCCCGGCGAGCGCTTCATCGTCGACACGCCGGACAGCGAAGTCGAGGTGCGCGGCACGCGGTTCCGCGTCTCGGTGGTCCCGTCCGAAGCCGGATGCGGGGCAGGAGCTCAGACCCGCGTCGCGGTGACCGAAGGCGTGGTCGTCGTTCGGCACGCGGGCGTCGAGGATCGGATCGTCGCGGGAGGACAGTGGCCTGCGGGCTGCACGCGCAGCGCGCCGAGTCCCGTCGCGGCGCGCCGGGCAGTCCCGCACTCGAGCGCCGCGCAGGGGCTTTCAGCCGGGTCCGCCGGGTCAACGCTGGCCGACCAGAACGATCTCTTCACTTCGGCCATGTCCGCCAAGCGCCGCGGCGACGGGCGTACCGCGCTCGCCGGCTTCGATCGATTCCTGCTGGACTATCCGAACAGTCCGCTGGCCGAGAGCGCCGTGGTCGAGCGGATGCGTCTCTTGCACGCCACGGCGCCCGCGCGGTGCCGGGCCGCGGCGAGCGATTACCTCGCGCAGCACCCCAATGGCTTCGCGCACACCGAGGCGGAGGTCATCCTCGCGGAGACCCGGTGAATCGCGCGCGTGCCGGCCGATGCCTCGCCTTCGCGCTCGCCACAAGTGCGGCGGGAGCGTCCGGAGCGTGCGGCCCCCAAAACTGGTACTTCGACGGCGACGCGGCGGTCGGCCCGCTCGACGCCAACCTCGGGCCCGATATCGAGACGACGGACGCCGCGAACGATACCCCCGAGACAGGTCCGGGCGACGTGGCCGTCGTCGAAAGCGGCTCCGACGCGTCGAGCGCCCCAGACGTCTCCCAGACCTGCTCGGTCGACGGCGACTGCGCGGGGGACGCCACCGTCTGCGACCCGTCGACGGGCGAGTGCTGCAGCAGCGACGGAGACTGCTCCGACGCGTCTGCGGGGCCGGCTTGCGACATGTCTTCGGGCCGTTGCGTCACGTGCACTTCGGACCGCCAGTGTTCGAGTCCGCTCGCGCGCTGCGACTCGACAGCGCACGCGTGCGTGCGCTGCCTGACGAGCGCCGACTGCGGGCGAGAGGCCACCTGCACCCCGGCGACGCACGTCTGCACTCCGATCATGTGACTATCACCTCGACTCTCGGCAACAATCTCGGCAACAAGAAGTCGGCAAGAGGCTACCCGATGCGTTCAATCACCAAGGTCACAGCTGCAGTTCTCGTCGCCAGCGCCGCTTCGTGCGGCGGGTCTCCGGAAAGGGGGTCGAAGTCGGCCGCCGACACGGGCGGTCTGGTCGGAAATCCCGCTCCCGACTTTCAGGTGAAGACCGTCACCGGCAGCAAGGCCACCGTCTCGCTGAAGAGCCTCCACGGTCAGGTCGTGCTGCTCGACTTCTGGGGCACCTTCTGCGAGCCTTGCAAGAAGTCTTTCCCCAAGCTCGAGGCGCTGCAGCGCAAGTATGCGGGAAGCGGGCTTCGCGTCGTGGGCATCAGCGAAGACGAAGACGAAGACAAGGACAAGATCCCCGGCTTCGCCGACACCTACGGCGCGAAGTTCGCCGTGGGCTGGGATGCTGACAAGGCCATCGCGCGGAAGTACAAGCCCGAGACCATGCCTTCGTCTTTCGTCATCGACAAAGAGGGCGTCGTGCGGTTCGCCCACGTCGGCTTCCACGACGGCGAAGAAGCCGACATCGATCGCGAGATTCGCGGTCTTCTGGGCGACTGATGGCGCCTGCCGCGTCGGGATCCGTGGGCGGGTGCAGGCGGGGTGCACGAGGGCTCCGCTCCAGGGCTTGTCACGCTGGCGGCCGATCTATCCGCCGACGTTCTAACTCCATGATGGTTGCCTGTTTTCTGCGCGCTCGGGGCACGGAGGCGTTGCGAGAGCCTGATAGCCGGCCGAGTATGAGGACCCGACCATGAACCTGTCGACCCGCTCCGTCATGCTCTTTGGCGCTCTCGCCACGGTTGTCGCCTCGGGATGTGGCGGCGCCTCAGATCCGCTCGGCGGCCCCTACGGGGGAACGGGCGACATCGTCGGTCCCAACGCCGGAAACGGGAGCGAGGCGGTCGACAGCGGAGACGACGGCGCCGTCGACAATCAGGGCGGCTCGACGAGCAGCGGGGGGTCGACGCACGACGCTGGCCGGTCGAGCAGCGGGAAATCCAGCAGCGGCACCGGGAGCAGCTCGGGCACGACCAGCGGTGGTTCCAGCTCCGGCGTCACGAGTTCGTCGAGCTCGGGTGTCACGTCGAGCTCGGGTGTCACGTCGAGCTCCGGGTCCAGCGGCTCGAGCAGCAGCGGATCGAGCAGCGGAACCACGGCCGCCGGTCCGACGTTTACGATGCTCTTCACGACCTACCTGGCGAACGGGACCGTCGGCAACTGCACTCGCTGCCATAACCAGATGAGCTCGGCCTCGGGCTCGTATTCGTGGCTCTCCGGCCTGCTATACATCAACGGCACCGGCTCCCTCCTCGCCGCGTCGGGCTCTTGCCTGAGCTGGTACGGCGGAAACATGCCGCCCGGCGGTACGCGGAGCAACGCGCAGGCCGTCGCGGATTTCAACGCATGGGCGGCAGCCGGGGCGAAGAACAACTGACCGGTTCGAAGAGCCGATTCGAGAGTCCTGCGTCGATGGTTGTCCGGATCGTCACGGCGCTGCTAGCGCTGCTCGCGGGAGCGGGCTGCACGCATGTGGCCCCCTATGAGCGAGGAAAGCTCGCTCATCCGATGATGACCGCCGACGACCTCGAAGGGCCCGCCGCGTCGCACGTGCTCGCGGTTCACGAGGGAGCGACCGGAGGCGGCTCGCTCTCCGAGAGCGGGTGCGGATGCAACTGAGGCTGCGTTCGACGCGGTCCCTCCTTGCGTCGTGGCTGGTCGTGTTCGCGACGATCGCGGCCATGACGGTCGTCCGCGGGGCGGCAGGCGCCTCGGATCCCGACGCGCCCGACCGTCCGTCCACCGAGTCGGCGACGACCACCGCGTCGACTACACCACGCGCCGACGTCAAGCGCGCCGCTCCGCTCGAAGACACGACCACCAAGCGCGCCTCGATGGAGCTCGGCGGGTACAACGACAGCGATCACGTCACCGTCGTCACCCCGTCGGTCGCCATCGGGATCGAGGACGCGAGCGGCGCCTCGCTCCACGCGACGTATCTGGTCGACGTCGTGTCCGCCGCTTCGGTGGACATCGTGTCGACGGCGTCGTCCCGATGGAAAGAGGTGCGACAGGCCGGGACCGTGAGCGGCGAGTACAAGCCGCACGACTTCGGCGTGGCCGTCGGCACCTCGGTCTCCAGCGAGCCCGACTACCTCTCCTATGGAGCCTACGCGACCGTCACCAAGGACTTCGACGAGAAGAACCTGTCGGTGTTCTTCGGCTACGGCTTCAGTCACGACACGGCCGGTCGCTGCGGCGACAACGGCGGGTGCACTCCGTTCAGCGTCTTCTCCCGCAGCTTGCAGCGGGGTTCGTTCAACGGCGGAGTGGACTTCGTCGTCGACCGCGAGTCGCTGGCCTCGATCACCGGCGACGTCGTGATCGAGAACGGGGATCAGTCCAAGCCGTACCGCTACATCCCGATGTTCGCGGCCGACGTCGCTGCGAGAATCCCCAACGGCGCGCCGATCGCGCTCGTCAACCAGGAGCGCCTCCCGGAGCGCCCCCTCGAGCAGCTCCCGCTGTCCCGCCGGCGCCTGGCGCTGACGGGACGGTACGCGCACCGCTACGACGGCTCGACGTTGCGGCTCGAGGAGCGCGTCTACGACGACTCGTGGGGGCTCGCCGCGTCGTCGTCGGACGCCCGGTGGATCTTCGACCTCGGGCGCCGGTTCGCGCTCTGGCCGCACGCGCGCTTCCACGCGCAGAACGCGGTCAGCTTCTGGCAGCGCGCCTATGTGTCGGGCCCGGCGCCGGGTTGGAACCTGCCCGAGTTTCGGACCGGCGATCGCGAGCTCGGCCCCCTCTGGACGATCGAGGGCGGCTTCGGCGTGAAGTGGTACCTCGGGAGCGACGCCGAGCCCGAGCGGTGGTCGCTGCAATGGACCGGCGACGCCATGTACACCTCGTTCCTCGACGACCTCTTCGTGACCCACCGCACCGCGATGCTCGGCGCGCTCGGGTTCGAAGGGCAGTTCTGATGACGCGGCGAGCCCTCTCCGGCGAGGTCGGAACCTCGACGCTCGTCGCCCTCGCGACGGCTCTCGCCATGGTCGGAGCGTCGAGCTGCATCGACGCATCGCATGACGACCAGGTTCAGGCGCTCGGCGGCGAGGCGCCCGGCGTCCAGAAGGGGCCCAACCACCGCCCGGGACAGCCTTGTCTCGTATGCCACGGCGGCCTCGGCCCCGCGTCGGCGCGGTTCGTCATGGCGGGAACGGTCTACGCGGTCCAGGGCGAGACGAACCCATCCAGCGGTGCACGCGTGCACATCGAGGATGCCAACGGCGCGTTCTACACGGCCATCACCAACCGGGTCGGCAACTTCTACATCACGCCGGCTCAGTGGGCGCCACCGCTCCCCGCGACGGTGCAGGTCACGCAGGGCCAGAACAGTCAGCAGATGCAGACGAACATCGGGCGCGACGGGTCCTGCGCGGCGTGTCACACGCAGTCGCCGGGTCCCACCTCGCCCGGTCCCGTATACGTCGTCGCCGGCGCGCTGCCCGAGGCCGGACCGTGAGGCGCGCGATGAGGGCGAATCGGATACGCGGGTTGGCGCAGCTGCCCGTGCTCGTGAGCGTGGGCGTCAGCGGACTCGTGAGCTTGGCCGCGCTCGGCGCTCTCGCGTTTGCTGAGGCCTCGTGCTCGTCGGTGCCCGCCGACCAGCGCATTGGCATCGACGCTCCGAGCGGCTCGGAAGACCAGTTCGGGATCGTCGGCGACTACCTCGATCATCGCTGCGGTTCGCTCGACTGCCATGGGCAACCGGGCAGAAACCTCCGGATCTGGGGCTGCGACGGCATGCGCCTCGATCCTCACGCCTTTCCGATCTGCAACGTGGCTCAGGGCGGCAGCTTCACGACGGTGGCCGAGCACCAGGCCACGTATCGCTCGCTCGTGGGGCTCGAGCCGACGGTCATGAGCGCGGTCGTCAGCGGCCACGGGGTTCACCCGGAGCTGCTGACGTTCGTGCGCAAGGCGCGCGGCCTCGAGGCCCACAAGGGCGGTACGCTCATCACGCCGGGCGACGATCAGGACGTGTGCATCTCGTCGTGGCTCGCCGGCCAGACCGACAGCACGTCGTGCGGGAACGCCCTTGGCTACCCGATGTATCCCCAGGACGCGTCGGTCGAATGACCTCGAGGACGTTGCACCTCGCGGGCGCCTGGGTGCTCGCTTCGGTCCTGATGGGCGGCACGGCGAGCGCTCTCGCTCCGGGCCGCGATGGCGACTTCGTGCACACGCCGGCCACCGAGCAGAAGGCCCACACGCCGCTGCCGATATACCTCGAATATCCCGGCGCACCGCTCGGTCGCGTCATCGTGAAGTACGCCGGCACCGGCGTGAAGACCTGGTCGCGCATCGAGATGAAGCACCTTGGCGCCGGCTGGGGAGTGTTGATCCCGTGCGGGAGCGTCACCGCCGGGACGATGCGCTACTGGATCCAGGGCTTCGACGAGAACGGCGAAGCCGCCGCGAGCTCGGGAGACCCGAAGCATCCGTTCGTGGTCCCGATCCGGGAAGAGCTGTCGAACGCGTCGAATGCGCCGCATCTGCCCGGGCGCGCGGCGCCGCAGACGTGCAGCGAGGACACCGCCCCGGCCGACGAGGCGGTCCCCGCCCCGGCCACGCCTCCGGCGGCGCGCTCCCACGCCGCACACGAAGCGGGGGAGCTCCCGGCCGAGGAGGCCGGCGAGCCCACGTTCGCGCGGTGGTGGGTCGGCGTCTCCGGCGCCGTGGATTTCCTCTCGCTCCCCTCGGGCAGTAACCTCTGCAAGCTCACGGAGGCCGGAGCGCCTGCCAACCCGTCCGGCGACTACTGCACGAACCCCGACGGGTCCGACTTTCCGGTCCGAACCGCGGGCGGGCCGGCGCAGAACACGGCGCTCGTGTCCGGGAAGGCCGGGCAGCTGACCGGGGGCCTCGCGCCGGGCGATCTGCGAGCCATGATCGCGGTCGACTACGCGGTCACTTCGTCCATCTTGATCGGTGGCCGTCTGGGATACGTCGTGAATTCGTACCCGACCAGCGGCGCGGCGGTGACGGACCACCACGCGTTCGGGGCCAAGGTTCACGTCGAGGCGAGGGCGACGTATGTCTTCGGCGACGATCCGCTCGGGCGCAGGGGCTTCGAGCCGGCCGTGTTCGCGGCGCTCGGAATCTCGGAGTTCGACGGGCACGCCGCGAGCTTCGTCACGCTCAACACGACCACCGGCCACCCGGCCGTGAACCAGCCCGTGAACGTGTGGGTCACCAACGGCCCCTGGTTCGTGGCCGTGGGCGGCGGCGCCCGATACCAGTTCTCGCAGCGCGCTGCGTTCACGGGCGCCCTGCGGGTGAACGCCGCGTTCGGCGGCACGGGGGCGCTCTTGACGTACGGCCCGGAGATCGGGTTCCAGTACGGGTTCTGAGGGCGCGGGTCAGCATCCGAAGACGCGCGCGCCCCACGAGCGTTCCGAACCCTCGCTCTCCGCGTTCTCTGCGCCTCTGCGGCCAATCTCGTCTCGCGCGAACGCGCTACTCCCCGGCGATGGTCTGCATCGCCTGATCCGCCTCGGTCTTGGCCCGCGCGGGAGCGCGGCGACGGAAGACGTGGCTCAGCTTCTGCGAGGCGTCGTCGAAGAGGGAGTACGCGACAGGGGTGGCCAGGAGCGTGAGCAGCAGCGACAGCACCTGACCGCCGACGACGACGCCCGCGGTGGCGCGGTTGAATCCCGAGCCGATGCCTCGCGACAACACCAGCGGGATCATGCCGGCGACGAACGCGGCCGTCGTCATCAGGATGGGACGCAGTCGGTCTCGGTTCGCCTGGAGGATGGCCTCGAGGCGCTCCATGCCCCCCGCCCGGAGCTGGTTGGTGTGGTCGATCTGCAGGATCGAGTTCTTCTTCACGACGCCGAAGAGGACCAGGATGCCGAGGATCGAATAGATGTCGATCGCCTGCTTGAAGATGATGACGCTGAGGAACGCGAACGGGAGCGTCAGCGGGAGCGAGAGCAAGATCGTGATCGGGTGCAGCCACGACTCGAACTGCGCCGCGAGCACGAGGTACATGAAGATGAACGAGAGCACGAGCGCCCCGATGAAGGCGGTGAAGACGCGCCCCATTTCCCGGGTCTGACCCGTCGGCGAGATCGCGTATGCCGCGGGCAGGTGCTCGCCTTCGAGGATCTTCTTGAGCGCGTCGGAGATCGCCTGATCGCCGTAGCCGGGCGCCGCGTTCGCGAGCAACGTCACCTGGCGTTCGCGGTTCAGGCGGTCGATGCGGGAGGGCCCCGTCGACTCGCGCATCTGGACCACGTCGGCGAGGGCGACGAAGCCGAGCCGCGACGACGGCACCGTGAGGAGCCGCAGGCCCTGCTGGTCGGCGCGGTACTGCGGCGCCGCTCGCACGTGCACCTCGTACTCCTCGGCGCGCTCTTCGTAGTTCGACACCCGCTCCCCCTGCACGAGGAGGCGTAGCGCGTTGGCGATGTCGCTCGGCTGCACGCCGAGATCGGCCGCGCGCGCGCGATCGATGTAGACGCCGATCTCGGGCTTGCCGACGATGAGCGACGAGTCGACGTCGACGGCGCCGGGCACCTTTCGCAGCTTGTCGGTCGCGTCCTTCGCGAGCTCTCCGAGCTTCTCGAGATCGGGGCCACGCACCGTGTACTGCGTGCGCGCTGTCGAGAAGCCGCCGCCGCCGAACATCGGCACCTCGCCGGCCGTGATGCGCAGCTCGCCCGACTGCTTGGAGATGATGTCGCGTCGCACGCGGTCCATCATGTCGTTCTGGGAGGCGTTGCGCGCGCTCGGATCGGAGAGCAGGACGTAGAGCGTCGCCAGGTTGTGGGTCTTCGACGAGTCATCGCTCACGGTCGTGACCGTCAGCTTCACCTCGGGGTAGTCCCGGATCTGCCGCGCGATGCGCTCGGCGGTCAGGCGCGTCTGGTCGAGGCTCGTGCCCTCGGGCGTGCGGACCTGCACCTGGAACCGCGCCTCGTCGTTCACGGGCAAGAAGCCCTTGTTGGCCGCCATCGCAAGCGGCGCGCACGAGCCGAGCGTGGCCCCGCAGGCCAGGACGACGACCCAGCGATGCCTCATGACGAACGCGAGCGCGTGGCCGTAAGCGCGCTCGATCGGGCGGTAGAAGCGGTCGACGATGCGCTCGCCGAGGCTCTTGGGGCCGCCGGTGTGCTTCTCGAGCCAGCGTGACGCGAGCATGGGCGTCAGCGAGAAACTGACGAGCATCGACACCGCGATGGAGAAGGCCATCGTCATGCCGAACGAGCGGAGGAACTTGCCGGGGATGCCGCCCATGAAGGCGACCGGCAAGAACACCGCGATGAGCGACAGCGTCGTCGCCATGACGGCGAGGCCGATCTCCTTGGTCGCCGAGACGGCGGCGACCATCGGGTCTTCGCGCTTCTCCTCGATGTGCCGGAAGATGTTCTCGAGGACGACGATCGCGTCGTCGATCACGATCCCGACCGCCAGCGCCAGCGCCAGCAGGGTGATCGTGTTCATGGTGTATCCGGCCCACCACATGGTCGCGAACGTCCCGATGATGCTGGTCGGGATGGCGATGGCGGCGATGATCGTGCTGCGCACGTTGCCGAGGAAGAGGAAGACGACGACGGCCGCGAGGAGCGCGCCCACGACGAGGTGCTCCTTCACGGCGTCGACGCTCGTCTTGATGACGCCCGACTCGTCGCGCACCAGCTGGATCTCGTAGCCGGCGGGCAGCGACTTCTTCAGTTCCTCGACCCGCTCCTTGGCCTCGTTCGCCACCTGCACGGTGTTGGTGCCGGACTGCTTGCGCAGGGCCAGGAGCACGGTCGGCGTGCCGTCGAGCAGCGCCGCCGAGTCGGCGTCCTCGACGCCGTCGACGACCTCACCGACGTCGCTCACGCGGATCGAATGGCCCGCCTCCTGGCGCACGACCAGGTCGCCGATCTGGGCCGGATCGGTGACGCGGCCGTGAATGCGCACGGTCAGCTCGCCGGGGCCGGTGTCGACGCGGCCGCCCGGCGTCGTCAGGTTCTGCGAAGCGATCGCGTGTTGCACGTCGACGACGGTCACGTTCGCGCCGCGCAGGCGGATCGGATCGAGGAAGACGTTCACCTGCCGCTTGCGACCGCCGATGAGCTGCACGGCTCCGACGCCGTCGATCGACTCGAGCGTCCGGCGTAGCTGCTTGTCGGCGAGCTCGGTGGCCTCGCGGATCGTGTGCCCGTTCGATCGGAGCGCGAAGTAGAGAACGGGCGACGCGTCGGGATCGAGCTTCTGGACCGTCGGCTGATCGATGTCTTTCGGCAGGTTGGGAATGGCGGCGTTCACCCGGTCGCGCACCTCCTGGGCCGCGATGTCGACGTTCTTCTCGACGAGGAACGTGATCACGACCTGGGAGACGCCCTCGGTCGTGATCGACCGCAGCTCGTCGATGCCGCTGATCGTGTTGACGGCCTCCTCGACCTTGTCGGTGATCTCGGTCTCGACGTCTTCGGGAGCGGCGCCGGGCTGCGTCGTCGTCACGACGACGATGGGGAAATCGACGTTGGGGAAGCGGTCGACGCCGAGCTGGACGTATCCCGCGATGCCCACCACGCAGATGAGGAGAATGAGGACCGACGCGAAGATCGGCCGTTTCACGCACAGCGCGGCGAGCCACTGCATGAGTCGTTACTCCACGCGTGCGCCGTCGCGCACGTCTGGCCCCGGTTGCACGACGACGTTCTCGCCCGGTCGGACGCCGCTCAGCACGGCGACGAGATCGCCCTTGGTCTCGCCGAGCCGGACCAGGCGCTCCTGGATCAGGTGATCCGCGCCGACCACGAAGAGGCGCGACGCGCTGTCGTCGCGGGCCAGCGAGTTCGACGCCACGACCGTCTTCGGCTTCTCGCCGAGCTCGAGCCGCGCGACGGCGAACATGCCCGGCCGGAGCCGCGCGCCGGAGTTCGGGACCATGGCCTCGGCGATGAGGTCGCGCGACGTCTCTCGCACGTTGGGGCTGATGTACTTGATGGCGCCGGTGAAGTGCTCGTCGCCGAACGCGGCCACGGAGAACACGACCTCGACCCCCTCGTGGATCGAGGCCAGGCTCGCCTCGGGGATCGTGAGCTCGAGCCGCAGCGGATCGGGCTGGTAGATCGAGGCCACCCGCGTGTTGCGGTCGACGTACTGGCCGACGTTGACCAGGCGCTCGCCGATGATCCCGTCGAACGGAGCGCGGATGCGCGCGTCGCCCACGAGCTTGGTGGCGCTCTGCTGCTGCGCCTCCGCCGCCGCGGCGGACCACTGCTGCGCGGTGCACTGCGACGTCTGGCGATCGAACTCCGCCCGCGAGATCGCCCCCGTGTCGAGCAGGTGCTTGACGCGCTCGCAGTCGCGCTGCGCCTGTTCGAGCTGGCTCTGCGCGAGGTGCGACTGCGCCTGGGCGGCCGTGGCGCTCAGGTTGGCCGAGCGCGCGTCGAGCGTGGCGATGACCTGCCCGGCCTTGACCGCTTGCCCGCGCTCGACCAGCACTTGGAGCACCTTGCCGCTCGCATCTGCAGCGATGTCCGACTGCTGGCTCGCGTGCAGACTTCCGGTGAGCGTCAGGTACTCGGGCATCGGCTGCTCGGAGACGGCGGCCGTCTGCACGTGCAACGGCGCCGCGGCCTGGCCAGGGCCGGATGAAGACGCCTCGTCGGCCTTGTGGCAAGCCGTGACCGAGAGCCCGAAGAAGCCGAACATGGCGAACACACCGAAGGCGAGAGACGCGAGACGCATCAGACACCGGTCCGTAGGCACAGGCCGATCGCCAGTCAAGCGCATTGCCCCGTTTGCCCGCGTTTGACCGCGACAACGCCAAGAACGGCGTCGCGGGGTGCAAATGACCCGCGCGTGAGCGGCCTCCCCGTTTCGGGCCTGGGCGCCCTGCGCTATAAGGCTCGCCCTTTCCCATGTCCGATCGCAAGACTCCGCGCGAAATCCTCGGCGCCGCCGGCCCCATCGACAAGGACGTCATTGCCGTTCGCCATCGCGGGCGCACGGTGGATCTGCACACCCCGATCGAGGCGACCGCCGCGGAGCTGACGCCGGTTCGTGCGGCCGACCCCGAGGGGCTGGCCGTCATTCGCCACTCGACGGCGCACGTGATGGCCGACGCGGTGCAGCGCCTGTTCCCCGGCACCAAGGTCACCATCGGCCCCGCCATCGACGACGGGTTCTATTACGACTTCGACAAGCCGGGAGGGGGCTTCACTGACGACGATCTGCGCAAGATCGAGCAGGCCATGCTCGACGTCGTTCGCGCGAATTCGTCGTTTCGCCGCGTCGTCGTCACACGCGACGAGGCGAAGCGAATGTTCGCGGCGATGGGCGAGACCTACAAGGTCGAGATCATCGACGCCATCCCGGCGGGCGAAGAGGTGAGCCTCTACAAACACGGCGCAGCGCCCGACGAGTGGGTCGACGTTTGCGAGGGGCCCCACGTTCCGTCGACGGGCTTCCTCAAGGCGGTGAAGCTGACGCACGTGGCGGGCGCGTACTGGCGGGGCGACGAGCGAAACCCGATGCTCCAGCGCATCTACGGGACGGCGTTCCCCACGCCCGCGGCGCTCGAGGAGCACCTCAAGCTGCTCGAGCTCGCGCGGCAGCGCGATCACCGGAAGCTCGGCAAAGAGCTCGATCTCTTCATGTTCGACGAGATCGCCCCGGCGATGCCGTTCTTCCTGCCGCGGGGCGCGTTCGTCTACCAGCGCATGGTCGACTACGTGCGCGGCCTCTACGAGCGCCACGGCTACGACGAGGTCATCACTCCGCAGCTCTTCGACCCGGAGCTCTTTCGAAGGAGCGGCCACCTCGGGCACTACAACGAGAACATGTACCGGCTCTGGACCGAGGACCTGCTCCAGAAGGGCGAGAAGAGCGACAAGAGCGGCACGCGTGAGGCCCTGAAGAAGACGCTGCAGGCCGACGCGTTCGCCCTCAAGCCGATGAACTGCCCTAGCCACTGCGTCATCTTCGGGAGCCGCCGGCGCAGCTATCGCGAGCTCCCCTGGCGCGTCGCGGACTTCGGCCGCCTCCACCGCTACGAGCGCGGCGGCGTCGTTCACGGCCTCGCGCGCGTGCGGAGCTTCGCCCAGGACGACGCGCACATCTTCTGCGCCGAAGACCAGGTGGCTGCCGAGATCGAGAAGTTCATTCGCCTCCTTCACGAGGTCTATCGGGCATTCCGATTCGAGAAGATCGACATCAAGCTGGCGACCCGGCCCGCCCCGGACAAGCGCCTCGGGAGCGACGAAGACTGGGACAAGAGCGAGCGCGCCCTCGCCGAGGGCCTGACGCGCGCGGGCCTCGCCTTCGAAGAGGCCCCCGGCGAGGGAGCCTTCTACGGAGCCAAGATCGAGTTCCACGTCCATGACGCCCTGAAGCGCTCGTGGCAGCTCGGCACCATTCAGTACGACCCCAACATGCCGAGGAGCTTCGACCTCAGTTATGTGGGCGAAGACGGCAAAGAGCACCGGCCCGTCATGCTGCACCGCGCGATCTTCGGGTCGCTCGAGCGCTTCTTCGGGGTCTATATCGAGCACTGCGGGGGCAATTTCCCCACGTGGATCGCCCCCAAGCAGGCGATCGTGCTTACAGTCAGCGAGAAGAGCGATGCGTACGCCCGCCAGGTCGTCGAACGGTTGAGCGCGAAAGGTCTTCGCGTCCAGGCCGATTATTCGAGCGACAAGCTCGGGGCGAAGATCCGTAACGCGAGGCTCTTCCGCTACCCCTACATGCTGGTCGTGGGCCCGAAAGAGGCTGAGGCCGACGCAGTGGGCGTCCGCTCGCGCGATGCCGGCGAGCTGGGCGCGATCAAGGTCGACGACCTCATCGCCAGGCTCCTGGCGGAGGCTCGCCCCCCCACCCCAAGTGCATCGCCGAGCGCGTCGCCTGACCTCTCGCCGGACGCCGCGACGTCCGCGCCCCTGCCGGCGGGCGCTTGAGGCCGAAACGTGGCACAAGTCCCGCATTGACGGGCGCCGGGGTTCGCGTCGACACTGGCGCCCGGGCGAGGCACGTGGGCCGATGTCGATCGGCCGCCCGAATGGTTCTCGTTTTTCAAGTCCAAGTCACGGAGGTCAAGTAATCCACAATGGCATTCCCCCGGTTCGACCCGCGCCAGCAGCAGCGCGGGTACCAGATCCGAGTCAATCACCGCATCCGCGTTCCCGAAGTGCGCGTCATCGCTGCCGACGGCAGCATGCTGGGCGTGCTGCAGACCCACGAAGCGCTCCGCATGGCGTTGGAGCAGAGCCTCGATCTGGTCGAGGTCAATCCCAAGGCCGAGCCCCCCGTTTGCAAGATCCTCGATTTCGGCAAGTACAAGTACGAGGAGAAGAAGAAGCAGGCGCAGGCGCGGCGTAACCAGGCGGTCGTCGAGATCAAAGAGGTCAAGCTCCGGCCCAAGACCGACGATCACGACATCGACTTCAAGGTGAAGGCGTCGCGGCGATTCCTCGAGGGCGGCCACAAGGTGAAGTTCACGGTCCGCTTCCGCGGCCGCGAGATCACCCACCCCGAAAAGGCTCACGAGCAGCTCGACATCATCCTCAAGCAGCTCGAAGACATCGCCAACATCGAGACGCGCCCGATGATGGAAGCGCGCGCGATGTCGGTCATCGTCGCGCCGAAGCCCGCCGTCATGCAGAAGGTCGCTCAGCTTCGCGCCGCCCAGGAAAAGGCCCGGCAGCAAGCCGAGAAAGAGGGCAAGGCGCCCCCGCCCGAGCCGTCCTCCGCCGATCTTCCGGAGGATGACGACGATGATGACGATGACGATGACGATGACGATGATGACGACGTCCAGGGCGAGGGCGAAGGAGCCCCCAAGGGCGAAGCCAAGGAAGAGCCGGGCTCGAACTAGCCCCCATCGTCCGATGAAACGGGGCGCGGTTATAGAGTGGGTCGGGTTGGCCGCGGTGGCGGCGATCGCAATGGTCGCCGCACCCGCCCGCGCCTCGCTAACGGCCAGCGAGACCGAGCAGGTCCGTCGCGGGGTGGCCACGGGCAGCGATCTCGCGCGGGTTCGAGCGCTCGTCGCCCGGCCCGATCTCTCGCCCGACGAGGCGGCCGCCGCCCTCGTCACGCCCGCAACGACGACCGCGTTCGACGCGGCGCACGCCACGTTCTTCCACGATCTCGTGTTCGGCGAGACGTCGGCCCCGTCGCGGCCCGTCCTCGCGCCTGCCGCCATCCGGGCGGCTCTCGCGAGGGCCGACGCCGTGCTCGGCAAGCACGCGCTCGACCTCGGTCGAGTTCCCGCGGCGCTCGGAGAGCTCGAGCGCGCCTACGGCTTCGTCGAAGAGATCGCGTCAGCGGCCCCGGCGATGAACGTCCCGTCTTCCTCGCGGGCCGAGTGCGCCACGGCGCTTCGGGATCACCTGGGGCGGAACGCCACCGTTCTCTCGCTGGCCTCACCCGTGGCCCCGCCGGTCGCGCGGGTCCGAGCGCAGGCGGCGCTCGCGCTCCTCGACCTGATGCCCGACGCGCCCACCCGGCGCATCGACGCGGCCGACGGCCTCGCGCTCGCGGGCCCGCGCCGCGCGCTCCTCGTCGAGCGCGGACTCCTGGTGCTCGACGCCGGCGCCTCCGACGCGCACGTCGCCGCGCTCCGGGCGCTCTTCGATCGGTTCCCCGACCTGAAAGATGGGCTCGAGGCGATCGTCGTGGGCGGCGATGCGAGCGGCCTCGTGGCGCGCGACGGCGCGGTCGTCGCAACGGGCGCCGATCCCGGCGGCGCCGCCGGAGCCGCGCTCCTCTGGGGCAACGACGTGCGCTCGCCGCCTGGCGACGGGTGGACCACGGCGGTCGCGCGCGGCCTCGCGACCCTGGCGGTCACGCGAGCGGCGGAG
>CALFNG010000468.1 GCA_937902985.1 uncultured Myxococcales bacterium
GGCGCCGCGGCGTCTCCGGCCGACGGGGGCGCACCCGCGGCGGCTGCAGGTCCGGGCGCGAAGCCGGTGATCGGCCCGAACGGCACCGCCGTCGCCGATACGCAGGGGCTCTCGCAGTTCGAACAGGGGGTCGACTTCAAGCCCCGCAACGAGGCCGACAAGGTCTCGTTCTCGCTCGAAGACGCCGATCTGCCGGAGCTCGTTCGCGTGATCGGCGAGCTTACGGGGAAGCGCTTCATCTTCGGCGGCAAGGTCCGCAACATCAAGGCGACCGTGTTCTCGCCGCAGAAGGTGACCGTCGCCGAGGCGTACCAGGCGTTCCTGTCGATCCTCGAGGCCAACGGGCTCACGGTCGTTCCCCACGGCCGATTCTACAAGATCGTCGACTCGCCCGACGCCAAGACCGGCGCGCCCGTCTTCGTCGCCGGCCAGGCCGCGACCGGCGAGGACCGCTACATCACGCGCATCCACCGCGTTCGCAACGCGAGCGCCGACGACATCGCCAACGTGCTCGGGCACTTCAAGTCGAAGGACGGCGACATCACCGTCTACGGCCCCGGCAACCTGCTCATCATCACCGACACCGGCGCCAACATCCAGCGCATGATGCGCATCCTCGAAGACGTCGACGTCGGCGGGGTGGGGGACCAGATCTGGATCGAGCCGATTCACTACGGCATTGCGTCGGACATCGCTTCGCGCCTCAACGAAGTCTTCGACCTCAAGGCCGGTGGAGGCGCGGCGCCTGCGGCCAAGCCCGGCGACAAGGGCGCCGGCGGCTCGACCGGCGACGTGCACGTGACGAAGATCCTCTCCGACGACCGGAGCAACTCCGTCGTCGTCATCGGCACCGAGCGCGCGTACCTCCGCATCCTCGAGTTCATCAAGCGGCTCGACGTGCCCCACTCCGGCGAGGGGGAGATCCACGTCTTGCCGCTGCAGCACGCCGACGCCGTCGAGCTCGCGAAGACGCTCAACGAGATCGTCACGGGCGCGGCTGCGGCGGGCGGACCGGGCGGGGGCGCGCCCAAGGCGGGCGGGACGCTGACGATCTTCGAGTCGGGCGTCAAGGTGAGCGCCGACAAGGCGACCAACGCCATCGTCATCACGTCGAGCCTTCGCGACTTCGCGAACCTGCGCACGGTCATCGATCGGCTCGACCAGCCGCGCCGGCAGGTCTTCATCGAAGCGGTCATCATGGACCTCTCGATCGACCGCGAGAACCAGCTCGGCGTCGCCTTCCACGCGGGCGACATCGCGGGCCCTTCGTCGAACGGCGCCCAGTCGCTCTACTACGGCGGCCTCAACCCGTTCCGTTCGATCGGGATCCCGAGCCCGACCGACACCTCGCTCAACGCCTTCGCCCTCGGCGTCCGCGGTCCGGCCCTCTCCGGCAGCGAGAACCTGCTCGGCACCGGCATCTCGATCCCGGCGTTCGGCATCCTCATCAACGCCCTCGCGTCGACGAACGACTCGGACATCCTCTCGACGCCGCACATCCTGGCGACCGACAACATCCCCGCCGAGATCAACGTCGGTCAGAACATCCCTCTCCAGACCAACGTCGGCGGCAGCAACCTCGCCGGCCTCGCGGGGGCTGCCGGCGGCGGCGCACTCGGCGCGCTCGGCGGTCTCGGCGCGCTTGGCGGCTTCGGCACCGCGCCGCGCCAGGACATCGGCACCAAGGTCAAGATCGTCCCCCACCTGAACGACTCCGACGAGGTGCGGCTCGAGGTGTCCGAGGAGATCAGCGACGTCAACGGCCAGCAGCCGCTCGGCTCGCTCGGCGCCGTTCCGTTCTCGAAGCGGACCGCGCAGACGCAGCTCGTCGTCCGCGATCAGCAGACCGTGGTCATCGGCGGCCTCGTTCGTAACCGCATCGCGCGGACCGACACCAAGATCCCGCTGCTCGGCGACATCCCCGTGCTCGGCGCCCTCTTCCGGTCGAGCAGCACGACGCTGCAGAAGTCGAACCTCGTCTTGATCCTGACGCCCTACATCATTCGCGATCAAGACGATCTGCGGACGGTGTTCGAACGCAAGATGCAGGAGCGGCAAGAGTTCCTCGATCACTATTTCGCCTTCAGCGACGAGACCGAATACACGCCGCCGAAGGACTACTCGCGCACCAACGGGCTCCTCGAAGACATTCGCCAGTCGTACGCCGACGTCGAAGAGCAGCGGCACCTCGACGAGCTGACGCGCCCGCGCGAGATGAAGACCCACGAACCGGGACAGCCGCTGGAGCTCCCGTCGCTCGGCGGCGACTCGCCGGCCCCGCGCCCGGGAGAGACGAACTTCGTGGCGCCGGCTCCCGCGGCGCCGGCCGCGCCGGCCGCGCCGGCCCCGCCCGGAACGCTCAACGTCGCGCCCCCGGCGCGCAACGTCGAGAAGATCGAGAGGTAGGGCATGGCCGAGCAGCGCTTCCTCGGAGAGCTCCTGGCGCGCCGCGGCCTCGTCCCCGCGGACAAGCTCGAGAGCTTGTGGGCCATCCAGCGCGAGCGCGGCGTCGAGCTGCTCGACCTCATCATCAACTCGAACCTGGTCGACGAGGTGGCCCTGGGGCGCGCGCTCGCCGAAGAGGCGCAGCTGCCGTTCGTCGAGCGGATCGACCCCGCCGAGATCGTGACCTCGGTCGCCACGCGCGTCCCCATCAACTTCGCCAAGACGCACAGGGTCCTCGTCGTCCGTGAAGACGAGCAGGCGGTGCACGTCGTGTGCAGCGACCCGTTCGACACGCAGGCGCTCGACGATCTGCGCGTCATCTTCGACAAGCCCGTCGAGGCCGTGGTCGGCGGCCGCGACCGCATCGAGGACGCCATCAACCGCGTCTACGAGAAGCAGGCCGGCGAGGAGCGGCTGGAGAGCGACGACGCGAACCGCGACGAAGAGGCCACGAGCGACATCCTCGACTCCGACGACGAGGCCCCCGTCATCCGCTGGGTCAACTCGCTCTTTCTCCAGGCGATGAAGGAGCGCGCGAGCGACATCCACATCGAGCCGGAAGAAAAAGAGGTCATCGTACGCTACCGGATCGACGGCGAGCTCTACGTCGCGCGCCGGGCGCCGCGCGCGTTCATGAACAGCATCATCAGCCGCATCAAGATCGAGAGCGCGCTGAACATCGCCGAGAAGCGCCTGCCCCAAGACGGGCGCATCACCAAGAGGATCGCGGGCAAGAGCTTCGACATCCGCGTCAGCACCATTCCGACGAGCCGCGGCTACGAGCGGATCGTCATGCGCCTCCTCAACAAATCGAGCGTCTTGCTCGATCTCCCCGACCTCGGGTTCAGCCCCCGCGAGTACGCACTCATGGACGGGCTCATCCGGCGGCCCGACGGGATCGTGCTCGTGACCGGCCCGACCGGCAGCGGCAAGACGACGACGCTCTACGCGTGTATCAACCGCATCAACCAGCCGAACCTCAACATCCTGACGGCGGAGGATCCAGTCGAGTACGAGATCCAGGGCATCCACCAGGTCCATGTGCAGCCGAAGATCGGGCTCACGTTCGCCGGCGCGCTCCGGGCCTTTCTCCGGCAGGATCCCGACATCGTCATGGTGGGCGAGATCCGCGACCACGAGACGCTCGAGATCGCGATCAACGCGTCGCTGACGGGGCACCTCGTGCTCTCCACGATTCACACGAACGATGCCGCCGGCGCCATCACCCGCACCATCGACCTCGGGGCCGAGCCGTTCTTGCTCCGGTCGAGCGTCATCGGGATCCTCGCCCAGCGGCTGGTGCGCATTATCTGCCAGAACTGCAAGTACCCGTACCCGGCCGAAGATTTCGAGCTCGAAGAGCTCGGGCTCACCGAAGAGCGCGTTCGCGCACGCATCGCGCGGCGCAGCCTCCCCGGCACCCGCTACTTCCCTCGAACGGTGGTCGAGCCCGATCCGCTCGAGACCTTCGACATCCGCGCCCGCCCGACGTTTTACAAGGCGCGAGGCTGCGACCAGTGCACCAACACGGGCTTCAGCGGCCGGCGCGGCATCTACGAGCTCATGCTGGTCGACGACGCGATCGGCCCGCTCATCCTCCGGAAGGCCGACGCGCGCGCGATCAAGCGGATGGCCTGGGAGCAGGGGATGGACACGCTCCGCGACGACGGGGCGCGCAAGGTGCTCGCCGGGCGGACCACGGTCGAAGAGGTCCTCGCGGCCACCCAGGAAGACGTCGCGGATCCGATCGTGCCGCTTCCGGTCGCGGTCGTTCCGGCGGGAGTGGCGTAGGCCATGGCCGTCTTCGAATATCGCGGCATCCTGGCCGCCAGCGGCAAGCAGGTTCGCGGAGTCCGTGACGCCGACAACGCGAAGACGCTGCGCGGTGTCCTCAAGCGCGAGGGCATCCTCCTCACGAAGGCGCAAGAGAACAAGGCGCGCGCCGGGGGCCGCCGGTCGTCTGCGGCCGGGTCGCTCTTCCGCCGCGTCAGCCCGAACGACGTCTCGATGATGACCCGCCAGCTCGCGACGCTGGTGACCGCGGGCATCCCGCTGGTCGAGGCGGTCGGCGCGCTCATCGAGCAGGTCGAGGGGCTCGAGCTCAAACGTGTGCTCACCCAGATCGTCGACCGCGTCAACGAGGGGAGCTCGCTCGCCAAGGCGCTCGAGCCGCACCCGCGCGTGTTCTCGACGCTCTACGTGAGCATGGTGAGCGCGGGCGAGGCGTCGGGCACGCTCGAGACGGTCCTCGAGCGGCTGGCCGACTTCATGGAATCGCAGTCCAAGCTTCGCGGCAAGGTCGGAGCGGCGCTCGCGTATCCGGCGCTGATGATGGTCATCGGCTCGGGCCTCATCACGGTCATGATGGTCGTCGTCGTCCCGAAGATGACCGCGATCTTCGAGAGCATGGACCAGGCGCTGCCCTGGTACACCCAGGCTCTCATCGGCGTCTCGCACTTCATCGGCTCGGGGCAGATGCTCGGCTTCGTGCTGGGCACGTTCACGCTGACCTTCGCGCGCTCGGCTCTTCGCGAGCACAAGGGCAGCGAGCAGGCCAAGCACACCGTCTTCGTGGTCCTCGCGATCGCCTTCGGCGCGGTCCTCGTGCTCAGCGCGTTCGCCGTCGACTCGTTCGCTCTCTACACGCTCGGCGTCGTCGTCGGCGTCTTCGCGGGCCTCGGCGTGGCGTGGACGATGGCCTGGGTGGCGACGCCCGCCGGGCGCGCCTCCAAGGACGGCTTCCTCCTGAAGGTGCCCGTCCTCGGGACGCTCATCCGGATGCTCGCCGTCTCTCGCTTCTCACGAACGCTGGCGACCCTCCTCCGCAGCGGCGTGCCGCTCCTCAAGGCGATGGAGATCGTCAAGAGCGTGCTCGACAACGGCAAGCTCGAGAAGGTCATCGAGATCGCCGCGGGGAGCATCCGCGAGGGCGAGTCCATCGCGGGGCCGCTCAAGCGCAGCGGCGATTTCCCCCCCCTCGTCACGCACATGATCGCCGTCGGAGAGCGCAGCGGCCAGCTCGAGCCGATGCTCGAGAACGTGGCGCGGGCCTACGACGCCCAGGTCGAGACGCGCGTCCAGGCGCTCACGAGCTTGCTCGAGCCCCTCATGATCGTGTTCATGGGCGGGACCGTGGGCTTCATCGCGTTCGCTATCCTGATGCCGTTCATCCAGATGAACGAGTTCATCCAGCAGTGAGGATGGTGAACCGTGGCGGGCAGACGTGACGAACCGAGGGTGTTCTTTCCGTGGGAGAGGCGGCGCGGGGTGCGCTCGATCTTCATGCGGGCGCGCGGGCGTCAGGCGCTGCTGGTCGTCGGCGGCCTGGCCGGGTTCGGCTTCCTGAGCCACGTCGAGCATGCCGCGTCGAACGTGCGAGCGACCCGCGCCGAGATCACGAACACCATCAACGCCGTCAGCGCCTGGCGCGCCGATCACGATCGCGCCTGCCCGGGCTCGCTCGCGGATCTCGTGTCGGGCGGCTACCTGTCGGAGCTGCCGCGCGACGCGTGGGGCCGACTCCTCCGGGTGAGCTGCCCCGGCCGCACGCCCTCGCGGGAATTCGACGTCTCGAGCGACGGCGCAGACGGTGAGCCGCGAGGGCTCGACCGCGTGCAATGACCTACACGACCCACTGAAGACACCTCTTGACCCCCCTTTTAAGGAGAAACGAGATGCGGACGACAAGTAACCCCTACGCCGTCACGAACGCCGAGGACGTGGGGTCGCACGCGGCCAAGAACTTCTTGGCGACCTCGGCGGCCTGGCCGCTCTGCTCTCGCTCGCCTCGCTCGCCTCGCTCGCCTCGCTCGACGCGGCGAGCCGAGCGCGGATTGACGCTGGTCGAGCTGGTCATCGTCATCACGATCATCGGCGTCCTGACGGCGGCGATCTCGATCGGCGTCCTGCAGGCTCAGAAGCGCGCGAACCTGGGCGCCGCGAGGACCGCGTGCAGCACGGTCCGGCAGGCGACGATGCAGTGGAAGGCGGTCAACCCGGGCGCCGACTGCCCGACGGTCGCGCAGCTCAAAACCGAGAAGGATCTCGACACGGGCTTCAACCTGAAAGACCCGTGGAACAACCCCTACAACCTCAGCTGCGACTCCGACGAGATCACGTGCACGAGCGCGGGGCCCGACAGGAAAGAGGGCACCGAAGACGACATCCACGTGCCGCAGATCGACACCACCGAAGGCAAGTGACGACCCATGGCCAGCTTCACGCGCGCTCCTCCGATCGCACGTCCCCCGCCCGCCGTGCGCGCCGCACGCCAGCGCGGCCTGACGCTCATCGAGATCATCGTCGTGATCTCGATCGTCGCGATCGTCATGGGCGTCGCCGTGGCCGGTTCGATGCAGCTCCCGTCGGCCCGTCTTCGCCGGTCGGTGACCATGCTCGCGAGCGCGATCAAGGTCGCGTTCACGCGGGCGACCGCGACATCGCGTAACCTGCGCCTCGTCATGGATCTGCAAAACCAGCGGATCTGGCTCGAAGAGGGCGACATGCCCATGCTCGTGCAGTCGAAGGACACGACGAGCACCGGCGGCGCCGAGGCCGTGACCGACGCCGAGCGCGCGGCGCGCGAAGAGGGGGCCAAGATGGTCAAGGGGCCGCGCATCCCGAAGCCCAGTTTTCACTCGATCGCGACCTACGGCTTCGGCGAGACCGAGCAGGACCAGGGCAACGGAAAGACGGGCAAGCCGCTACAGAGGGGGATCACCTTCCGGCAAGTGCAGATCGCCCACGACGACGCCCCCCGAACGGCTGGCCGCGCGTACCTCTACTTCTGGCCCGGGGGCCTCACCGAGCGGGCGTCGATCCAGGTGCGGATCGGCGAGTCCGACGAGGACTACCAGACGCTGACGCTGCTCGTCAGCCCGCTGACGGGCAAGGTGACGGTGAAGGCGGGGGCGGTCGACCTCACGCTCCCGACCGACGACGCCACCGCTTCGGACCGAGAAGACAAGGGGTTCTGAGATGCGCCGAGGTTTCTCACTGCTCGAGGTGATGTTCGCCGTGGCGCTCTTCGGCGCCGTGGTGACGTTCATCCTCTCGGCGCAGGGGGGGCTCATCAACAGCAACCGCAGCGCGGCGAACATGAGCCAGGCCGTCGAGGTCGGACGCTGCCGGATGAGCGAGATCGAAGAGAAAGAGCTTCGCCTCGGCTACCCGGAGATCGAAGAGAAGGACGAGAGCACGATCTGCTGCAACGACAAGGAGGTCGAGGGCTTCGCGTGCAACTGGCAGGTCGAGCGCGTGAAGCTCCCCGAAGTGACGGCCCTCGGCGGCGACGCGGGCGTGTCGACCTTGCTCTCGGGCGGCCTCGGGCTCGACGCGGGCCTGGGCTCGCTCGCCGCGGGGCTGCCGACGTCGATGGCGAGCCCGAACGGGACCGTCCTCCTCAATCCGCTCGGCGGGGCGGGCCTCGACTTCGACTCGGGCCTCCAGGGCCTCGGCCAGGGTCTGCAGAGCAGCTTCGGAGGCGCCGGCGCGCAGGGCCTGCTCTCGATGGTGTTTTCCATCGTCTATCCGTCGCTCAAGCCGCTGCTCGAGATCGCGATCCGGCGCATCACCGTGAACGTGACCTGGAAAGAAGGGTCGGCCGAGCGCACCTTCACGCTGACGCAGTACGTGACGAACCCGTCGCGCGCCGGGCTCCTCGCGGCTCTGGCCGACGCCGGGTCCTTCAGCAGCGACGGGGGCGGCGGGGGGCTCGGCGGGCTGGGCGGGCTCTTCGGCGGCGGCTCCGGCGCGGCCTCGCCTTTGCCAGGTGGCCATTGAGCTCGCGTAGGGTCGCGTCCCGCCGCGGCATGACCCTCATCGAGGTCGTGGTCGCGATCGGCATCCTGGCGATGGTCGCGGTCCTCATTCACGGCGTCATCGACTCGCTGTCGCGCGGAAAGAAGGGCGAGGGCGAGCGCTCGGAGCGCGTCCACGAGGGCCGCGAAGCGATGCAGCGGCTCGTGCGCGACGTGTCGGCGGCGTACATCTCGATGCACGTCCCCACGAACCAGGCGCTCGTGACCGAGAAGACGGCGTTCATTGGCCGCAATTCGACGCAGTTCGACCGCCTCGACTTCTCCGCGTTCGCCCACCGACGCACCGACCGCGACTCGCACGAGTCGGATCAGGCCGAGGTCGGCTACTTCGTCGTGCCCGATCCCGAGGTGCCCGACAAGATGGACCTCGTGCGGCGCGAGCAGACGCCCATCGACATCGATCCCCTGAAGGGCGGGATCGTCGACGTGGTCGCCGAGGACGTCGACGAGTTCGACGTTCGCTACTTCGACCCGCTGACCGGGCAATGGGTCGAGACGTGGGACACGACCCAGATCACCGGTCAGCCGAACCGCCTGCCCCTGGAGGTCAGCATTCGCATCGTGCTCAAGGGCGTCGGGGGCGGCGCGCCCTACGCCTATATGACCAAGGTGTTCCTGCCCATCCAGCAGCCTCTGTCGTTCGGGATCCCGAAGCAATGACGCCGCTTCCCCGCCACGGTCAGAATACCCGGCGAGCCTGGCTCGGGCCCCGCTTCGAGGCGCCTCGCCGGTGGACCCGGCGGAGCCGCGAGCGGGGCGTCGCGCTCATCATGGTGCTCGGCGCGATCGCCGTGATGGTCGTCATGCTGGCCGAGTTCCAGGACGACGCGGGCGCCGAGTTCGCCGCGGCCACGGCGGTGCGCGACGGGGTGCAGGCCGAGTACTTCGCGCGCAGCGCCGTGAACCTCTCGCGGCTGCTGGTCGCGGCGGAGCCCACGATGCGCGCCGCGATCTCGCCGCTCTTCATGATGATGAAGAAGACGCCACCGCAGCTGCCCGTGTGGCTCTACGCCGATCGCGTGCTCGGCGCCTTCAACGACAAGGAAGGGTCGAGCGATTTCCAGAACCTCGGCGGCTTCGACCTCTCGAGCACCAAGAACCTCGGCCTGAAGGGCGGCCGCTTCGAGGTCTCGATCGTCGACGAAGACTCGAAGATCAACGTCAACATGGGCGCTTCCAACGAGATCGCGCACATTCGCCTCGCGCGGCTGCTCATGGGCCAGATGGCGCCGCTGCAGTACAGCCCGCTCTTCGAGCAGCGCGACGTCACGGGGAACTACAACGATCGCCTCACCACGTGCTCGGCCATCATCGACTGGGCCGATCCCGACGAGCAGCTCTTCTCGTGCGACCTGACCAACGCGCCGTCGTCGAACGCGGTCGAAGACGGCTGGTACCAGCTGCTGGCCAAGCCGTTCCGCCGCAAGAACGCGCCCTACGACTCGCTCGAGGAGCTGCACATGGTGCGCGGCGTGAGCGACGACTTCTGGACGACGTTCGTCGACCCCGAGCCCACGAACCCGCAGAAGCGCCAGATCACTGTGTGGGGTCAGGGCGCCGTCAACGTCAACACCGCCAACGCGCTCACGCTCTACGCGCTCGTCTGCTCCGGGGCGCCGACCGCGGAGCTCTGCACCGACCCGACGCAGATGCAGATGTTCGTGATGGGCGTCATGATGGCCCAGGGCATCTCGATGGGGGCGCCGATCTTCGGGACGGCCGGCGACTTCATCCAGATGATGAAGGGGGCAGGGCAGCTCGGACCGCTGCTCACGACGATGGGGATGAAGCCCGTCAAGTTCCAGTCGGAGAGCGACTTCGCGAAGAGCATCTCGACCGAGAGCAAGGTGTTCTCGGTCTACGCCGTCGGCGTCGTCAAAGGGTACAAGCGCGAGACGCGCGTCAAAATTCACACGGTCGTCGACTTCCGCGCCGCCGCGTCGCTCGCGAACCTGGCCGGGCTGGTCTCTTCGGCGGCCGCCGCGCCGGCCCCCTCGACGACGGCCACGGTGGCCGGGCAGGGGCCGAACGCCATCACGTCGGCGCTCCAGCCGAGCGTGGGCGGCCAGGTGCTCTATTACAACATCGAGTGATTCGAGGAGACGATAGACAGCATGCCGACGTGGCTGGGCATCGACATCGGGAGCACGAGCGTCAAAGCGGCGCTCGTGCGCTCTCAGTACCGGAAGCTCGCGCTCATGCGCGTCGTCAACGTCGACGTGCCGCCCGGGGGCACCGTGGTCGAGGCGGCGCGTCTGGCGGCCCTGCAGGTCCTCGAGGGGCAGCCCCACGACACGAGCTACGGAGCCAGGGCGCCCAAGTCGCCCACGGCCGACGCCATCGCCACGTCGATCGACGGGTCACGCGTGGCCATTCACCGGCTGCTCCTGCCCGAGACGGCGCAAAAGCAGCTCGCCGAGGTGCTCGCCTACGAGCTCGGGTCGCAGGTTCCGTTCGATCTGGAGACGGCGGTCTTCGACTATCGCATCCTCGACCGCACCGCCGAGCGGGACGCCGGGCGAGAGGCGGGCCAGCTGGCCCTCGTGGTCGCGGTCGCGCGGATCGACGACGTGCGGGCGCGGATCGACGTCGTGCGCGAGGCGCTCGCGCAAGAGCCGGAGCGGGTCGCCGTCGGCGCGCTGTCGCTGGGGACGCTCGTTCGCTTCGTCCCCGCGCTCACCGAGACCGACACGATCGCGATCGTCGATCTCGGCGCGAAGGCCAGCGAGGTGCTCGTCCTCGAGCGCGGTGAGGCGGTCTTCGCGCGCACCGTGTCGATCGGTACCGACGGCCTCCCCGCCACGGCGCCTCGCCTCGCGCGAGACATCCGCACGAGCTTCGCCGGGCACCGGTCGCAAGGGGGGGCGGCGCCCACGCGCGTCTATCTGTGCGGCGGGGGCGCGTTCGTCTCCGGGGCCGAAGGGTTCCTTTCCGGCGAGCTCGAGATCCCGGTGCAGCTGCTGCCCGATCCCGTGATCGATCTCATGGCGGTGGCCGGCAACGTCCACGAGCTGCCGCGCTACGCGAAGGCCATCTCGCTCGCTCTCAGCCTCGGGAGCCGCGAGGGCCTGAACCTGCGGCGGGGGCCGCTCGCCTTCGAGCGCGGGTTCGCCTGGGTTCGCGAG
The DNA here is from genome assembly GCA_937902985.1 of uncultured Myxococcales bacterium. Taxonomy (GTDB): domain Bacteria; phylum Myxococcota_A; class Polyangia; order Polyangiales; family Polyangiaceae; genus Palsa-1150. Next base: position 11,390 of record CALFNG010000468.1, read on the forward strand.
CGCATCCCGGTGCTCGCGGGCCTCGCCGCGGTGCTCCTCGTGAGCTTCGTCTTCAGCGGGTGGTCCCGGATCTACGAGGCGCACCGGGAGCGCGACGCGCTGACGGGCGCGCTCGCGACCGTGACCAAGGAGGTCCTCGGGACCGAAGCCACGAGCGCCCAGGAGGCGCAAGACCTGCTCTCGAAAGAGGCTGCCTTGAGCGACGAAGACCCGATGCCCCACGCCGACGGGTTCGACGTGATGACCCGCCTGTCGGAGGCCGTCCCCACGTCGATCACGCACGACATCGAGGAACTCGACCTCCAGAAGGGTCACGTCGTGGTCCGCGGCATCGCCGGGTCGATCCCCGAGTCGCAGGCCATCGCCTCGGCGCTCGCCGAGTACCCGTGCGTGAGCGACGCGAAGATCAAGAGCACGACCCAGATGGTCGGGAGCGAGCGCCAGAAGTACCTGATGGAGGTCGACCTCAAGTGCCCGGAAGACGTGAAGCCCGCGGCCAAGAAGAAGGGCGAGTCGTCGACGAACGCCGCGGCCAGCGCCTCGGGAGGGAAGTGACATGGCGAACGCGCCCATCCTCCAGATGAACGTTCGCGAGCGCAGGCTGGTGACGATGCTCGGCTTCGTGGGCGCCGCGCTCCTCGTCCTGGCGATCCCGTTCGGGCTCGAGGCGTACATCCGGTCGACCCTGAGCGACAACGACGACCTTCGCCAGGCCCTCTCCGACGTGCAAGACGCGCGCATCCGGGTGCGCGAGCGCCAGGCGAAGAAAGACGCCATCGGCCTCCGCTACGCGAAGACGGCGCCGCCGCTCGCCGGCTACCTCGAGCAGGCCGCGCGGCAGCAGAAGCTCCAGGTCACCGACTCGACGCCGCTCCCCGACGTGCCGCACGGCAAGCGCTACATGGAGCACGGGACCGACATCCACCTGAAGAAGAGCGGCATGCTCCCGCTCGCGCTCTTTCTCGAGTCGATCGAGAAGAGCGGATACCCGGTCGCCGCGACGCGCCTGAACATCCGGAGACGCACCGGCGAGCCCGACTCCTACGACGTCGAGGTCGGGCTCTCGTCGTACGATCGCGTCGAACCGCTGCCCGCCCCCGCCCCCGCAGAGAGCGCGAAGCCGTGAAAGAGCAGCTCCTCAAGTACGTGAAGTACGCCGGGCCGGTCGGGTACCCGGTCTTCTACGTGATCTGTCTGGCGGTCTTCGCGACCTTCACGTTTCCGTACCGCAAGCTCCGCGAACACCTGGTGACCTCGTTCAACGCCACGGCGCGCGCCACCAACAGTCTGCAAGAGCTGCAGATCGACGACATGGGCGGCTACTGGCTGAGCGGCATCCGCATGAGCGGCATCGCCCTCTCCTCCGGGTCGCCCGAGCCGGGCAAGCCGCTCACGAAGATCGAGATCGACCAGGCGACGGCCCGCTACTCGCTCTTGCCTCTCTTGATCGGCAACAGCGACATGAACTTCGACGCGTTCGCCTTCGGCGGCGAAGCCAGCGGCTCGTACGACATGTCGGGCAAGGACCGCTCGGTCGACGTGACCCTCGACGCGATCGACATCGGCAACGTGCAGCCGCTGGTCGATCTGCTCGGCGTGCCCCTCGCCGGCAAGCTCGCCGGGACCGTGAACCTGAAGATGCCCGAAGGCAAAGCGTCCAAGGGGACGGGCGCGGTCTCGCTGGAAATCCAGGACGCATCGGTCGGCGACGGCAAGGCCAAGATCAAGGGCACGCTCGCGCTCCCCAAGATGACGGTCGGCACGGTGACCTTCGCCGCCGAAGCGAAGGACGGCGTGCTCAAGATCACCAAGCTCGTTGCCGGCGGAAAAGACCTCGACGTGCAGGGCGATGGGAAGATCACGATGCGCGAGCTCGCGACCGACTCGCTGCTCGATGTCCAGATCCGGTTCCGGATCAACGACATCTACCGCACCAAGAGCGATCTCACGAAGACCCTCTTCGGCGCGCCCGGCTCGAACCAGCCGGCGCTGTTCGAGATGGCCGACCCGCAGATCAAGGCGTCGAAGCGCCCCGACGGCTTCTTCGCCTGGGCCTTCGGGGGACCGCTCAGTCACCCCCGCGTGTCACCCGCCGCGGGGGCCGTGACGCCCTCGAATCTGACGTTCGGGCAGCCCAAGACGCCTTAGATCTCACGCGATGGCTCGAAAATGCGGTCCGGAGAGAGCGAGATGGGCCGCAGAGGCGCAGAGGGCGCAGAGCAGAGATTGGGGTCGAAGGCTTGAGACCTGCGCGGGCGGATCCGAGCTCGCGCTAGCTGGCCACTCGAGCGGTCTCGCGCGCCGGTCGCTTGGTAAAAACCCCCTCATTCCTCTGCGCCCTCCGCGCCTCTGCGGCCAATCTCCCTCTCTCAAGTGAGCTCATCGCGACGAGGGTGCTTGCACCGAGCGACGAGGGCGCTTGCACCGAGCGACGAGGGTGCTTGCACCGAGCGACGAGGGTGCTTGCACCGAGCGACGAGGGTGCTTGCACCGACCGCAGCGGGTGCTTGTCGGCGGGCAGGCTCGCCTCCTCCGGCAGGCGACTCCGGCGCACGGTGCCGAGGCCGCGCATCGAGGCGCCCAAACCCTGCGACCACGCTACCATCGCTCAAGTGGACTTCTATTACGGCCGGGTCTCGGGGAACTCCGCGCGCGCCGCCTTCGGGTTGCACGAGGCGGGTGCGCACTTCACGCCTCACCACGTCTACACGCCGAGCGGGGAGAACCGCTCCGCGCCGTACATGGCCATCAACCCGGTGGGAACGGTGCCCGCGCTCACCGACGGCGAGCTCCGGCTCTGGGAGTCGAACGCGATCAACTGGTATGCGGCCGAGAAGCACCCGGAGGCGCGGCTCCTGCCGACTTCTCTGGCCGGGCGCGCGGCGGTGCAGCGGTGGCTCTTCTTCCAGACCGGCCACGTAAGCCCGGCCTGCGCGTCGATCTTCCGCGCGACGAACACGCGGATGCAGAAGTTCTGGAACATCCACGGCGACGTGCAGGCGCTCGAAGCCGGCCGCAAAGAGCTTACCCGCTTCCTCGCGGTCCTCGACCAGGCCCTGCACGACCGCGACTGGCTCGAGACCACGTTCTCGCTGGCCGACATCGCCTTCGCGCCGCACCTCTGGCTCGTGTCCGAGGGGGGCTACGACTTCGGGTCGACGCCCGCGGTCAGGGGCTGGCTCGATCGCCTGTGGGGCCGGGCCTGCTGGCGTAAGACCGCGGAGCTGATCTTCGGCGCCTGATCGCGACCGCTTGCCGACGCCGAGCGCAGGCGGTCAGCGGCGCTGTCGGCCCGCGAGGATTCGCTGGATGTCGCCCGCGTCGAGGGCCTTGGCGCGGCGTCGAAGGCGCTCGAGCAGCGAATCTCGCTCCGGCGCGTCCGCCGAGCTCGCGGACGGAGCCGACGGCCTGGCCAAGGGGAGCGACGGCTCGGACTGCGGCGCCGCGTCGGCCTCAAAGGCCACGACGCCCGACTCCTGGGGCGCCGGTCGCGGCATCCCGGGCAGGGTCGGCGGCGGCGGGGGCAGCGGCATGGGGTCGGGGGTCGTCGTGTCGTGCGTGGGCGGGCGCGTCGACGGCCGGCGCTGCTCGCGCAGCGCGGCCGCCCGGTCGACGAGCGCCTTCGATTTCGTGTCGAGGCGCGTGAACCGGAGGGTCAACCCGCCGAGACCCTCGAAGGCGTTCGCCTTGAAGGCGACGACCCGACCTTCGCCCCGGACCAGCACCTGCCCCGAGGCGAGGACGAGCTCGAACCGCAAGACCACGCCCTGCGGCCTCGATTGCGCACCGAGGAGCGTGATGCTCGCTCGGGTGAACGTATCGAGCTCCCTGTCGAGGAAGTCATCTTCGCTCGCGTAGGGCCGTGTAATCCGGATTGCGGCCGGGAGGGGCGGCGGGACGGGAGCGTCGGCCACGAGCGGAGGATACGTCTTCACGGACGTGGTTGGCTAGGGTTCGTCAGCGTTCGCGAGCGTTCGCGAGCGTTCGCGAGCGTTCGCTAGCGTGCACCGTGTCACCATGTTACGCGCTGCGGAAACCGATCATGGCCACCGGAAAGCGAGTCTTGATCGTCGGGTCGGGGGCGCGCGAGCACGCGCTCGCCGCGGCGATCGCGGCCTCCGGGCACGTGGTGACCGTGGCCCCGGGCAACCCCGGCACCGAGCGGATCGCCCGGAACGCGGCCGTCCGGGCCGACGACGTGCCCGGCCTGGTGGAGCTTGCGGTCGCCGAGAGGGCGGATCTGGTGGTGGTGGGCCCCGAGCTGCCGCTCATTCTCGGTCTCGTCGACGTCCTGGCCGCGCGCGGGGTGCTCGCGTTCGGTCCGTCGAAGGCCGCCGCGCGCCTCGAAGGCTCGAAGGCGTTCATGAAGCGCTTCTGCAAGCGCCACGGCATTCCCACGGCGCCGTTCGCGGTGTTCGACGACGCGGACGCCGCCGAGCGCTACGTGAGGCAAGCCTCGAGCGCGCTCGTCGTCAAGGCCGATGGACTGGCCGCCGGCAAGGGGGTCGTCGTCTCGGAGAACGCCGACGAGGCGTGCGCCGCCATCGACCGGATGATGCGCCAGGGCGAGTTCGGCGACGCCGGTCGCACCATCGTGCTCGAAGAGCGGCTCGCAGGCGAAGAAGCGAGCTTTCATGTGGTGTGCGACGGCGTCTGCGGAATCGCGCTCGCCCCCGCCCAGGACCACAAGCGCATCGGCGACGGCGACAGCGGCCCGAACACCGGCGGGATGGGCGCCTACGCGCCCGCGCCGATCGTGACACCGGCGGTGCACGAGCGCGTCATGCGCGAGATCGTGGAGCCCACGCTCGCCGGAATGGCCGCAGACGGCTCGCCGCTCCGGGGCGTTCTCTTCGTGGGCCTCATGATCGATCGCGGCGTCCCGCAGGTGCTCGAATACAACATCCGCTTTGGCGACCCCGAGACCACGGTCCTGGTTCCGACCTACGCTGGCGACTGGTTCGAGCTCCTCGACTGCGCGGCGCGTGGCGCGTTGCGCGAGTTGCCCGAGACGCCCGCGGCCCGACCGAGGCGGGTCGCTCTCTCGATCGTGATGGCCGCGGCGGGATATCCGGGCAAGGTCCGCACGGGCGACCGCATCGAGGGCCTCGACGCTAGGCTGGCTCCCGGCGCGTTCATTTATCACGCGGGGACCGCGCGCGGCCGCCCGGCGGGCGCGAACGAAGACGCCGTCGTGACCAGCGGCGGCCGCGTGCTCGCGGTCGGTGCGAGCGCCGAGACGCTCGAAGATGCGGCCCGCGTCGCCTATGAGCTCGTCGCCCGGATCCGCTGGGACGGAGAGCACCACCGCCGCGATATCGGCGGGCGAGCGCTCTCGCGCGCGCCGAGCCCGCCGAGTACGCCGAGCCCGCCGAGTACGCCGAGCCCGCCGAGTACGCCGAGTACGCCGAGTACGCCGAGTACGCCGAGTACGCCGAGTACCTGAGCGCCGCACCACCGCCCGCGAATGCGCGCGCGTTTGCGCGCCGAGGATACACACATCATGGCCGAGATCGCCCCCCTCACCCCGCTCCGTTACGACCTCGCGCGCCTGAAGGGCGGCCTGGGCGCCGTCGTCGCGCCTCCGTACGACGTCATCTCTCCGGAGCAGCGCGCCGACCTCGCGGCGCGGGATCCGCACAACATCGTTCGCCTCATCTTGCCGCAGAGCCACGACGGCGCCGAAGGCGACGCGAAGTACGGGAGCGCCGCCGAGCTCTTCACGCGATGGCGAGCCGAAGGCGCGCTGGTCCGCGACGAAGAGCCGGCATTCTACCGTTGCGACCAGACGTTTCGCGCGCCGGGTCAGGCCGGCAAACACGACGGTGGCGACGGCGGACCGCCCATCCGCAGGCGCGGCTTCCTCGCGCTCGTGCGCTTAGCGCCGTTCTCCGACCGCATCGTCTTGCCGCACGAGCGCACGCTCTCCGGGCCCAAAGAAGATCGCCTCAAGCTGTTCCGGGCGACGCGCGCGAACCTGAGCCCCGGCTTCATGCTCTACCGCGACGCTCGAGGCGCGCTCGACGCGCCGCTGGCCACGGGCGAGACCTTCGCCGAGTTCTCGACGTCCGACGGCGTGCACCACGCGCTCGCGAAGGTGCGCGGTCCGGCCGCGATGCGCGCCATCGTCGAGGGGGTCGCGGCGTCGACGCTGCTGATCGCCGACGGGCATCACCGCTACGAGACCGCTGTGCGTTACTCCCAGGAAGCGGCCGCGTCGGCCGGAGCGAGCGCGCACGCCCGCGGCGAGCACCTTTACTTCATGACGTTCCTGGTCAACGGCGACGACCCGAACCTGGTCGTCTTCCCGACGCACCGCCACGTGCATTCGCTCCCAGCGTTCTCGTTCGACGACCTCACGGCGCGCGCCCGCGCCGCGTTCAGCGTCGAGGAACTCCCGACCGGAGCGGGCGCAGCCGCCATTCTCGAGCGTGTTCGTGCCGCGGGAGCCGCGGGAGCCGCGGGAGCCGCGGGACAGGGGTCGCCCAGCATGGCGGCCGCAGCGGGCGACGGACGCGTGGCCCTTCTGACGCTCCGGGGCGACGTGGATCTGGCGGCGCATCCCACCCTCGGCAGGCAACCGCCCGTGCTGCGCAGGACCGACGTCGCTTTGCTCCACGCCGGCATCCTCGAAAGCGTCCTCGGCATCACGCCGGAGGCCCAGGCCGCAAAGACCAACCTCTGGTACCCGCAAGACGCGGTTCAGTCGCTGGCCGACGTTCGCGCCGGGCGCGGGCAGGTGCTCTTTCTCATGAACGCCACGCCGGTGGCGCAGGTTCGAGAGATCGCCGAGGCCGGCGAAGTCATGCCGCAGAAGAGCACATTTTTCTACCCCAAGGTGCTCACGGGACTGGCGGTGCACACGCTCGAGCCGGGTCGCGCCGTGCCTCTCGTCGAGGCCTGAAACTCTCGCCCCCGAGTGCGTAGTAGCGCGGTAGAGGACGCGTGATTAGGATCGCAATAACGGGGCCGAAGCTCCTTCGGCCGCCGGCGCGTGCAAGGTCGTGCCATTCTCATTCAAATCCGCTCTCCGGGCCGGTCTGGCCGCCGGTCTCGGTCCGACCTCGCGCGGCGAGGAACGCAGTACTTCACGCGTGCATCTTTGGCCTTTGCGGCCTATTCGTTTTCTACTGAGCCCACGCGCCGCGGGGCGCGGCTCTTTTCGCGAGAGGTAAACCGAGATCATGTCGGACAAGAAGCAGACGCCGGGTGAGCGTGCGCGGCAGGAAGACGAGCCGATCCAGTTCGGAGACGAGCTCCCGGTCCTCCCCATCCGCAACGCGGTTCTGTTCCCTGGCGCCGTCGCGCCCTTCGACGTGGGCCGCGAGAAATCGGTCGCGCTCGTCGAAGACGTCGACAACCTGAAGTCGCCCGTCATCGCCATCTTCGCCCAGCGCGATCCGTCGACCGACGATCCCGGGCGCGAAGACCTGCATCAGGTCGGGTGCGCGGCGCGCGTCCTGAAGGCGCTGAAGCACAGCTCGGGAAACTACTCGCTCATCCTCCAGGGCCTCGAACGAATCCGGCTCGACGAGATCACGCAGTCGGGTCCCTACCTGAAGGCCAAGGTCGCTCGCCTCAACGAGACCAACTCGGGCGACGACGAGGCCGAGGCGCTGAGCATGAGCCTTCGCGACATCGCGAAGCAGGTCATTCAATTGATGCCCGAGCTCCCGCGCGAGGCGGGCTCGCTCATCGATTCGATCCAGGCCCCGGGAGCGCTCGCCGACCTCGTGGCGGCGAACCTCGACGCGCCGGTCGACGAGAAGGCCGGCCTCCTCGAAGCGCTCGACGTGAAGGATCGCATCCGCAAGGTGCTCAAGCTGCTGACGCGCCAGCTCGAGATCTTGAAGATGCGCGAGCGCATCAACTCGCAAATCAAAGAGGAGATGGGCAAAAACCAGCGCGAATACGTGCTTCGCCAGCAGCTCAAGGCAATCAAAGAAGAGCTGGGCGAAGACGACGGCGATCAGGGCGATCTCGACGGGCTCGAAGAGCGCATCGCGAAGACGAACCTGCCGCAAGAGGCCGAGCAGGTCGCCAAGAAGCAGCTCAAGCGGCTCCGCAACATGCAGGTGGGGAGCGCCGAGTACACCGTGGTGCGCACGTACCTCGACTGGATCCTGGACCTGCCCTGGCACAACCAGACGCCGGACAACATGGACATCGGCGCCGTGCGCAAGGTCCTCGACGAGGATCACTACGGCCTCGAGAAGGTCAAGAAGCGCATCCTCGAGTACCTCGCCGTCCGCAAGCTGAAGAAGGACAAGAAGGGTCCCATCCTCTGCCTCATCGGGCCGCCTGGCGTCGGAAAGACGTCGCTCGGCCGGAGTATCGCCCGGTCGCTCGGCCGCAAATTCGTGCGCATCTCGCTCGGCGGCGTACACGACGAAGCGGCGATCCGCGGCCACCGGCGCACGTACGTCGGCGCTCTGCCCGGTCAGATCATCCAGGGCATGAAAAAGGGCGCGACCGTGAACCCCGTCTTCATGATGGACGAGGTCGACAAGATCGGTCACGATTTCCGCGGCGATCCTGCCGCCGCGCTCCTCGAGGTCCTCGACCCCGAGCAGAACAACACGTTCGCCGACCACTACCTCGAGATTCCCTACGATCTGTCGAACGTCATGTTCGTCGCCACGGCGAACATCGCCGACCCGATCCCGGCGCCGCTCCGCGACCGCATGGAGATCCTCGAGATCCCCGGCTACACGCGCCGCGAGAAGCTCGCCATCGCCCGGCGGCACCTCATCCCGAAGCAGCTCGAAGAGCACGGGATCACCAAGGAGCAGCTCGACATCACCGACAAGGCGGTCGACCTCGTCATCGACTTCTACACGCGCGAGGCCGGCGTTCGAACGCTCGAGCGGCAGATCGCGAGCATCATCCGCGGCGTGGCGGTCAAGATCGCCGAAGGCGACACGACGCCGCGAAGGGTCGACGACGAAGACCAGGTGCGCGAGTTCCTCGGTCCGCAGAAGTACACGAGCGAGGTCGCCGAGCGCACCGAAGAAGCGGGGGTCGCAACCGGCCTCGCGTGGACGAGCGTCGGCGGCGAGATCCTGTTCATCGAGGCGACGCGCATGTACGGCACCGGGAAGCTCCAGCTCACGGGCCAGCTCGGCGACGTCATGAAGGAGTCGGCGCAGGCGGCGCTCTCGTACGTCCGGACCAACGCCGAGCGGTACGGCATCTCCAGGGACTTCCTCGAGAAGAGCGACATTCACATTCACATCCCCGCCGGAGGCATGCCCAAAGACGGGCCCAGCGCCGGCGTCACGATGTTCACCGCGCTCGTCTCGATGTTGACCGGCATCCGGGTCCGGCACGACGTGGCCATGACCGGCGAGATCACGCTGCGCGGTCGGGTGCTCCCGATCGGCGGCCTCAAGGAGAAGGTCCTGGCGGCGCACCGGGCGGGGATCAAGCGGGTCCTCGTTCCCGAGCGCAACAAGGCCGACCTCGACGAAGTGCCGGCCGAGGTGAAGAACGATCTCGAGTTCGTGTTCGTCAGCAAGATGGACCAGGTCCTCGAAGCGGCCCTTGAAGAGATGCCGAAGCCCAAGCCGGTCGAAGAAAAGCCCGCCCAGCCCACTCCCGCTAACTAGATCAAGCGTCGGCGTCGCGGAACGAGCCCGTCTCGACGCTCGCCGTGCTCAACGCACAGGAAGTGCGTTTCCGCGCGGCGACCGCCGAGCCGGCCCCGTTCCGCCTAGCCGACGCTTGATCTAGTACCTCGACACAGAGGATCGGATGGTCGATTGTTCGGGCCGCGGCCGGCGCGCGTCCCTGACGCCGAGGAGGCGAGCCCTGGGGGGACCGCGGTCGCCCCTGAGGGGAGCGGATCGACGCGTTGGCGACAGGCGGCTGGGCCTGAGCCCCAGGGATCGGCACGGGAGCGAGATGCGCGGGCGCGCGACGGACAAGGATCGACGCGTCGGCCGCCCGCGCCGGGTCCCGAGGGCCA
>CALFNG010000469.1 GCA_937902985.1 uncultured Myxococcales bacterium
CTCGACGCTCGCCGTGCTCGCCGGACGGGAAGTCCGGCTGCGCGCGGCGACCGCCGAGCCACACCCGTTCCGCCTAGCCGCCGCTGGCTCTAGCTGGCAACGCGGCTCCCTCTGGATCGGGAAATGAGGTGCAGTGCTCCCGGTCGAGGCAACAAACTGCCCCGGAGTCGTCTCGGCTACGCCCATCAAGGACCTCTCGAAGGCGGTCCACGTCTTGTTCCCGCAGATCGGACAAGGGGCCGCCTCTGGGCGCATGTGCTTGTCGAGGTGCTTGTTCAGGGCTGGGAAGAACTTCGGATCCATCTCGGTCGATGGTACCCCCGGACCGGTCACGGCGGTCCTTGAGCAGCTATGGCCCGTCATGCCGGCGCCTTTTCTGGGCAAGATCGCCGCTGCCCAAGAAGTCGGGGCCCCGCGCGCTTTCTTGGGCAAAGCCCACCCGGCGACGAGCGCTCTCGCACCCGGCGACGAGCACGCTCGCACCCGGCGACGAGCACGCTCGTACCCGGCGACGAGCACGCTCGTACCCGGCGACGAGCACGCTCGCACCTGGCGACGAGCACGCTCGCACCCGGCGACGAGCACGCTCGCACCCGGCGACGAGCACGCTCGCACCTGGCGACGAGTACTCTCGCACCTGGTGACGAGCGTTCTCGCACCTGGCGCGGAGCGCGCTCGCACTTGGCGACAAGCGTCCTCGCACCTGGCGCCGGGCGCGCTCGCACCTGGCGCGGAGCGCGCTCGCACTCGGAGACGAGGGGGCGTGTAGGGCTCGACAAGGGTTCTCGTCGGCCCGACACGACCGTCTGCGCGTCAGCGCCGGAGATGTCCGGTATCGCGCACTGACCAACAGACACGCGAACCGCAGCGGATGCTTTGCCACGGCTCTGCGCCCTCTGCGCCTCTGCCGCTAGTCTCCCGCTCTCAGGTGAGCAGCATTAGCTGGAGGGGTGACGCTGGTTCGGGGGGTGTGGGGTAGGCGGGCGAAGACTTCGGCGTCGCGGGAGGGGACCACTACGGGGCGGCGGGGATCGGCCTGGCACGCGCGCAGGCAGTCGTACGTGCGTTTCAGTTCCTTCCGGTGCCAGGCCGACTGGCGCGACGCGAGGGACGGTCCCTCTTTGGCGAGGCCGAACTCCCAGCTCTGGTAGACCGCGTCGCCCACGTGCACGAAGGTGCCCGCGGGCCCGCGGAGCGCCACGGCCACGTTGCCCGCGCTGTGGCCGCGGGCGTCGAGCATCACGACGTCACCCCGCCCGAACGGGTCGACGCTTCCGGGGAAACCGTAGGTCGGGGTGCCGTCGAGCACCAAGGCTCGAATGCGCCCCGAGCGCGCAAGGTCGCGGGCGCGGTAGAGCGAGCGTCGCGGCGCGTCCCAGTAGGCCTTGAGCTCGGACTGCGAGACCACGACCTCGGCGTTCGGGAAGTCGATGGCGCCGCTCACGCTCTCGAGATGAAGATGCGTCGCGACGATGGCCGACACGCGCCCGGGATCGAGACCCAGCCCGCGAAGCTGCGAGGCAATCGCGTCTTCACGGCGGAGCCGAACGCCGAGTACGAGCGCGCGCATCCTGCCCATCTCGCGCGCAGGTGCCTCGCACGTCGCGCCGTCCCACCCCGCGTCGACCAGCACGAGATCGCCGCTGTCGCGCACCACGACGGCGACCGTGTTCGTCATCGTCACCGTCTGGAGAGCCGCCTCCCCGAGCGGCCGGATGGCCAGCCCAGGCGAGGCGAACCCGCCGCACGTGAGGAAGAACAGATCGCGCATCACCGATTCCGCGAGCCTAGAGCAACCCGCGGCGTCGTGGAACGAGCCCGTCTCGACGCTCGCGGTGCTCGCCGGACGGGAAGTCCGGCTCCGCGCCGCGACCGCCGAGCCGGACCCGTTCCGCTTAGCCGCGGCTCGCTCTAGTTCTCCATTGCTGGGGCACCCGCGCCGTATGAAACGGCGGTTTCTTCCTAGCGATGGTCGGCGACCTGAAGAGCCAAACGTCCGCGTGAAGCCGCGAGCGAGGCCAGTGCCGGTCATGATCGGATCGCGCCAATCGATCCGCCCGGTGGCTCCACAATCGCGTGCACCGACGAACCAACCCGAGGGCTCCACATCCGGGTGCGCCGACGAGCCAAGCCAAGGGGTCCACGGTCGGGTGCGCCGACGAGCCAAGCCAAGGGGTCCACGGTCGGGTGCGCCGACGAGCCAAGCCAAGGGGTCCACGGTCGGGTGCGCCGACGAGCCAAGCCAAGGGGTCCACGGTCGGGTGCGCCGACGAGCCAACCGCACAGTGGCTCCTGGTGGGGAGCTCGAGGGGAGCGTCATCGCTCCCCTCGAACTCGATCACTTGAGCTGATAAACGCGGGCGCGGCGGCCGCGATCCTTGGCCTTGAGCTTGGCGCGGTAGCGGTTGCTCTTGTGGCGATTCGCCTTGCGCGGCTTCTTCGAAAGGACGATGTACATGGCCTCGGACCCTCACCCCGCGTTGAATGCGGCCCGCGTGGTTACCATGAACGTCAGGCTCGTGCACGAGTTCCGCTTCGAGGCGGCCCATCGGCTCCCGAAGGTGCCCCCGGGGCACAAGTGCGCGCGACTCCATGGGCACAGCTTTCGGGTCGAGCTCGCCGTGGCGGGCCCGGTCGACCCGGGCACCGGCTGGTTCATAGACTACCAGCTCCTCTACGACGCGTGGACGCCGCTCGACTCGCTCCTCGACCACAACTACCTGAATGAGCTGCCTGGCCTCGAGAACCCGACCAGCGAGCTCCTCGCGGCGTGGGTGTGGGAGCGCATCAAGCCGGCCTTGCCGTCGCTCGTTCGGGTGACCGTCTTCGAGACGTGCGAGGCGCGCTGCGAGTACGAAGGGCGCTGACGGGCGCCGACGTTCGCGAGCGAGACGCATGAAGACGATCGCGTGTCGGTGCGAAGACGTCACGCTGCACGACCTCGACGACGCCATCGCGCGGGGTCACCGCGATCTCGAGTCGCTGAAGCGGTACACAGGCTTCGGCACGGGCTGGTGCCAGGGCAAGGGATGCGTCGCGCTCTGCGCCGCGCACCTCGCTCGCGCAGGCGGGAGCGCCGCGCTGCCGATCACGCCGCGACCGCCGGTGCACCCTCTCCGGCTCGCCGATCTGGCTGGGCTCGCGAGCATCGCCAGCGACGACGAACAGAGCGGACGCCCCCCGCGGTGAGCGCGGAACCGCGGCGCGCCAGGCTCGGACGGCTCGCGCAGAGAGCCCCGCTGAGCGTCGCCTGGGCGCTCGCCTGCATGATCGGGTGCGTCGTGATCGCGCGAGCCGCTCCCGCGCGCGCCGAGACGTCGAATACGGCGAGCGATACGCTGGCTGCCGTTCGCGAGCGGTCCGAGCTCGTCTGGGGCGGCGACATCCAGGGCGGCGAGCCCTACGTCTTCGAAGACCCTCGCGATCCATCGCACCTCGTCGGGTTCGAGGTCGAGATCGCGGGAGCCCTGGCGCGCGAGCTCGGGTTGAAGCGCGCGCGCTTCGCGGAAGTGCAGTGGTCGAACCTCGTCCCTTCGCTGGAGCGAGGGGACATCGACGTCGTGCTCAACGGCCTCGAGGACACGCCCGAGCGGCGCGCGCGTCTTCGGCTGTCGCGGCCGTACTTCGTGTTCCACGAAGTGCTGGCCGTGCAGCGCGGCGCCCCGTACCGGTCGCTCGACGATCTCCGCGGCAAGCGCGTGGGGACCTTGAACCAGACTTACGCCCTCGAGCTCTTGCAGGGCCGACCCGCCGACCGCGCGGTCGAGATCGCGCTCTACGAGGGTCAAGAGGAGCCGTACTACGACCTCCAGGTCGGTCGCGTCGACGCCGTCTTCCTCGATCACGTCATCGCCGCGCGCTACGGCTGTCCGCTCGCCGGAGTCGAGTGCCTCCCCGGCGACCAGCCGCGCGGGACGTACGTCGTCGGTCTGCGTCGCGGCGACGCGGCGCTCGCCGGCGCCATCGACGGCGCGCTCGGTCGCATCCTCGCGAGCGGCGAGCTCCGGCGCATCCTTGAGACGTGGCACTTGTGGGACGACGCCCAGAAGGGGCTGGCCTCGGCGCACGGGCCGGCCGATGCCCCCGACGCCTATTCCGCCGCGCCGGCCCCGTCGCTGAGCCGCGGGCAGATCGTGCTTTTCTTCCAGGGCGCCGCGGTGACCATCGTTCTCTCGGTGGCGGCCTTCGCGATCGCGGTGCCGCTCGGGATGTTGCTCGCCGCGACGCGCGTCAACGCCGGGCGCCTCGCCTGTGTCGTGGCCACGGCCTACGTCGAGCTGCTCCGAGGGACACCGGTGCTCCTGCAGCTCTACGTTCTCTACTTCGGGCTCGCGCCCGTGCTCCGGCTCGGTCCCATTACCGCGGCGACGCTCGGCCTCGGCCTGAACTACGCCGCATACGAAGCCGAGGTGTACCGCGGCGCCCTCCTGGCCGTACCGCGCGGCCAGACCGAGGCGGCCGCCGCGCTGGGCCTCGGCCGCTGGCAGGCGCTCCGATACGTCATGCTCCCGCAAGCCGTGCGGACCGCGCTGCCGGCGGTGACGAACGACTTCGTCTCGCTCTTGAAGGACTCGTCGCTCGTCAGCGTACTCACGGTCGTCGAGCTGACCAAGCGGATGACGATCGCCGCGGTGGAGATCCGGAGCTGGCTCGGCCCGGGCCTCCTGTGCGCCGCGCTGTACTTCGCGATGAGCTTCCCCCTGTCGCGCCTGTCGCGCCACCTCGAGACGAGGCTCGAGAATGATCCACGTCCGCGCATTGCGTAAGCGCTTCGGCCCGCGCGTCGTTCTCGACGGCATCGACGCACGCGTGCGCGAGCGCGAGTGCGTCGCGATCGTGGGCCCGAGCGGCTGCGGCAAGTCGACCCTGCTCCGGTGCCTCAACGCGCTCGAGCCCTTCGACGGGGGCGCCGTCGACATCGCCGGCTTCGCGCTCACGGGCGGCGCGGGCCCCGGGCGCGTCGCGGCGCGCGCGCTGAGGGAGGCCGTCGGCATGGTGTTCCAGGAGCTGCACCTCTTTCCCCACCTGACGGCCCTCGAGAACGTCGCGCTGGCGCCGCGCGTCGTCGCGGGTCGAGCGCGCGCCGAGGCGATGGATCGAGGTCGCGAGCTCCTCGCGCGCGTGGGGCTCGGCGATCGAGCGGAGTCGTACCCGGGGGAGCTGTCGGGAGGTCAGAAGCAGCGCGTGGCGATCGCCCGCGCGATCGCCATGCCCCTCAAGGTGCTCCTGCTCGACGAGCCGACGAGCGCCCTCGATCCGGCGATGCGCGAAGAGGTCCGTGAAGTCGTGCGGTCGCTGTCGCGCGAGAACGCGCTGACCTTGGTGCTCGCGACGCACGAGATGCGACTCGCGAGCGAGCTCGCGGACCGCGTGTGGGCCATGAAAGACGGGAGGATCGTCGCCGAGGGACCGCCCGCGGAGGTGCTCTAGCGGCGGCGCAGCCGACCGCGTCCTGGGAGGTCACGACGGAGGCGGTCGCGCTATGCGCGGCGGCCCCCTAGGCGCCGGGCTGGGCCTGGTCTCGGCGAGGAGGCACCGCGAGCGCGGCGGCGCCCGTGAGGACGAGCGCGATCCACACCGAGTCGGCGAGCAAGAGGTGGACGATCTGCATCGCGATCGGCGCGCGTGTGAGCACGTCGAAGATCCCGGCGGCGACTTGGGCGACCGCGAGCGACGCCGCGACCTTCGAGAACACGCGCGTGGCGGGGGTGGGCCGAAGCGACCGGACCAGGCCCATCACGACGACGACCATACCCGCCGTCATGATGGCGAGCGCCGGATGGATCGCGCGGAGCCGGATGAAGAGATGCGCGCCCGCCGCGAAGTCTTGGGCGATGCCGGCTGCGAGCGAGGGCGTCGGGAACAGCGTATCTCCGAGCGCGGTCACTGCGCCGGTCGCCCCGACGAACACCATCGCGCCCAGCGCGCCGCCCACGGCAAGGACCACCGAGCGCTGTCCGCGGAGGCGCAGCGCGCCGCCGCCCGACGCCCACCACGCCGTGACGGCGGTCGAGCCGAGGAGCAAGAACGTGTTGACGAGATGCAGGCTGATGCTCAGCGCGCGCTTCATCGATGCGTCGTGCGCGACCAGCTCGAAGAGAACGAGGCCGGCGCCGATGAGCGCCTCGGCCATCATGAGGAGCGCGGTCGTCCACGCGCCACGGCGCACCCGGTGCCCGCGGGGGTAGGCGCGAATCGCCAGAGCGAGGAGCACCAGCGTGCCGATCATCGCGCCGCCGCTCGACAGGCGGTGCGAGAGCTCGATGAGCGTCTCGACGCGGTGCGCGCGCGGGATGATCTCGCCGTTGCACGTGGGCCAGTGGCGGCCGCAGCCGGCGCCGGACCCGCTCGCCCGAACGTAGGCCCCCCAGGCGACCACCAGCACCTCGTAACCGAGGAGGGCCCAGGCGAACCGTGCCGGCGAGCGCGCGGGCGCCGCCGCCACCGCGGCAGCCCTGGCCGCGGTCGTCATCGCGATCGGCGCCAAGGCGCGCCTTTCTGGATCATTGGCGATCACAGGGCGGGTAGTAGCCGACGCGCCGGAGACCATCCAGCGCGCCCGGTGCCCCTACATGCCGACTACATGAGATCACGGCGTAGGCGGCAAAGGCCTCCGGAGTTCGGCGAGTTCGCATCGATGGCCTTGCGTCGATGTTAGTCTGGTGTTGCCGTGGCCGCTCTCTCGACGCCGGACCCGAAGGCAGACGCACGCGGGGAGAGACCCGCCGAGCGCCTGCGGCTCCTCCGGCCTCTCGGCGCGCAGAGCGTGCCCGCGTGGGCGGCGCTCGACGCGACCGTCGAAGGGAGCGGACGGCTCGTCGTGGCCGAGCGCGCGCAGCGGCGAGCGTTCGACGACGCCGACATCGCCGACTGGATTCGCGACGCTCGACGGCTCGAGGCGCTCGATCATCCCAACGTGGCGCGCGTGCGCGACGTGCTGATCCGGAGCGACGAGGTCCTCGTTGTCACCGATTATATCGACGGGGTCAGGTGGCGAGAGGTCGCGGCCGCGACGCCGCCGCCTCCGCTCGAGATCTCGCTCCGCGTGTTCGTCGACGTGTTGGCCGGCCTGAACGCGCTGCACAACCTGCGCGACGCCAAGCGCGAGCCGCTCAAGCTCGTTCACGGCGCCCTGACGCCCGAGAACCTCATCGTCGGTCTCGATGGCGTCACGCGACTCCTCGGCGCGGCGCGCCCTCGCGCCGCACCGATTCGCGCCGGCGGCAGCGCGTACCTCGCTCCCGAGGTGCTCCTCGAAGACGACACGGCCGACGCAAAGGCCGACACCTACGGCGTCGGCGTGATGCTCTGGGAGGCGTTGAGCGGCGAGCCCTTCCTGCCCGGCCTGCAGCCGGCGGCGATCGTCACCCACTTGCTGAGCGGTCGCGCGCCACCGGTGACTGTTCCCGCGTCCCTCCCGTGGGCGGCGCCGCTGGCCGACGTCGTGAAGCGCGCGATGTCGGCGGACCCCGGGAAGCGTTTCGGGTCGGCGTCGGCGATGGCCGCCGAGCTTCGACGCATCGCCGGCGCGAAGCTCCCCGCCCCGGGCCGCGTCGCCACGCTCGTCCGCGCAGCGTTCGGTGAGGCCGTACGCGCCCGCCGCGAGGATCTCGAGCGGGGGGTGGTCCAGGCGCCCTCGGAGGCCGAAGACGCGTGGGCGCCGATCTCGGTCGAGCTCCCGATCGAGGTCGCCGACCTGCCGGCCGAAGAGGCTTCGCAGACGGCGCCGACCGTGCCGCCACCGGCCCCAGGGCCCACGCCGGCCCCGCCGCCGGGGTCGACACCGGCGACGCTCGGCCGCGCACCGTCAGCCTCGGCGCCCTTCGAGGCGCGTCCTGCCACGCCGGTCGCGCTCGCGCTGCCGCC
>CALFNG010000470.1 GCA_937902985.1 uncultured Myxococcales bacterium
GGGGGGGGGGGGGGGGGGGGGGGGGGGGGGGGGGGGGGGGCGACGCTCACCGCCCGGCGACGTCTCCTCCCACACCCACGACGGCGCCCGACCGGCAAGCGACGACGAAGGAACCCGGGCCGAGCGGGGCGAGGCCCGCGGCCGCCGCCCCGCCCGAAAGGCCGCTCGGGCGCGGACACACGTCGCTCAAGATCTCGACCGCGTCGGTGTCTCTGCCGGGGGCGCCGAAGGCACCGGCGTCGCCCGCCAGCGTGACGAAGACGACCGTACCGGATGGGTCGACCAGCAAGGCGGCGGTGGCTCGAGGCGCGTCGACCTGGGGCGCGCCCCCGTCGAGCCGGGCCAGGGCGGGGTGGTTTGCGAGCACGGCCCGGGCGCTCTCTCGGCCTGACGCGTCAAGCGTGACCGCCGTCTCCGTGGCCGCCCCGAGCATGGCGAGCGTCGCGGTCTCGCCGCGCAACGCCGGAGAGCCAAGCCAGATTCCGCCCCCTGTGGCCACGGAACGGGCCGCGAGGGTGCCGCGGATCAGGTCGACAGACGCGAAGGTCGCTCCACCGGCGACGACCGCGACGAGGGTGTGCGCGTCGGCCAGCGAGGCGCTGCCCGTAATGGGCGAACCGAAGCTCCCGACCCGCGACGGCTCGGGCGAGCCTGGCACCCAGGTGAACACCGCGCCGCTACGGCCAACCGCGACGACGCGACCGAGCGCGGAGACGAGGGGCGAAGCGATGGGTTCCAGGAACCCCGTTCGGGCGCGCTCGCGACCGGCGACGTCGAGCACCGCGGCCTCGCGCCCGGTCGCGACCACGACTCCGCCGTCTTCGAGCGGGAGCGGGGCGGGGGACGCATAGCCGTCAGCGGAGGGCCTCCCGAAGCGCGTGCGCCACCGCACGATCCCCTCGCGGACGGCGACGGCCTCTCCCGCGCCATCGACGAAGACGAGCGTATCGTCCGAAAGGAGAGCCGCCGGGCCCGCGTCGAGGCCGCCAGTGGGGGCTCGCCAGAGCTCCGCTCCGCTCCGCGCAATCGCGATCACTTCGCCTCGCGCGCCGACGACGTACGTGACGCCGCGGGCGTCGACGAGCGGTGCCTGTTCGATCGCCGTCCGCGCCGGCGCGCGCCATTCGACGTGCAGATGCGACATGGGCAGCGGCGTTCGCGCGAGGCCCGAGCGCGCGGCGTCGACGCGATCGGCGCGGGCTCCGTCGGGTGTACCGACCACGAGATCGCGCGGTCGCGATGTCTCCATCGCCTGGGCTCGCGCCGTTGCCGGGCCGAGGAGCGGATAGCCCGCGCCCGCCAGCGCGGCCGTGAGGGCGATCGCGAGCGCAGCGCGCACGCGCCAGCTCATCGCTTCGCGCGCACCACGAAGTCGGCTTCGATCTCGGGCACCGTCTGGCCGCCCGGCGTCGTGAATGCCCGGGCGACATGGCCGAACGCGCGCAGGCGATCGCCGCGCGCGACGGCCAGCTCTTGCCCGATGACGACGCGCGCCAGGCAGGGCCCCTTCGCGCAACCGCGGCGATCGTCGATGAGGAGGAGGGTGCGGTGGCCCGACGCCCGCGGCTCGATGATCTCGCCCTCGATCACGATGGGCTGGCCGATGTCGGTCGCGAGGTTCGCGAGGGCCGCGTCGTAGCCGAGCGTCGCCTGCTTCTCGAACGCTTTCGCCTCGACCGCGAGGCTCGCCACGCGCTTCAACGCGACATGAACCGTTCGCGGCGCGAGGGCGGCGGTGCCGCTGCGAACTTCGACCGAGATCTCCCCGGGAGCGATCAGCGTCACCGCCGTCTCGAAGGCGCCGTCGGCGGCGACGGGGGTCGCAGCGCCGTCGACCGTGACGGTCGCGCCCTTGGCGGCGCGCCCCGCGAGCAGGACGTGGTCGGTGTCGACGACCGCGCGCGCGCCCGGCGTATCGACCCGCAGCGGCGCGATGGCGACGCGCACGCTCACGGTGCCCGTGTTGGGGCTCGACGCGGGGGCCGCAGCCGGCCCGGCCGATGGGCCCGTGGCGACCGTGTACGGAATGTCGAGGGATACGACGCGCGACTCGTCGGCCGGCCCCTCGGTCGCAATCGCCTCGTCGATCGCATACGAGCCCGTGCCCCCGGCATCGAGCGTGACCGGCTTGCCGTCGACGCGAACGTCGCTCCCAGCGAGCGCTTCGACGTGGATGAGGATCCCCGGATGGGCGCTGTTCATGGGGCTCACGTCGGCGCGGACTCTGTAGGCGACCGGCACGACGAGCGACACCAGCTCGTCGCGCCCCATTCCGGGGCGATCGATCTTGAGCGTGAGGGCGTTGTTGCCGACGTGCAGGGGCTGCGCGAGCGGCAGGTCGCTCGCGCCCGAGGTGAACGTCGCCGACACGCCGTCGAGTTCCGCGGCGGTGCCGTCTGCGCAGCTCGCGGGATCGCACGTCAGGTGCAGCACGTCGGTGCCCTCGGGCGTCACGCGAGCGAGCGCCGTGATCGGTGGCGCCCGGTGCCAGAGCAGCGCGATCGCCACCCCTCCCGCCAGCACGAGGGCGCCCGCCGTGAGCGCCACCGCGGCCAGCGGGACCCCCCCCTTGCGCACGATCCGGGGCGGAGGCGGTGGAGGCGCGTCGGAGAGCGGCGCCGGAGCCGGCACGATCGGCGGGAGCGGACCGTCGACCCCTCGAGGCCGTGCCTCCCGCCGCACCGGTTGCATGGGCGCCGGCTCGGGCGCCTCGCCCGGTCGTGTCGGCGCGATGCCGGGAATCGCCACGCCGAGCATCGTTCGGTTCCCGACGAGACGGCCGGGCGCAGGTCCCGGAGGCGCCGGCCCCGGCTGGAGCGGCGACTGCTGCAGAGACTGCTGCAGAGACAGTGTGGACGTCACTGGCGGAAGAGGACTCGTGGCCATGCCGAGCATCGTCCTCCCCAGACCCTGCGCGGCGGCGTTCAGGGGGCCCGGCGTCGGCGGCGGGGCCTCGGGAGCAGCACCGAATCCGAGCATCGTTCGCTTCATTGCGTCGGCCGGTCGAACCGGGGGAGCGGCAGCACCCATGGGACCAATCGGCGCGGGAGCAACGAGGGCAAGAACGGGAACTGACGACGCGATCCCCGGCGCGGGCGGCGGCGCGATGGCTCTCGGTTCCGACGGGGCCGCCCCGACCCGCGGGGGTGGGGGCGGTGCGGGCGGCGCGACAGGCGGGGTCGACCCGGCCGGGTGCGCGCCGGGCGAAAAATGCATCATCGTTCGCGTGGTGGGCGACGGCGCGGGCCCGACGCTCGTGGGCACGGGCGCCGGGTTCGCCCTGGCTCCGGGCGGCGCGGGCACTACGGAAACCGGAGGTATCGTGGCCGCGGGCGTGAGCGCTCCACACTGGCCGCAGAACTTGGCCCGGTCGGGGAGCGGATGCCCACAGTGTGCACAGGAACGCGTAATCATCGACCCTGTCGGAACTTCGAGGCTTTGCGCGCGCTTAAGAGGTCTGGGCCTGTGTGTGACAAAAGAGAGGCAAGCCCGATGAGTTTTTGCCGCTCGAGGGACGCGAACGTTTAGTCTGGTTACCTGTCCGGCTTGGCAAAGCCCATCGGGGATCTTACCTGGCTCCAGGCCGCGAACGATCGAAACAATCGCGGTGAAGGGAACCGCTCAGCGGTTGAGGGACACTTTCACAGTCTTCATCTTTTTCGGCAAGGAGAGTTGAAATGCGCAGCAAAATCTTGGTTCGTTGGGGGATCGCGTCCCTTCTTATTGGGGGGGGCGTCGGGGGCATGTTCGCGGCCGGTTGCGGCGGCGACGACAATGGGACGCCGGGGAACAACCTCGACTCCGGAACTGACGTAAATAACCAGGTCGGCGACGACGCGACCGGGGGCGACGACACCGGCATAGTCACGCACCGGGATGGTGGCCCGGACGCCGACGCGGGTCCCGACGCGGCCCCGCCGGTCGTGTTCGGCAAGTTGATCTTGGTCCATGCGTCTGCGTACGCGCCCCCGCTGCGCTTTTGCTTCGGCCTTTCACCGTCCACGGCCGCTCTGGACGCTGGACCGACCTCCATCCCGAAGACCACGTTCCCGGCGCCCAACACCGAGCTCGGATTGCCGCCCGGCACCGGCGGCGCTGCGGCGAAGAACGCGTCCGATTTGAAGGGCGAGAACATCACCATTTTTGGAATCAACGCGAGAGCCCCCGGGCTCGGCAGCCAAATTGCGGATGCGGGAACAGCAGAGCTGAACTGCAGCCAGATTGTGGGCGACGGCTCGCTGGGCACGGACGCCGGCGGTCTCGGGCTCGTTCAGGGCCGAGACTACTGGAACCTCGGGACGCTCCCCGCCGGCACGGTCGCCGATGGCACGACGACCCTCGTCACCGTGACGGGATGCGCGCCAGGGAATACGGACACGAACGATCAGGCCTTGCTTTGCCCGCCAGGCTACGACCCGGCCAAGGGCAACCTCGGCCTCTCCTACGCCAGGCTCGATACGACGACTGTCCTCGATGGCGGTTCCGTTGGGGCCCAGGTCGCGTACGGATCGTATCCGTTCTCGCAGTACGCCAAGCTTGCGGGCGGCAGCGGAGCCGCCGCGGCGGGCTTCTTCGTGACCACGCTCCAGCCCGCGCCGACGCCCGACGCGGGTGACGCCGGCGACGCCAGTACCGACGCAGCGACCGACGCGGGCGATGCCGCGCTCGCCGATGCCGGGGCTCCCGTCCTGATTCCCGTGACGAAGTTCATCCCGGTCGCAGCCCCCATCACCTACGGTCAGGTTCTGCCGACCACGAGCGTCGTCCCCGTCTCGGGTCTGACGTTCGATAGCACCAGCGGCGTCGCGTTCACCGCGTTTGCGGCTGACGGCGGAAGCGGTGCGAGCGTGGGGGTCCCATTCCCGAGCATCCAGGCCATCTCCTACCCGGGCGCGACCACCGCCGAGTTTGCGAATGGCGTCGGATACGTGTTCGTCCTCGTGGGCACACCCCTCGTGCCCCAGTTCCTCGGCCCCGATGGCGGCGCCGTTCCGTCGGCCGATGCGGGGACGTTCAACCCGCTCTCGCCGCACATCCTCGGGTTCCCGACGAACCCACCGTTCGGCAACTAGTCAGGGCAAGCAAGTCAGTCACGCAATCAGGCCGAAGGCCTCTCGCCGATGGCGCTCCGGGCTCTCCGGGGCGCCATCGCGCGTTCGTGGGGTCCTGACGCGCGGAGCCAGTGCACTGCGCGTTTGTGCATTGGCCGGAGCTAAGCGAGGATGCCTCCCGTCGTGCGGGTGTTCGTCCTTGGCAGCGGGTCGAGCGGCAACTGCCTCGTGATCGAGGCCGAGGGCGAGCGCCTGCTCATCGACGCCGGCATGGGTCCCACGCGGGCCACGGAGCGAATGCGAACGCTCGGCGCCGATCTCGTCACGTCGCGTGCGCCACTCGGTCTCTTCGTCACGCACGACCACGGCGACCACTCGGCGCACGCGCTCCCCATCGCCCGCGCCCTTCGCGCGCCCCTCTATGCTCACGCCGGCATTCACCTCGACCGGGGGGCCAAGCGGGTCCAGGTCGTCGCGTACGTGCCGGGGCGCCCGGTGGTGCTCGGCCCCTTCACCGTCGAGACGCTCGTCATTCCGCACGACGCTCCGCAGATCGCGCTCCGGGTGTCTGCGGGTGGCCATCGCTTCGGGATCGCCACCGATCTCGGGCACGTGACCCGCGAGCTCCGCGCCCTCCTCCGGGGGTGCGACCTCGTGATGCTCGAGTCCAACCACTGCCCCGAGCTCCTCGAGACCGGCCCGTACCCGCGGCGCCTCAAGCAGCGCGTCGGCGGCCCGCTCGGCCACCTCGCCAACGCCCAGGCCGCCGACCTCGCGGGCGCGCTCGAAGACACGCGCGTCTCCCGGCTCGTGCTCGCGCACCTGTCGCGCACGAACAATACACCCGACCGCGCGCTGTCGACCGTCGCCTCGCGCCTGCGCCGGCTGCCGGTCGAGGCCCTGCTCCAGGGGGAGTCGCGACGGCTCGACGTCACCGGCAGCCGGCGCGTCGCGCACGCAGAGCAGCTGGGCTTCAGCTTCTAAATCGCAATGCCGCTCACTCAAGAGGGGAGAGCGAGATTGGCTGCCGAGGCGCAGAGAGGAGACCGAGTGAGCCGCATTGGGTCCAGGCCGCCGGGGCCATGTCCTCTCCGGCGAACGGGCGGTCTGGCGTTATGTCCGCCATTTCGCTAGAGAGACGCGCACTATGCCGGACCGCATCGTGCACTGCTTCTTGCTCAAGAAAGACCTCCCGGGGCTCGAGCGAGCGCCGTTCCGAAACGAGCTCGGCCAGCGCATCTACAACGAGATCTCGAAAGAGGCCTGGCAATCGTGGCTAAAGGACTCGGTCAAATTCATCAACACGTACCGGGTCGATCTGGCCTCGCAAGAAGGGCAGACGTTCATGGCCAAGCAGTGCGCCGTGTACTTCGGCTTCGAGAAGGGCGAAGTGGCGGCCACGGCGTGGACGCCGTCGGCCGGTGGTGAAGACCCCGCGGGCAAGGCGGGACACGGCCACGGCGAGCACGGGCCGGAGTGACCGCCCGAAGGCTCGCATTCATGGCCTGAGCGAGAGCCTCTAATTTGAGCATCGATGGCCATGAAATCGTTGGTGAAGTGTAAATGACTGCCAGCTCGACGAATGGATCTCGCAACGCGTACCGAACGGGGGAGTTCCAGCCTCTGGCCGTGCCCGACGCGCCGAGCCCGCGGATGCCGCTGGGCATCGACGGCTTCACGTACGCCGACACCTACGACGCGGCGAGGCTGCAGGCGCTCCTCGATACGTTCGACGGGTGGTTCGCGGCGACTGCGCCCGAGCGGCACGCGCAGTTCGAGGCGTACCGCGCGTCGAAGGGCCAGGGCATGACGCCGCTCCAGCAGAGCGAAGCGCTCCTCGCGGCCGCTCCGTTCGTCGGTCGGTTCGTGGGGAAGCTATTCGCGGTCGAGTCGGAGCTCGAGGTCTTTCGCGACAGCGTGCGCCGCAACGATCCGCTCTGGCGCTTCCGTAAGGACTTCGCGAAGAAGCGCGTCTTGAAGGCCGATGCCGGCAAGGCGTGGGCGGTCGGTCTCGGCCTCGCGCCCGAGCTCGCACGGACCGTGGCGAAAGCCGCCCTGCAAGCGATGACCGCGGCCCCCGTGGGGGGAACGATCGACGAAGAGTCGACCGTCGCCTCGGCGACCTTGCCGCTCCTCGAGCTCGACGAGGTCGCCCGGAAGGCCTCCAAGGGCGGCGGCGCCCGGTGGACCGACGAGCTTCGGGGCCGTGCGCGCGCCGTGGCGGCGGCCGTACGGACCCAGGCGCCAGCGGCCATTCCGGGTGAAGCCGGTGACGACGACGCCGCCCTCGGCAAGGCCGTCGCCTTCGCCCTCGACGCGCTTGAGGCGTGGCTCGGCGCGCGGCGCCGCGACGCGCACGATGGCGTGCACCGCTGGGTGACCATGCGCGTCCCGAAGTCCCTCGACTACGCGCACCTCGTCGAGGTCGAGCGGCCGGACCCCACGCTGCCGGAGCTCCTCGTCGGACCGCACCACCAGCGCCGCCAGCGCCTCGGGTTCTCGCTGACCGACCGGCGCATGTCGCCCCGCGAGGTCGAGCAAGAAATCGACTACTGCATGCTCTGCCACGATCGCGAGAAGGACTCGTGCAGCCACGGGTTCCATGACGGCAACAAGACCGGCTCGGGCGGCTTCAAGAAGAACCCGCTCGGCGTCGCGCTCGAGGGGTGCCCGCTCGAAGAGAAGATCAGCGAGATGCACGCGATGCGGCAGGCGGGCGAGCTCGTCGCCGCCATGGCCATCATCACGGTCGACAACCCGATGTGCCCCGGCACCGGGCACCGCATCTGCAACGACTGCATGAAGGCCTGCAT
>CALFNG010000471.1 GCA_937902985.1 uncultured Myxococcales bacterium
GAGCCTCGCGGTCGCGGAAGCCGCGGAGCGCGACAGCCTCGACGCGTCGCTTGCAGCGCGCGGGCGGTCCGCGGGGCTGCGGGCGCGCGTCGAGGGTCTCCGCGGCCTCCTGGGCGATGCGTTCTTGCTCGAACCCGAAGACCACGCCGCCCGCGCGCGCGAGCTCTCGGACGCCCTGAGCCGCGCCTCGTCCGAGCGCGACGAGCTGGAACGGACGACGGCGGCGAGGCAAACGCTCGCGAGGCTCCTCGAGGCTCTTCGCGCGCCGCCGCCTGGCGACGAAGAGGTTCGGTCGACGGCGGCCGCGCGCGCGACCCTCGATCAGGACCGTGAGCGCCTCTTCCGCGCGTGCGAGGCGCTCGAAGAGCTCGCACGCAACCGGCAGGCGCTCGTCGCGGGCGATCTCGAGGCCACCCTCGCGGAGCGAGGCCACGTCGCCCCAGCGCTCGAGGCGCAGCTGGCGAGGGCGCGGGAAGCGTCGAATGCGTGCGAAGACGCTCTGCGAGCCGCCGAAGCGACCTGGGAAGCCGCGACCGCCGCCGCGCAGAAGGCTTCGGCCGGATGCGAGGCGATCGACGCCCAGATCGCGCGACTCGAGGGGGAGCTCGCCATCGAGCGAGCTTCTGCCGGGAGCGAGTCGTCGGTCGCGGAGGCCCAGGACGCCGTCGCGCGCCTCGGCGCCGAGCGGAGCGCCCTCGAAGGCCAGGAGCGTACGACGGCCACGGAGGCCGCGCTCCTCGGCGAGCGCTTCGCCCAGGCCGAGCGGACCGCGAGCGCCGCAGGGCACCGATGGGCCGTCGAGCGCCAGGCTTCCGAACCCGCGGCCCGCCACTGGGCCGCGGTCCGCGCGCAGGCCGACGAGACCGGCATTCTCCGCGACGCGCTGGTCGCGCGCGTGGCCGACACGTACGAAGGTCGCACGAGCGACGCGCTCCACGCCGAGGCGCGAAGTCGCGAAGAGGTGCTGCTGGACCGGCTCGCGGCCTCTCCCGGAGGAGGCGAGTGCGCGGGACTCTTGCGCGCCGCTCGCTCGGCGGGCGGCACGGAGGCCTCCGCGACCGGTCGCTTCTTCGACGCCTGGCTCACGGTCCGCCAGTGGATCCAGCGGCGGTTGCCCGCGCCGCTCGGCGAGATGCCCGAGCCGCTGCAGGCCCTCGAACGCCTGCGTGGGGAGCTGGAGAGCCTCGAAGAGCGGCTCGCCCGGCAAGACGCCGACCTTCGAGGCACTTCCGAAGACGTCGCGCGCGGGATCGACGTGCAGCTCCGGCGAGCTGCGCACCAGGTGCGGCGCCTGAACCAGCACCTCGACGGCATCCGATTCGGGAGCATCACCGGCATTCGCGTGCAGATGCGCCGCATCGAGCGCATGGAGCAGGTGCTGCGGGCGCTTCGCGAGGGCGCGGCTCAGGAGCTGCTCTTTCGACCCACGATGCCCATCGAGGACGCGCTCGACGAGATTTTTCGCCGCTACGGCGGCGGCCGGACGGGCGGCTCGGCGCGTGTCCTCGATTACCGGGAGTACGCCGAGCTCGCGGTCGAAGTCCGCCGGCATGACCGCGGCGAATGGGAGCCCGCGTCCCCCGCGCGGCTGTCTACGGGCGAGGCCATCGGCGTAGGAGCCGCGCTGATGATGGTGATCCTCACGGAGTGGGAGCGCGATGCGAACCTGCTCCGCGCCAAGCGCGCGAACGGGTCGCTGCGGTTCCTCTTTCTCGACGAGGCGAACCGGCTGTCGCAAGACAACCTCGCGGTTCTGTTCGACCTCTGCCGATCGCTCGACCTGCAGCTCCTCATCGCCGCGCCGGAGGTGGCTCACGCCGACTGGAACACGACCTATCGCCTCGTCCGGCGCGTCGCCGCCGACGGGCGAGAAGAGGTGCTCGTGAGCGGCCGGCGAACCGTGGCCCCGACGCCCTTGCCCTAGTTCGTGCCCTAGTTCGTGCCCTAGTTCGTGCCCTAGTTCGTGCCCTCGTCCGTGCCCTAGTTCGTGCCCTCGTCCGCGGCACGAGCGGCGGCCGGGCGAGGGCTCAGCCCGACTGCGCGCGCGCTCGCTTGACGAGCGTGATGATCTCGCGCCGCACGTCGTCGCTGGTGGACGCGGGCGTGTCGAAGGCGAGCCGAGCGGCGCAGGGAGCCGCCGAGGTCTCGACGCGCATCTCGAAGCCGTAGCGATCGACGGCGGTCATCGTCGCCGACACGGCCCCCGGCACCGACGCGAGCGCGCGCGCGCACGCCACCATCGCTTCCGCGTGGTCGTCGTTCATGTGCTCTCGAATGGACGCCGCCGCGTCGACGAGCGGGTCGGGCTCGGCCGCTCGATAGGCGTCGACCCCGACCCACGACATGCGGCCGAAGCCGCCGATGTAACGAATGGCCTCCACCTCGAGCCGATAGAAGGCAAAGTCGTCGAAGTCGACGTAGCCGGCCGCGCGGGGGTGAAGAGCGAGGAACGTCCCTCGCACGCCCGGAGCGGCGGCCGCCTCGACGCGCGTGCAGCGGCCGAGGAGGGTCAGCCGCCCGAGAGCGAGCGGATCTTCAGACGGTCCGTGTGGCTCTGCGACGAGGACCGACGCCTCGCTTCGGGCGTCGAGGTTCTGGCGATGCTCGGCCATCGTCGAGAGCAGGAGAAGAGGCGACCCTTGCCTGTCGGACGCGAAGGCCACGAGCGACCCGTACGGGAAGCCCGCCGGGTCTCGAGCGATCGTGGAGAGCGTGCCCGAGCGCGCGCACGCGACGAGAGTGCGACAGCGCTCTGCGTGCGACGGAGCGCGAACCTCACGAGCGCTGGCAGGCTGGGGACCTCCGCCGTGATTGCCGTTCATGAGAGGCTCGTAGCACCCCGACGCGATCGGAGCGCCATCGGCCGCTGGCCGCGTGCAGATTGTGCGTTCACGCGCAAAGCACGCTGCCCCGGGGGGGGCGAAGACTCGAAGGCGGCAGTCGAAAGGGCGGCGGTGCCGTCCGGCATCTATGTTGCGAAGAAGCTTCTCAAACGAATGCACATGACCGGCACTCTCTCGATGGCTGTT
Organism: uncultured Myxococcales bacterium; assembly: GCA_937902985.1. Classification (GTDB taxonomy): domain Bacteria; phylum Myxococcota_A; class Polyangia; order Polyangiales; family Polyangiaceae; genus Palsa-1150. The sequence goes on from CALFNG010000471.1 coordinate 3,030, forward strand.
CGAGACCGATTCGGCGCCGATCACCACGAGCTCGAAAGTCTGTTTGGGAGCGTGCTCGATGCCTTCGAGGCGAACGACCGCGAGGGGATCGTGCAGCTCTGGAACGAGTTCGACGATCGTCTGGGCAAGCACCTGGACGCCGAGGAGCGGTTCCTCATCCCGCAGGTCTTCGCGGCGCGGCCGCGCGAGGCGCGGACGATTCTCGAAGAGCACTGGCACATTCGCTCGCGGCTGGTCGAGCTCGGATGCCGCGTCGATCTCCACACGGCTCGGTTGGAGACCGCGCGCGGTTTCATCGACGATCTTCGCGCGCACGCCCGCCACGAGGACGAGATCCTTTACCAGTGGGCCGACGGGCACCTGCCCGCGAGCGAACAGCGCACCCTCGTGGCCGCACTGACGGCGCCCCTGCAAGATCGGCTGCACAGCGCGTAGTCTGCAGCCGCTCCCCCACACGCTCCCCTATGACGCTCCCCTATCACCCTCGCGCGCCTCGCGCGCGAGGAGGCCTTCGAGCGTCGTGATGAGCTCGTCGACCTTCACGGGCTTCGTGAGGTACCGGTAGAAGCCCGCCTGGATGCCGCGCTGCCGGTCGCGTTCCGACGCGGCTGCCGTGAGCGCGATGACCGGCACGTCGCGGGTCTCGGGATCGCTTCGGAGGACGCGCAGCGCGTCGAAGCCGCTCATTCCCGGGAGATTGATATCCATGAGCACGACATCGGGGCGGCGAGACCGGACCAGCTGGATCCCCATCTCGGCGGTCGGCGCGGCGGCGAACTCGATGCCGTCGAAGTCACCGAGAAGGTCGCGCATGAAGGCGATGTTGGTGGGGTTGTCCTCCACGTACAGAACGAGGCGCCCGGCGCGCCCCTCGAGTCGTGGCGTCGCCGCGACGCGGGGCTCGACTTGCACCGCGGCGACGATCTCCCGCCTTCCTGACGGAAGCTCGACCCAGAACTCCGAACCAACGCCGGGTTCGCTCCGGAACCCCACGCTGCCGCCCATGAGCTCCGCGAGGCGCTTCGTGATGACCAGGCCGATCCCGGTGCCCTCGATCGGACCCGTCTCCTGCCCCGCGCGCTGGAAGGGTTGGAACAGCTTGCTCTGCTTGTCGAGAGGGACGCCGATCCCGGTGTCCGTCACGGTCACGCGCACGGCCGTCGGGCCTGCGACGGACCCGCGGAGCGTGACCGACCCTCCGGGGCGGTTGTACTTGATCGCGTTGGAGCCGAGATTCATCACGATCTGAGCGAATCGCGTGCGATCGGCGCTCGCCATCGGGAGCTGCTCGGCGCCGGCGAGCACGGCCAACCGGATTCCGGTTCGCGCCGCCAGGGGCCCGAGGGTGAGGCGCGCCTGCTCGAGGATATCGGGAACGCTGACCGGCTCCCGCGAGACCGACACGCGACCCGCCTCGACGCGCGACAGATCGAGGATGTCATCGATGAGCCGAAGGAGATGCTCGCCACCGCGCACGATCTGGCTCGCCCGCTCCCTGTGACGATCCGACAGGGGCTCCTTCCGATCGCGCCCGAGGAGCTGAGCGAACCCGAGGATGGCGTTCAGCGGCGTCCGGAGCTCGTGGCTCATCGACGCGAGAAACTCGCTCTTCGCGTCGCTCGCCGCCTCGGCCGCCGCGCGCGCCTCGCGCAGCTCTTGTGCCATGCGCACGTCCCGTGTCAGGTCCCAGACCGTCTTGACGATGCCGCCCTCCACGGTCCGTCGGTCCATCACCCGGAGGTTTCGGCCGTCCAGAGTGCGAACGTCGAACGCGCCCTTGGGGTCACGGCGATCCGCGAGGCGGGCGGCCCGGAAGCCATTCCTCTCGTCGTCGCCCGCGAAGACGAGATCGCGCATCCACACGTCGAGCAGCTCTCCGTAGCCCTTGCCGACGAGCGGGCCGTCGAGGCCGGCAAAAAGTCCCCTGTAGACGCTGTTGCAGAGAACCAGGCGATCGCTCGAGTCGAAGAGCGCGAAGGCATCTTCGATCGTCTCGACGGCGCTCGAGAGGCGGTCGCCGCTGAGCCTGGCGCTCGCTTCCATGCGCCTCCGCTCGGTGATGTCGCGGATGGCCGCACAGATCGACATCTCTTCGCCCCACTTCACGGGGCTGAGGCTCACCTCGACCGGGATGTCGACGCCATCGCGGCGTCGGCCGGAGAGCTCGAGGCCCGACCCCATCGAGCGAGAGCTGGGGTGAGCCGCGTACCGTCGGACGTGGTCGCCATGCGAGCGCCGGAATCGCTCGGGAATGAGAAAGTCGAGCGATCGTCCGAGCAGCTCGTCGCGGGTGTAGCCGAAGAGCTTCTCCGCCTGCGCGTTCGCGAGCCGGATCGTGCCTGCCGTACTGACGACGATCATCGCGTCGGGCGCGGCGTCGAGGAGCAGCGCGTACTGGTCTTCGGCCCGGCGATCGGGGCGAGGCTCGTCATCCGCCATGGGAGCTCCTCCCGCGTGATAGGTCGGTCGTCTCGGTCATCGGCGGGACACGCGCAAGAGGCACACAACGACCTCCGGGGGGTAGTAGCCTTCGTCCCACGAAAAGAAAAGCATCGGACCGGCGCGCGACTGTCTCGAGAGGAGCGGCGCTGCGGCTACAGCCGAGCCACTGCAGGTCTTGCCGCCAGACGAAACGGTTGCGCGTCGTGGCCGCGGGGCATGTGAGCCTGGGCGTGAGAGTGGGGTACGGGGCGGGTGGCACGGCATCTGCTCTTGCTCGGCGCGTGGTCGGCGCGTGGTCGGCGCGCATGGGCGCGTGGTCCGTGCGCACCGCGCGTGGAGTGCCATCGAATAGCGCGCCCCTCACCCCGATCGAAGTCGCGCAACGCAACGCGACGCGACGCGAAAGGAATGTGTCTCCATGAAGCCCAGCGAGATTCGCCTCGAGCTCCTTCAGCAGCACGATCAGATTCGAGTCATCATGGAGGTGACGAAGACCATCGCCGAGAGCATCTCTGCCGGAAGGCCACGGCGCGGGGACCTGAGCGGATGCGTCTTGCGTCTAGCCGACGCGGTTCGCGCACACAACTGCAGGGAGGAAGCCCTCCTGCTGGACTTCATCCCCTCGGTCGACGCTTGGGGAGGCGCCCGCGAGGCGATCATGAGAAAGGAGCACATTCAGGAGCACGCCCGGCTCGACGTGGCTCTCCGCGGAATCCCGCTGGCCTCTCCGGATCTCGCGGCCGTCGGCGTCGTCGCGCTGATGCGGTTGATGCGCGAGCACATGGACCGCGAAGAGGCCGCCTTCCTCGGCGAGGATGTTCTCCGCGATGACGTCGTCGTCGCCAATCAGACCGACGGATGACCCCGAAGCGAGGCCCTCGCCGCCGGCCAGGGCCTTGCAACACGAACGTGCCGCCTGCCGGCGTGTGGAGCCCACCATGATCCGTTTCAAGCACATTCTCGTTCCGGTCGACTTCGAGCAGTCGTCTCGCGACGCGCTCGACGTCGCCGTGGACCTGGCGCTCACGTTCGATTCGAAGCTCACGCTCCTGCACTCGTGGGAGAGCGTCGCCTACGCATATGCCACGCTGCCCTACGTCTCCGCCGACCTCTCCATCGCGATCGAGCAGGCCGCGAAAGATCAGCTCGAGACTCTGCGAGCCCGCGTCGCCGAGCGGTTGCCGCGGGTCGAGGTGACCCTCACGCGCGGTCCTCCGGCCTTCGACATCGTCGCAGTCGCCGAGCGCCTGAAGGCGGATCTGATCGTGATGGGTACGCATGGCCGGCGCGGCATGAGCCATGTCCTTCTCGGGAGCGTCGCCGAAAAGGTCGTGCGCTGCTCGCCGATCCCGGTACTGACGATTCGTGGCGGAGCGCCTGTCGCGTCGAAGGTCAGTCTGCGACCCGCTCACGCACCGGCGTGACCCGACCCGGGAGGACGCGCCTCTGAGCGATGTTCGTTCGACAGCGGCCGTCATAGAAGGGTCGGGCACGGGTGACCGCACCGACCTGCTACCGATCGCTCAGGATGCGCGACGCCAGCTTCCCCCACGCCGGCGCCGCCGCGGTCGCTCCTGTCGCTTTCCCCTGCGGGAGCTCGAGCCCCACGAGGGCGACGAAGCGCGGCTCGCGATCGAGGACACTCCCGACGAAGCTCGCGTAGCAGACGTCCGCGCCCGTCTCGTCGGTTGCGTCGGCCGTCCCGGTCTTTCCGGCCACGCGAGCCCCGGCAATGCGGGCCCCCTTGCCCGTCCCGTCCCCGCTCACTGCCCCCTCGAGCATCTGAACGAGGGTGCGCGCCGTGTCTTCTTTGAGCACGCGCGTCCCCACCGAAGGGTGGTGACCGAACGACGGCGCCAGGTAGACGCCTTCGTTGAAGATGGCCGCGTACGCCGCCGCCATCTGGAGTGGCGTCGCCTTCGCGACCTCGCCGCTGGCGAACTCCACGGCGCGAACGGTCTTGTCGTCTTCGATCTTCGGCAGCTCGCCCGGCGCGTCGCCGACGTGCAGCTTCACGAGCCAGAGCGTGAGGCGCGCCGAGCCGAGCGTGTCGAACACGTACGACGTGCGACGTTCGACGACTTCGCGAGCACACCCGCGGCGTCGAGCGTGTCGCACGGCGCCTCCGAGCCGTCGTGGAAGGTCTCGCCGCCGATGACGCGCCTTCCGCAGCCGAAGCGCTGTTCGAGGGTGATCGTGTGCTCCTCGAGTGTTGCCGCGACGGTCAGCGTCTTGAGCGTCGAGCCGGTCACCCAGGCTTGGTTCGAGGCGAGCGCGCTCGCCCTCTGCCGGCCCGCGCGCCCGTCCATTGCGAGCACCTCCCCGGACCTCGGATCGAGGACCACGGCGACCGCGCGCGACGGGCTCCACTCGGCGACGATCCGATCGAGCTCCTCGCCAGCGATGCGCTGAATGCGCGCGTCGAGAGCCGTCGCCGCGGGTGCGGCGGCCGGGTGCGCACCCGCGGCGCAACAGGCGCCTGCGGCGAGGCAGAAGATGAGAATGCATATTGGCGTCGTTCTCACGAGGGTGTTCCTCTCTCCAGGGTGGCCGGCATCGCCGTACGATGTTGAGTGTGATTGGCCTTCCCCCGCTTTCGTGGACACCCCAACTGGCGCGAGTATGCGCTTGGAGA
>CALFNG010000472.1 GCA_937902985.1 uncultured Myxococcales bacterium
CCCACGCCCACGGCGGCGCAGCCCAGGAAGACGCAACCGAGGTAGCCCGCGAAGACGGGGCCCCAGTCGAGGGGGCCAAGCTTCCAGGGAAACCAGAACATCGCGAGCGGGTAGAGCAGCGTCGCGGCAAGCAGGACCATGACCATCGCGCAAGCCGCGACGTACTTGCCGAGGATCACCTCGCTGTCCTTCACCGGCATCGTGATGAGGAGCTCGAGGGTGCCCGAACCCTTCTCGGCCGCGAGGGACCGCATCGTCACCGCGGGGATGACGAAGAGGCTCATCAGCACCGGCAGGTAGGTGAACATCTGGTCCATCGTCGCGCGGTCGATCTCCCAGAAGCCGCCGACCGCGGTGCCGCCGACCGCCATGTGGGGCGCGAGGAAGAACAGGTACCCGAGGAGCAGCATCGTGCCCCCGAGCACGACGTATGCGACCGGGGAGTTGAACTGAGCCCGCAGATCGCGGCGGGCGATGATGAAGATGTTTCGCATGTCAGCTCCGGTCCGCCTTGGCGACCTTCTCCTCCGCGTCGCTCGAGGCGGACCCCACCGCTTCCCCCTCGTCGTCGTCGTCCTCGTCGTCTTCGTCTTCGTCTTCGGGGGCCACCGGCGAGAGCTGGCGGTTCCGCCGCTCGTCGCCGATCGTGAGGTTGCGGAACACGTCTTCGAGCGTCTGCGTATCCCGCCGGAGCTCGAGGAGCACCCACCCCTTGTCGGCGGCGAGCTGGAAGAGGTCGGGCCGCAGATCGTGCTCTTGCTCGCTCACGAGCTCGAACGTGTGCGCGCTCTCGTCGGTCGGTAGTTCGCCGAGCTTCTTCACGCCTTCGACCTTGCCGAGCGCGTCTTCGACTTCGCCCTTCTTCGGGGGCGCTCCCCGACCGCGGTAAGGGCGGCTCCCTGCCGACTCCTGGACCGAGATGACGTACCGAACCCGGCCGCTCTTCGCGCGGATCTCGTCGAGCGGCCCATCAGCGACGATGCGCCCGCTCGACACGATAATGGCACGGGCGCACGACGTCTCGACCTCGGCCAGGTTGTGCGTCGAGAGGAGGACCGTGCGCTCTTCGCCGATCTGCTTCAGGTAGTCGAGGAACTCGGCCTTCTCGTTCGGGTCGAGATCGCTGGTCGGCTCGTCGAGGATGAGGATCGGCGGGTCGTGGATCAGCGCCTGGGCGAGGCCGACGCGCTGCCTGTAGCCGTGGGAGAGGTGGCGGATCTCCTTGCCCAGCACCTGCGCGAGCCCGCACACTTCGACGACGTTCTTGGCGCGCTTGCGGAACGTGCTGTCGTCGATGTGGCGAAGGTCCGCCGCGAAGCGCAGATACTCCAGCACGCTCATCTCGAGGTAGAGCGGCGCGCGCTGCGGCAGGTACCCGAGGCTCTCGCGGACCTTGAGCGGCGCGTCGAACACGTCGTGCCCGTTGACCCGGGCGAAGCCACCGGTCGGCGAGATGAAGCACGTGAGGATGCGCATCGTCGTGGACTTCCCGGCACCGTTGGGGCCGAGGAAGCCGACGATTTCGCCGCGCTTCACCTCGAAGTTGATCTTGTCTAGGGCCCGGAACGCCCCGAACGTCTTCGAGAGGTCGTTCGCGTAGATCATCACGTCGTTGGACATTTCGGATCAAGCCTTGGACGGTTTGAGAGCAGGTCAGCGAACTATGGGAAATTTCTGGACAACGGGCGCCCCGAGAGGAAACACGGGACGACCTGAAACGCGGCGCATGGTACCGACGCACCCGACCGTGTCAACCGCGGGAGCCGCCGCCAAGAACCCCGGACGGTCATGGTTATTCCCAGTTCCCGCACAATCGCCATCGCAAAACGGAGAGGATTGAACAGGACCTCTTCGATTACGCGCCGCGTAAAGTGGCGATGACACCGAAGTGGTCGCTGGGGAAGGTGCCGTTGACGGGCTGGTCGAAGACCACGCGGGCGTCGACGGGCTCGCCTCGGCGGGCATCATCGCGGCCGCGGACCCAGATGTAGTCGATCCGGCGGTCGGGCTCGTGGAGGGGGCCGGCGAACGGGTTCCGGCGGGCGAAGGTGGCGCCGGGCGTGCCGTCGCCGGCGAGGGCGAACGCGTCCTGGTAGTACGCGCTCCGACCCTGACCGAGCGTGGTCAGCCCCCGCAGGTAGCGGATCTCGTCGGAGTCGGGCTCGGCATTCATGTCGCCGACGAGCAGGGCCGGAAAGCCATCGGCCGGAGCGAGCGCCTCGATGCGGCGAACGATCTCGCGCATCTGCGCTTCGCGGACGTGACCCTCTTCGAACTTCCAGTTCAGGTGCGTGACGAAGAACGGAATCGAACCGAACGGTGAACCGATCTCCGCGAAGAGCAGCGTCCGCCGCTCGTCGGTGCCGACGCGCGGCAGCTCGTAAACGTGGGTCCGACCGATGGGCCAGCGCGAGAGCACGGCGTTGCCGAACCAGCGTTCGTCGCGCGCTCGACCGTAGGCCACGTTGTAGCCGAAGCCGCGAGCGATCGCGGCAGCCTGATCGAGGCCGTCGCCGTCGTTCGGCTCCAGACGAACGACCTCCTGCAACCCCAGGATGTCCGGCGCGAGCGCCTCGACCCCGGCGCGGATCGCCTCGAGCCGGTCCTCCCAGGGCCCGAAGCGGTTCCAGATGTTGAGTGTGGCCACGCGCGTCGTCTCGATGTTCATGCTGTCACCATCCGCTCACCATCCGCTCACCATCCGCATTGTCCTAGTTTGACTCGTATCTTATTCTCCTCGTCGAGCCAGCGGCGGAGCGGCTCGAAGTACTCCAGCAAGGGGCCGGCGCTGGCCTGTCGACCCGCGCCGATCGCCTCCATCGCGTCGGGCCACGGCCGGCTCGCTCCGAGCGAGAGCATCGCCGTCAGCTTGGCGCCCGCGGCGGGGTTGTCGTGGATGGAGCACTCGTAGAAGGGACCTGGCGCGCCGGCGGCCTGGCAGAGCGCGCGATGGAACTGAAACTGGTAGATGCGCGCCAGGAAGTATCGAACGTAGGGCGTGCTCGACGCGACGTGGAACTTCGCGCCGGGGTCGAAGTCGTCGGCCGTGCGTGCGATCGGCGCGCTGACGCCCTGGTACTTCTCCTTGAGTCGCCACCAGGCCGCGTTGTAGTCCGCGGGCGAGACCTTCCCGGAGAACACGTCCCACCGCCACTTGTCGATCATCAGACCGAAGGGCAAGAACGCGACCTTCTCGAGCGCCATCTTCATTTGCTGATTGATCCGCGCATGGTCGGCCGTCGCGGCGGGGGTCGTGCCGGCCGCTCGGGTCACGCCGGCGAGACCGAGGCCTTGCAGGTAGGCGGGGGTCACGCTGAGGGCGATCGTGTCGCCGATGGCCTCGTGGAAGCCGTCGTTTGCGCCGCTCTGGAAGAGGATCGGCAGCTTCTCGTAGCGCTGGAAGTAGAAGTCGTGGCCGAGCTCGTGATGGATCGTGACAAAGTCTTCTTCCGTCGGCTCGAGGCAGACCTTGACGCGAAGGTCGCCGCTCCAGGTCACGTCCCACGCGCTCGCGTGGCAGACCACCTCGCGGTCTCGCGGGCGGGTGAAGAGCGATCGATCCCAGAACGTCGCGGGCAGCGGATCGAACCCCAGGCCGGTGAAGAATCGCTCGCCTTGCTTCGCCATCTTCACCGCGTCCCACTTCTGGGACTCGAGCGACTTGCCCACGTCGAGCGTCGGTTCGTTCGGATACGGTGCCACGAGATCGTCGATGTTGTTCCACTCCTGGGCCCACATGTTGCCGAGCAGCGGCGCGGGGATCGGCGCGTGGTCGGGCACCTTGTCTTTGCCGTATCTGGCCTGCAGCTTGGCCCGCACGTAGCAGTGCAACTGGTCGTAGAGAGGTTTCACGTCGCCCCAGAGCCGTTCGATGTCGGCCTCGAAGTCGGCCGGCGGCATGTCGTAGCCCGCGCGCCACAAGGCGCCGACGTCGTCGAACCCGATCTCCCTGGCGCCCGCGTTCGCCAGCTCGACGTAGCGCGCGTACTTGCCCTTCATCGGAGCGGCCGTCGCGTGCCAGCCGCGCCACGCCTCGACCAGCTCGCCAAAATCGCGGCTCTTCGCGAGCACGCGCGACAGAGCCTCGAGGTGCAGGCAAACGGGAGCGACGTCGCCGTTGCCTCGGGCCTTGCCATTCTGCGACTTCGTCGCGTACTTCAGGAGGGGCGAGCCGGGCGCCGGGCAGTACTCGCCCTTGCCGTAGGCGCCCGTCATCGACGCCTCGATCGCCGCGAGCTCGGAGCGCGTCGCGGGGTCGCGCGGCGTCGGGATCGTCTGCGCGAGCGACAGGAGATAGAGCTTGCGGGCGACGTCGGGCGCCAGCTGCCCGCGAATCGCGTCGAAGCGCTTCGACCGCGCGATCGCGTCGCCCACGTAGGCCGCGGTCGCCTCTTCGCCAGCGGCCGCCAGGGCTTCGGTGTCGTCGGTGAGGAAGTTCTCGTTGACCCAGTTGGCTCGATCGCGAGCGACCCAGAGCTGCCGCAAGTGCTCTTCGACGTCGGCAACGAATGCGCGCGCCTGGTCGGGCGTGGCGGTCTCCGAGGAGGCGGCCGGCGTGGCGGGCGGAGGCGACGCAGGCGGCGGAGCGCTCGCGGGCGGACTCGGCGGACCGCCGCACGCCCAGGCGGCCGATAGCGCGGCCAGGAGCGAGGAGCCGAAAAAGGCGGCAAACGCGCGGGATCTCACGAGCGCCACAGTACGGCGGCCGGGCGGCGCAGCGCCAGCAAAGCTGCGGGGCCGTTCCTGGGCTTCACGGCGCCGGATGCTCTCGTTCGGCTCTCGTTGCCCGTCGTGGCTCTCGTTCCGGTCTCGTTCGCGCCCGCGTCGACGCGCCCTCGCGCCTCGCCCCGCGGGACCCTGGCGGCCCCGCGCCAGCCGCGGTACATGCGGCCGCGTGAGCACCCCGAATGTCGCGGCGTTGACGTCGTTTCCCAAGGACCGGATCAAGGTTCTCCTCCTGGAGAACATCCACCCGAGCGCGCACGAGATCTTCCGCAGCGAGACTTTCCACTTGGAGACGCTCCCGGGTTCCCTGAGCGAAGACGAGCTCGTCGCGCGCATCGAAGACGTGCATGTCATCGGCATTCGAAGCAAGACGAAGATCACCGACCGGGTGCTCGCCAGCGCGCGCCGGCTCCTGACCGTCGGCTGCTTCTGCATCGGAACGAACCAGGTCGACCTCGCGAGCGCCAAGCGCCAAGGCATCCCGGTCTTCAACGCGCCGTTCTCGAACACGCGCAGCGTGGCCGAGCTCGTCGTGGCCGAGGTCGTCATGCTCTCGCGCAGCCTGAGCGACCGGATCCAGGAGATGCATCAGGGCCAGTGGCGCAAGGTCGCGACGGGCTCCTTCGAGATCCGCGGCAAGACGCTCGGCATCGTGGGCTACGGACACATCGGCCGGCAGGTCGGCGTGCTCGCCGAGGCCGTCGGCATGCGTGTCCTCTTCTTCGACATCGCAGCGCGCCTGCCCATGGGCAACAACCAGCCTACGAGGACGCTCGACGAGCTGCTCGCCCAGAGCGACTTCGTCACGCTTCATGTGCCGGAGACGCCGCAGACGCGAGGGATGTTCGGCGAGCACGAGGTCTCCGCCATGCGCGCCGGTTCGTGCCTGCTGAACGCGAGCCGCGGGACGGTCGTGGACATCGCCGCGCTCTCGGCCGGCCTGAAGAGCAAGCACGTTGCGGGGGCCGCCATCGACGTCTTCCCCGAAGAGCCCGAGAAGAACAGCGACGGCTTCATGACGCCGCTCCGCGGTCTCTCGAACGTCATCATCACGCCGCACATCGGCGGCTCGACCGCCGAGGCGCAGGAGGCCATCGGCCGCGAGGTCGGCAACGCGCTGACCCACTTCGTCAACGCGGGCGTCACCACGGGCTCGGTCAACTTTCCTCACGTCGACGCGGCGCCTACACCGAACAAGCATCGCATCCTGAACGTTCACAAGAACGTCCCTGGAGTCTTGCGCGACATCAATCGCATCGTGACCGACAAGGGCGCGAACATCGCCGGTCAGATCCTTGCGACCGATCCCGAGATCGGGTACCTCGTGATGGACCTCGACCAGAACGTGTCGGATCAGGTGAAGGACGCGGTCGCAGCGCTCGACTTCAACATCAAGACGCGAATTTTGTACTGACGCGCCAAGCGGCGCGCGAATGAGCGCGACCGCACGGGATCCCGACGCGGTTTGACGGTACCGTCCGATTCCAACCGAGGAGACCGGTCCATGCGAGTGTCCGTTCGTGTCTGCGCCTGCGCCTGCGCCGTTTCCGCCGCCTCGGCGCTGATCGCTTGTGGCGGAGGCACTCCCCCGGCAAAAGACAGCGACGAGGCCGTCGCGAGCAGCGCGGCAAAATCGGCGGACCACCCGCCTGCAGACGAGGCCCCCGACGCCGGCCCCGGGGGCGATCCGCTGGCCAGCGCGGGCCCGAGCAGCGGCCCGCCCACGGCGCAACCCTCGTCGCCGTCGTCACCGTCTGCGTCCGATTCCAGTTCCCCGGGTGGCGACGACCCGTGGATGGCCTCGCACCAGATGACGCCGAAAGACGTGCTCCACGGCACCCGGCCGCTGCAGTCCAAGGCGCAGGCGTGCTTCCGCGCCGGAGTGAAGCGCGATCCCTCGACCTCGGGCGAAGTGAAGATCCGCTTCGTGATCACGAACGCAGGCGCGGTGCGCGTGTGGCGCGACGAGGGTTCGTCGATGTCCGACGCCGAGGTCATCCAGTGCATCGGCGAGGTCGTGAAGAGCGTGAAGTTCCCGAAGCAAAAATCGCCCGGGGACGCCTGGGGCATCTACTCGGTCAACTTCGGCAACTGACGCGCGCGAGGCGGTCGCAGCGAGGGCGAGATTGGCCGCAGAGGCGCTGAGATCGCCGAGGATTTGGTTTTCCGTGCGACGCGTCGCCGCCGCTCGGGCTCCGACGAGACGTGGGGCCCCTGCGTCTAGCGCGCCGCGACGGCACTGTTTCGAACGCGACCGCACACCCTGCTTCTCTCTGCGTACTCTGCGCCTCTGCGGCTGATCTCGCTCTTCCGCGCGGCTCGGCTCGGAAGCCGGGTGATGACGGACCGACAAATCGTGCCCATCTTTACTCGGCCAGACTTGGCCAGCACCAGAGCAGCTCGCCGGTTCGTCGCATCCCCCGTGAGCAACCCGCCATGATCGTCAGACGTCACCCGTTCACTGCACCTGGGCTCGGTACACGTTCGCCTTCCCTGGCATCCCTACCGTCACCGCTTGCCGCGCGAGTGGGCCGAGCTGGTCGGGCCGGAATGCTCGCGCTGCTCCTACCCGTACTCACTCAGTGCGAGGCGTGGGACGACTCGCCGCCACCGGCGACCGCTGCCAATGCGGCGCAAGCGCCGGTCGATCCAGGCGGGCCCTTGCCACCCGGGCCGCCGATTCCCCCCACGGGTGGAGCGGATGAGTCGGCAACGACGGCGCAGGGCGCAGGGGCCGTTGCGCCCGTCTCCTCCGACCTCAAGTACGCGTCCGACGAGGTTGCGATCGGCGCCGACACCGACAGCTACAGCGACAACGATCCCGCGGCGCTGAACGACTTTCACGCGCCGCTCGATCCTTACGGCACCTGGGCCGACGACCCCGCGTACGGAACCGTCTGGACGCCCGCGCCAAGCATGGTCGGCCCCGACTTCACGCCGTATGTATCGAGCGGCCACTGGGCCTACGCCGACGATTATGTCTGGGTCAGCGACTACCCGTGGGGCTGGGCGCCGTTTCACTACGGGCGCTGGGTCTTCGTCGAGGGCCGCGGCTGGTCGTGGATCCCGGGGCGCGAATATCGAGGCGCCTGGGTGACGTGGGCGGTCGACGACGGCTATTCGTACGTCGGCTGGGCGCCGATGGGCCCGTCGTTCGTGTGGTTCGGCGGCGTGCCCGTCGCGTACCGCGGCTACTGGGGCCCTCGATGGGCGTACGTCCCGCGGGGAGAGGTGTTCGCGCCGCGCGTGGGCGCCCGCGTGATCGTCGGGCCGAGCGCGATCGCCATCGGCGGTCGGATGCGACCGTACCGCGTCGAAGGGGGGCGCGTCGGTCCCCCGCCCGCGCGCTTCGGGTACAGAGCCGAACAGATCCCGCGCGTCGGCGGCGCTGCGGCCGTGAGCGTCAATCGCGCGCAGGAGTTCGCGCGACCCTCGACGGCACGACCTCTCGGTGCCAGCGCGCCCGCGCGCATCGAATCGCGCCCGGCGGTCGGCACGCCGCAAGGGCGGGGCCCGCTCGTCGAGAGCCCGCGACCCACACTCCCTGGCGCACGCTCTAGCTCACCGCCGAACGCGCCACGCGTCAGCGGTCCGACGTTCTCGAACGCGCCGCGTGCGCCGGGCCCGACGATGACCGGCGCTCCGCGAATCGCGCCGAACCCTGCCGCGCCCAACGTCGGACGCGTGCAGGCGACTCCCGCCCCGGCCCCGATGCGCGCACCGGCCACCCCTGCCGCCGGCGGCGCCCGCCCCGGCGCCACATTCCACGGCGGCGGCGACGGACATCACCGCTGACGTCGGTGAGCGGGAGTCCCGCTCGTTCGCTACGCAATGAGATCGCGAAGCACGACGCCGTCGTCTGTGAGGGCGATGGGGCGGCCCGCGGGCGTGGTTTCGCTGAGGGCCGGGTCGAGGCCCAGGAGCGACGCCATCGTCGCGAGGAGGTCCGGCACCTTGGTCGGTGCGCTCGCGACCTTCGCGCCGTCTTCGTCGGTAGCGCCGCGCACGACGCCGCCCCGAATGCCGCCCCCCGCGAGCACGGCGCTCCACGCGTCGGGCCAGTGATCGCGACCGTCGTTCGCGTTGATGCGCGGAGTGCGCCCGAACTCGCCCATGCAGGCGACCAGCGTCGAGCCGAGGCGGTTACGCGCCAAGAGGTCGGCGAGCAGCGCGGAGAACGCCGGATCGAGGGTCGCCATCAGGGACTGCGCGCGGCCGAAGTTGTCCTGGTGAGTGTCCCAGCCGTCGAGCACGACCTCGACGAACCGGACGCCGCGCTCCACGAGGCGCCGCGCGACGAGGCATCCGCGCCCGAAATCGGTGTCGCCGTAGGCCGCGCGCGTCGCGGCCGGCTCGCTGGCGACGTCGAACGCCTCGAGCTTGGGGGTCTCCATGAGGCGCACGGCCTTGGCGTACACTTCGCGCCGCCCCTCGACCTTCGCGTCTCCCGTGGCGCCCGCGAAGCGGTCCTCCATCGCGCCGAGCGCCGAGAGGCGCCTCGCGAAGCGCGCGGGATCGACGCCAGGGGCAAGCCCGACGTCGGCGGGTAGCGCGCCGGCCTTCTGCAAGACGAACGGCCCGTTCTCGACGCCGAGGAAGCCGGCGCCGAAACTTGGCCCGCCGATGCTCACGAACGCGGGCAGCTCGGCGCGCGCCTCGCTGAGTTTGGCGCTCGTCCACGCCCCGAGCGACGGGTGGACGACCGTGGGATTCGGCGCGTAGCCGGTGTGCACGAAGTACTGGGCGCGGCCGTGGTTTCCTTCTTTGCTCGTCATGCTGCGAACGAGCGCGATCTCGTGCGCGCGCTCGGCGAGTCGCGGCAGGTGCTCGCTCAGCGTCATTCCGGGGACCCGCGTCTTGAGGGCCTTGAACGAGCCGCCCGTCGGCCTCCCGGGCTTGGGGTCGAAGGTGTCGATGTGGCTCGGACCCCCGTTGAGCCACAAGAGGATGCAGGCGCCGGCCGGACGCGCGGGGCTGGCCGCGAACGCGCGCGTCGGGTCGAACGCGCGCGAGACGATCGCGCCGAAGATGGAGCTCATCCCCGCGCGAAGGAGGTCACGCCGGGCGAACGGCGGCGCGAGCGAGGCGGGCGAGGCGGGCGGTCGAAGCGAGCGTCGGTCCATCGTCGGGTCTCCGCGGCTCAATGGTTGAAGACGAACTCGCTCGAGTTGAGGAGGGTCCAGAGCAGGTCTTCGTAACCCTTTGCGCGGGCGTCGGCGCGCTGACGGGCCGCGCGCGCTTCGAGGCCGCGCAACGGATCGGGCTGCACGGGAACCGCGTTCTTCGCCGCCGGAGCTGCGCTCGGCTGCGCGGCTGTCAGCGAGGGCGACGGCATCGGCGCCGCATCGACCGCCGCTGCCAAGAACTGCGTCCAGCGGTCGACCTCGTCGGGCGCCGGAAGCCTCGACAGCGTGCGAAGGTAGAGCTCTTCGATCTTCGGCGCGTCGCCGGCGTCGCTCTTCCTCGCGAGGAGCTCGCCGAGGGCGCTCCCCGGAAGGGTGCTCGCGCCCGTGGCGACCACGCTCCCGTCGAGCATCGCGAGCCCCTGCGCGACGGTGCCCTCGTAGTCGCTCTGATCGCTCTCTTCGTCGACGTCGAAGAGGAATCCGTAGCGCCGGCGGACGCGGGCGCGAACCTCCACGAGGTCGAGGCGGCCCGTTGCCTCGACGATCCCGTCGAGCTTCGTCGCGGCAATCACGGAATCGAGCAGCTCGTCGGGACCGAGCGGCGTCACCCGAAATCGCTCCCAGAGCTTCGCCTCCGGATCGGCCTTCGCCGAGGCGTCGTCGAGGCGCGACGCAGACCGCGCGTACGCGGCCGTTCCGACGATCACGCGAACGAGGTGCTTCACGTCGTACCCGCTGGCGACGAAGTCCTCGGCGAGCGCGTCGAGCAGCTCGGGCGCCACGGGAGGGTTCGACGGTCGCAGATCGTCGACGGGATTCACGAAGCCGCGACCGAGGAAGTGCCCCCACATCCGGTTGACGAGCGCCCGCGCGAACCAGGGATTGTCGGGCGCGGTCATCCATCGCGCGAGCGCGACGCGAACGCCGTCGCCGGCCCCAAGTTCGGTGCCGTCGAGCGCGGCCGGCTTCGCCCTGGTGATGGCCTCGAGATCCGGCGCCATCACGGCGAGCTTTGCGTACCGGGGCGCGGTGCGGCCCAGATCGGTCAGGTCGACTCGCCGCACCGACCCCATGCTCGACGTTCTGCTCTTGCCGCCGTCGACGGGCTCGGCGCGGGTCCGCGCGAACGCTGCCGCGAGGCTCTGAAAGTCTCTCTGCGTCCACTTCTCGGTCTTATGGTCGTGGCATTGCGCGCACTGGATCTGCACCCCGAGGAGCGTGCGCGACGCGGCGCCCGCGAGATCTTGCGGCGCTTCCTCGTACTTCAGCGTCCAGTTGACCGCGCCGTTGACGCCGGCGGGTGCGCCGTCGTGCCCGTCGTTCGCCTCGGCGTCGCGCTTCGAGCCGCCCGCGCTGTTGCGACCCGTCGCCGCGATCAGCTCGATTGCGACACGGTTCCACGGTTCGTCGCGCGCGAGCGCGTCGTGCAGCCATCCGCGGAACGCGCCCGCGTCGACGTCAGGGCGCCGCTTGTCGCGGCCCATCCAGACGTCGTCCCAGTACGCCGTCCAGTGCGTCGCCCAGCGCGGCGACGCGAGCAGCCCCTCGACGGCCCGAGCGCGCTTGTCGGGCTGCGGATCCGCGAGAAACGCGCGGACGGCTTCGGGAGGCGGAATCGTCCCGACCGCGTCGATCCAGACGCGTCGCAGCCAGGTCGCGCCGTCGGCCGGAGGCGACAGCGTGACCCCGGTCTGCCGCCAGACGGCCTCCAGCCGAGCGTCTGCATCCGCCGAGGTCATCAGCGCCGGCGCCGGCAACGCGGCGATCACGGGCACCGGCGGCGCAACCACCCCTCCGGGGGCCGCCCGAGCCGGCGCCGTGCGATCGCAGCCCACCGACGCAGTCGCCGCGAGCGCCGTCACCAGCAAGAAGCGCGACGAAGATCGCGCCCGCCAAACCCGAAGGGGGTCGAACTCCATCGTCTCTCATCGTGACCGCGTCGCACCCGCCAACGCAAAGGGCGAAAGCGTAAAGCTGCGTAAAAAGAGAGGGAGATTGGCCGCAGAGGCGCGGAGACCGCAGAGGACCGAGGTCGGAGGTATGACCCGACGGCGCAATCGCGCGCGGGGATGAAGTCGAAAGAGAGAGATGGCCGCGGAGGCGCAGAGGGCGCAGAGGACGGAGGACAGAGGGTTTTGCGCGCGCTCGAGTAGCTAAAGCCAGCGCAGATCGGATCCGCCGCGCAGGTTTCCAGCCTTCGACCCCAATCTCTGCTCTGGTGCGCCAAGCAAGCTTCGACCTGGAGGATGCCATGTGATGCCTTCACTTGAC
>CALFNG010000473.1 GCA_937902985.1 uncultured Myxococcales bacterium
CCCCCGCCGCTGCTACTTGACCCACCCCCGCCCGCGTCTGGAGTCGGGGCCGGCGCACCGCAGGCGCTGGTCACGCCACCGCCGCCGCACGTCTCCGGCGCGGTGCACGATCCGCACGACAGCGTGCCCGTGCATCCATCGGAGATCGACCCGCACGTCGCGGACTGCGCCGCACACGTCGTGGGCGTACAGGCGGTGCCGCCCGCATCGACGGCGCCCGCGTCGGGCTTGTGTCGGCGTCGGAGCCTGTCAGCAGACGACACCGACGGAGAGAGCTCGACCCCGGAAGAGGACGCGACCGGACTGCCCGAATCGTCGCCCGTAGCAACTGTGTCGGACGTGTCGCCCGCGCCGCAGCCGCTCATCCAAGCCGCAGCCAGCACCGTGCACACGAGACCATTTGACGAAACATGTCTTGAAAATTGCATCAGACCTCCCATCGAGCGTCCGGGGACGCCGATGTTTCATTTGAATGTTTGACATCTCGGGGCGCACTTCTCGCGAAGAGACAGCCCGGGAGCGACAGTAACAACGATCGATGATCCGTGAAGCCCCGTCTTTCGTGCCTCCTTTGCCCTCGAACCTCGCGACTTTCGCGACGAGGTGGTCAGAATACACGGCTAAGAAGAAGGTGTGCCGACCCGAGTGATCCGAAGGCCGAGTCTTCGATCTATCGAGTGAATGCGGGAATGCGGCGTGAACGAAGGCCGCGACAGGAACAGTGGATTACTTACCCACCCCTCCTTGTCGCGACGTGCAAATATCTAGTTAGAATTGATCGAACTATTTTTGGCTCAACCGCGAGACGCGCCGATGAGAACGCAAGACACACCGAACTCGAGAACGAGCGCGAGCGCGACAACGTCGGCGCTCGCGTCGCTTGAACGACGGCACGGAGAGCACCAGCGCTCGCGCTTGCGGTTGAGTCGGATCATCCTGGGGCCGACGATCGAGACGGGCTTTGTTCGAGGGGCCGTTTCTAACCAGCTCGTCGGGGCCAAGCAAGCTATTGCTCGACCTCGAGCATGGTTATTGTCGTTTCGCGGCGCACGTGCGCCTGCTTCACGACCGGATTCGGGACACGGCGAGGCAATCAAGAACGCGTGGCCGGTGAGCTCGATCCCGGCGGCAATCTCGTATCGCCGAGACCTCGCCGAGACCATCGGTGCAGTGACGTGGGCATCTTCGGCGCGTCTTCGGCCCCGACGGGAGGTGCGGCCCGGGGCCACCGTGCGCATCGTGGCCAGGCCGGCCACCGGCTCAGTTCTTTGCCATCGCGTCGTCGAACGTCGACTGAACATGAGCCATGCGTCGACGCACGTCTTCTCTCCCGCGCGCGCCGCCGCATCTCCTCCTCATCGGGATTTTTCACCTTCGGCAGCGCAACCTCAGAGGGCAAATTGCCGCCATCATCGAAACATGGCCCAAACGCCGAGGCGACGGATTAGCCTCGGTTCCCTCGAGCGGCCGCCATGAAGGCGGCAGGCTGCGAACGTTTCGTCGCCCACCTCTTCGTCAGAAGGAGCTTTCCTATGAGCCTCGTCCATCGTATCGGTCTCGGCACGGTCTTCGCGCTGGCTTCAGCGAGCGTCTGGCTCGGGTGCGGGAGCGACGACACGAACTCGGGGCCGAGTCCGGGCATGGATGGCGGCGCGATGGACGTCACCGCCCCGACTCCGGATACGGGAACGGAGGGCGACAGCGGGACTGTCGGCCCGAAGGACAGCGGAGCGATGGCCGACACGGGCGGCGGCGATGCGGCGACCGTGAGCTGTTCCGCGTACTGCGCGGCGGTGATGGGAACCTGCACGGGCAACGACAAGCAGTACCTCGATATGGGCGAGTGCATGACCGCGTGCGCGCTGCTCCCCTCCGGGACCCCGGGCGCCGCGAGTGGCAACTCCGTCGCGTGCCGGACGACCCACGCGGCGCTCGCGGCGAGCGGCGGCGTGGTCCCGCACTGCTGGCATGCCGGTCCGTTCGGGTATGGTGCCTGCGGCACCGAGTGCGAGAGCTTCTGCTTGCTCGCGACGAGCTATTGCTCGGCCGATGGTGGCTTCGACGCGGGGCCCCCCACGTATGCGTCTCTGACCGACTGCACGACCGCGTGCGCGAAGTTCCCCCGGATCGACGACGTCGACGGCGGAGGGAACGTCGGCGTCGACGGCGGGTACAACGCATCGGGCCCCACCGGCGGAAATACGCTCGATTGCCGCGAGTGGCACCTCGACAACGCGCTGGACGGTCCCGGCTCGGCATCCGGGCAAGAGTTCCATTGCATGCACGTCGGAGCGACCAGCCCGGTCTG
This sequence comes from uncultured Myxococcales bacterium, assembly GCA_937902985.1. Taxonomy (GTDB): domain Bacteria; phylum Myxococcota_A; class Polyangia; order Polyangiales; family Polyangiaceae; genus Palsa-1150. The sequence goes on from CALFNG010000473.1 coordinate 2,309, forward strand.
CCAGTAGGGTTCAGAAGGCGCCGGCGGGCACGAACTCCGAAGGGTCGCGTGCGACTACGCGGGCGTCGGCTCCCAGACGTACGACACCGCGAGGGACGCGACCACCACGTCCGAAAGCGACCACATCGTGTACGTCGGCGGCCCCTGGGACGCCGAAGACATGGCGCAAGAGACGATGGCCCGGGCGTTCGTGACTCTCGGCATCTTGACGGCCGAGGCCGCCGCGGGAGATCGTCGTGTCGAGGCCGTCGAGCTGTACATGACGAAGGTGATGCAAATGCCTGCGCCCGCCTTCGAAGGTGCGCAAGTCGCCGATGTGGCCGGGCCTCCAAGGGCTCGCCCACACGCTCAGCTACGATCTTCTCAGCACGGCCCGTGGGCCCTCGCGTCTCGAGCAGGCGTCGTCCGTCCGCTCGGCGACGCTCGTCATGAGCGGAGGCGCGAGCCCGCCCTGGATGCGCGAGGCGATCCGCCCCCTCGCGACCGCGATCCCCGACGCGCGCCACCGTACGCTGGAAGAACAGGCGCACGCCGTGGACCTCGAGACGCTCGCTCGATCGCTCGAGGAATTTTTTGGCGGATGAGTCCGAGGGCAGCGCGTACATGGCGACCCCGACAATCGCGCGAGCGGCGATACGTGGCGCTCGTCGGCGCGAGCGTCCCCAGGCCGCGGGCAATCCTGGTCGCCTCCGCGCACTGCGCGCCGGACCACGCTATTCGACGACGACCGGCTTCGTCGCACGAATGCGGAGCATGCTGTCACCGAACGACGTGCAGCCCGCAAGCCATCGATCGAGGTCGCCCGAAAGCCCGTCTGTGAGCCGAACGCCGAAGCCAGCCGGCACGGTCGCGGCGCCGAAGGCACCGAAGGGACGCCGCCACGCGACTTGCCCAGCGAGCCGCACGCGCCGCTCGGACCGTGGCGGCCACAGCTCGAGCCAGACTTCTTCGCCCGGATCGGGCGGGGCCAGGGTGCGTACGTACGCTCCGCCGGCGCTGACGTTGTACGAGAAGCCGACCTCGTCCTCAGGCCGACCCGCGACCCGGAAGACGACGCTGGTGCCGTAGAGCAAGCGAGGGCTCGCGCGCTTGTCGACGCCGCGAGGCGCGAGAAGCTCGTTGACGACGAAGAGGACGTTCTCGGGCGGCGCGAAGGCGTCCATCGTGGCGACCCGCCCGAGCGACCTGATCGCGGCCATGCTTTCGGCGATCTTCTTCGGCGCAGTCACGAGGACCCATGGCACGAGCGAGCCGCGAGAGCGTGCCCGCTCCAGAGCGGCCAGGGCGCCACCTTCTGGAAGGTCGCGCGCAGCCACGACGACGCGCACGCCGTCAGCCACGGACTCTTCGGCGAGGTCCGTGGCGAAGCGAACCGCGAACCCGCCGTTGTGGAGCGCCCGGCCGATGACCGATCGCCACCTGGCTACGGGTCCTGCGACGACCGCCTGCGGAAGTGCGTTCGCCGCTCCCTCGACGACCGCTTGCGCCGGCGTCGCCGGCGCGGCTGGAAGCGCCCGGATACGCTTGAGCATCGGGAACGGCGACGCGATGCTCACGAGATCGTCTCCTCCCCACGTGAAGAGCTCGAGAAACGCGACGTCGCTCGATTCCTGCGCCACGCCGAACACTGGCACGCGCGACAGCCGCGCCTGCGACCGAATCTGGGCAAACGCCAGCTCGGCACCGGGCGCGTCCATCTTCACGACGATCGCCGTCGGTCGCGCGGCATCCAGCGCCGCGGCAGTCCCCTCACACCGACTGACCACGACGAACGCGAGCTCCGCCGCCTGCGCCGCGTCCCCGATCCGCTTCGACGATGCCTCATCGAACGGGCCGACGATCAACAGGTGGGCCGTTTCACTAGCCACCATGACTTTCCTTCCCCCCGTTCAGGAACGTCTCGCGCGAATTCCGCCGCGATCTTGGCCCCCGCCGGAGCCTACCTGATCGAGAGCGCACTTTCATTCCTCGGCGCAAAGGAGGATGCGTTCTAGAAGGCGGCTCCGTGCCCCTCGCGGCGAATCTTCAGCAGGCGCTGCGCTTCCTCGACGACCCTCGCGGCGACGATCGGCTTGCATAGAAAGCCATCGCACCCGGCGTCGAACGCCATCCGTCGGAGCGCATCCGACGTGAGCGCGGTCACGGCGAGGATCGCGACGTTCCGATTCGCTTTGGTCGCGCGCACGGCGCGCGCCACGCTGAAGCCGTTGACGCCCGGGAGCATCAAATCGAGCACGATGACGTCCGGGCAGAACTGTCGCGACTGCTCGAGGGCGGCCTCTCCGTTGGCGGCCTGAGCCACGCTGAAACCGGCCTCTTCCAGCTCGGACACGAAAAGCTCGCGCGAGTCGTCTGCATCTTCGACCACGAGCGCCCGAAGGAGACCTGCCCGAGGAGCCGATGACAACCGATCGAGCGGACCGGGCCGCGAACTCGACGACCCGAGGCGCGGAACCGATGGAGCAATCGACGACGAAATCATCCTATCGCACGCTAGCAACGCTCGAACTACGCGCAACCACCTACCCGGGGAAAAGGAGTCGGCCGCGCTCATCCGCTGGGCGAGTTTCACTTCTGGAGCGTGCGCGGCAGGTCTTGCGCGAGCCGGAGATGAGACGCGACCGCGGCGCGCAGCTGGATGAGGTAGGCTTTGAGGTCGGCGTTCGTCGCGTTGACGATGAGCTTCTGGTCGAGCGTCTCCAGCAGGGCCTGGTCTTCGCGGATCTGCGCGTCGGCGTAGTCGTTGTCGAAGTCCGCGCCTGTTTCGGCCTTGAACATCCGGGTGACGCGCTCGGTATCGCTGTCGAGCGACTCGCTCGCAGGGCTCGGCTCACGCTCGAGGTTGTTCTTCTTGCCGAGGACCATCGCGCGGCTATCGGCCTGCGAATGGTCCTGAACCACCATCTGCGCGAAGCTCCGCAACCGCGGATTCGTGGTCTTCGACAGGGCGAGCTTGGCCTGCTCGATCTCGCCGAGATTCGCGACGTGCGTCACCTGGAGGATCTGTCCATCGGTCGGCGGCTTGACCGGCTGCGCTTCGGTATTGCCCATGCTCGGGCGCTGAGCGGACATGTCCGCCGACGTCGAGGCGGCCAGGGATGGCGCGGATGCGGGCACATCAGCCACCGGCGCCTCGGCTTGCGCAGGGGCCGGGGGAGGCGCGGCTTGGTAAGCTGTCTTCGAGGGCTCTTCATGCCCGCAGCCGGCGACGAGCACCATGACTGCGCTCAGCGCCACACGGTTGATGGTTTTCATGAATAGCCATCTAGGCAACGTACGTGCCGGTCCCGGTTGCCGCGCAACTCGCGAGTTCGTAGGCGAATCGATCGGTTCAATATGCCCCGGTGACGTGCAACGGGGCCGAACCGGCGGGCCACACCGACTCGAGCGGACGGCCTGGACGCGACCTGCGATCGGCTCCGTTCTTCGCGGCGAGTCGAGCGGGGACCGCAAGCAAACCCATCGGGCTCGTGTGGTTCCGCGAAATGCCTCGTTCTCGCCCTGCGGGATCCTGGCACACCGAAGACCGTCATCGCCGAGGGGCGGACGCCAGGGAGATGCCGCCGCGGACCGCCCTGCGCCCTTCGCCGCCGCGACCACGGGCGCGATGTTCGGCCCACCGGTGCAACGTCCCGAACCGGACGGATAATAGCCATTGTAGATGGCGTGCTCGTTGTCTGTTCCTGGATCCGCCGTGTCCCACGGGTACTGCGGTTGATGGTGTCCGGAGCGCGGTCCATGTCGAGTCGCTGGAATCGCAGGCCAGTCCACGGCGCCCGGGGGGGTGGGCTCGCGCCGTCGACGTTCGGCCCCGAGCCTTGCCCTCCCCGGAATCGCCGAAGCCGTCCGGGAGGCGGAGATGGCCCGCCCTCGTCCCGCTCGACGCGATCCCCGCGCTGGCGGTCGCCGCGGGCGACGTGCCCTGGAGCGATGCGGGTCGCTGGCCGTCGAAGTCTTGCGACGCATCGACGGGGCGAAGAGCGCAGCTCACCCTGACGACGCGACGCAACTGCGGGGAAACGAACCGCCGTGTATCCTCGTGCCGTAGCGTGTCCACCAAAGGCCCGAAAAAAGCCGCCGCGGCCCTGGCCGCGCTGAAGGAACCGGTGGAACCGTCGGAGCCGGCGGACCCACGGCGGTCGCACCTCGAGCCTCCCCTCATTTTTGGCTACGTCGACGCGGTGGCCCGCCACGGTTCCATCCGCAAGGCCGCAGAAGCCATGCACATCGCTTCGTCCGCGATGAACCGGCGGATTCTCGACCTGGAGAACGAGATCGGCTTTCCCCTGTTCGAACGCTTGCCGCGCGGCGTTCGCGCCACCGCGGCGGGCGAACTGTTCCTCGTTTACGTGCGCCGCTCGCTCAAGGAGTTACGGCAACTCGAAGCCCAGATCGACGGCCTGCGCGGCCTCGCTCGAGGTCACGTGCGCATCGCGGTCGCCGAGTCGGTGACGACCCGCCTGTTGCCAGACGCCATCGCGGGCTATCAGGTTCGTCACCCCGGGATTGCATTTGCCGTGACCGTCGACGGCCCGGAGCGTCTGCTCGCGCTGCTGCTGCAGGACGCCGTCGATCTCATCTTCACGCACTCGCCGATTCGCGATCGCGCCATCGAGGTGCTGGCCTCGGCCGCGCAACCGTTGTGCGCTCTGGTCGCGCCGGAGCATCCGCTGGCGACGCGGAAGACCGTCCGACTGCACGACTGCGTCGCTTACCCCATCGCCATGCCGGACGAGACACTCGCCGCCAGGGCATTCCTCGACGCAGCGTTGCACCGCGCATCGATCACGCTCGAACCGGCGCTGGTCTCCAACTCCGTCGAGACCACAAAGATCTTCGCGCGCACCCGCCAGGGAGTCTGCTTCTCATTTCATATCGGACATGAAGCCGATGTCTCGGGGATGGTCGCGATTCCGCTGTCGGATCCGGTGCTCGCGAATACGCGGCTCGAGTTCGCGGGCCGTCGAGGTCGGGTCTTGCCGGTAGCTGCTGCATCGTTCGCCGAAGAGGTTCGCGCGCTCTTCGAGACGATTTGATCCGTCCCGCACTCGCCCCGCTCTTCAGCGAGCGGGAAGTCGGAGCCAGTGCTCGCGGCGGCGAGCGCGCTCATTTGAGCAGCGCATTGCTCGCGCATTGGCGCTGGTCAGCCGGCGCATTTTGCGAGTAGATGCTCGCTGGTGTCACGGCGAAACCCAGCTCGGGCAACGCACAATCCAGATCGAAACGAACGCGAAACACTGAGACTCGCCGTGGCGACACCTGCCCGACGCATTGGGCATTCGGGACGAGTCGATTGCAAACATTGAAGGCCGTGCGAAACGCCGCACGCCGCGCATGGGAGTACCCGCCATGACCTCGCTAACGACGTCTCCTCCGCCTGGCTTCAGACCCAAACTCTGGGTGCCCGGCGACTGGAACGCATTCTTCGGTTTCGGCACCAACATCCTCGTCAACCTGCTCACCCTGACCGGTCTGTTGCGTTTCGTGCTGCAGATGCCGGCGGACCTGGTGTTCAAGCGCATCATCCCGGCCGCCGGGATGATGATGTGCATGAGCACCATGTACTACGGGTGGCTCGCCTATCGCCTGGCGAAGAAGACGGGCAGAAACGACGTTTGCGCGCTGCCCTCCGGCATCAGCGTGCCGCACATGTTCATCGTCACGCTGGTGATCATGCTGCCGGTCAAGCTCGCCACGGGCGACCCGATCAAGGGCTGGCAGGCCGGGTTGACGTGGGTCTTCATTCAGAGTTTCGTGCTGATGGCGGGCGGGTTTCTGGCTCCGATCGTGCGGAGGATCACGCCCAAGGCGGCGCTGCTCGGCGCGCTCGCCGGCGTGTCCATCACCTTCATCTCCATGAAGCCGGCGCTGGAGATGTTCATGACGCCCGTCATCGGCATCGTCTGCTTCGCGATCATTCTCGTCAGCTGGTTCGGCGGGGTGAAGTACGGCGGCATCCCCGCGGGCCTGGTCGCGATCGCGGCCGGAACGCTGATCGCCTGGGGGTCGAACCTGTTCGGGTTCCATTTCGGCGACATGAGCGCCGAGAACTTGAAGGCGTCGTTCCAGACCTTCGATTTCGCCGTCCCGCATCCGGCCATCGGCCTCGTACTCGGTGGTCTACACTGGTCCTTCCTCAAGACCATCCTGGTCACAGCCATCCCCTTCGGCATCTACGATCTCGTCGAAGCCATGGACAACGTGGTGAGCGCGTCGGCCGCCGGCGACGAATATCCGACGACCCGGGTGCTCACCGCGGACGGCATCGTCAGCCTGATTGGTTGTCTGATGGGGAACCCGTACATCAACGCCGTCTACATCGGGCACCCGGGCTGGAAGGCCATGGGCGGCCGCATCGGCTACTCCGCCGCGACCGGGATCATGGTGATCGCGCTCTCGTGGTTCGGCGTGATCTCGCTCATGACCGCCGTCATCCCGATCGTGGCCATCTCGCCCATCTTGCTGTACATCGGCATGCTCATCGGTTCGCAAGCCTTCCAGGAGAGCCCGCATCGGCACGCTCCGGCGATCGTCGTCGCCCTGGTTCCTTCGATCGCCGCATGGGGCAAGCTGCAGATCGACAACACCCTCGGCGCCGTCTCCAACATTCACCAGGTCACGCCGGACATGATCGCCTCGATGAAGCAGGTGGGCATCATGTATCAGGGCCTGGCGATCCTCGGCGCCGGCGCCATCCTCTCGGGCGTGATCCTCGGCTCCGTGACCACGTACATCATCGACCGAAGCTTCGCGAAGGCGTCGGCTTTCGCCGCGGTGGGTGCCATCCTCACCTCCTTCGGACTGATGCACGGCGAGGAGGTCGACCCCACGCGCATTCAAAACCCGGGCGTCGTGGCCGCGTATCTGCTCGTGGCGGGCGTGCTGTTCGCGTGCCATCGCTTCGCGGTGGTCAGCGCTCCGGCGGAGGAGCACGGTGGCAGGCTCGAGGCCGGTAACGACAGTCGCGAAGAAGGCGCGATGGCCACGGCCGAGTAGGGGTTAGGGCCCGGTCGGGGCGGTCAAGGCGCATATCTCGCCCGTGCGGGGCAGCCCAGCGCGACGGCAAGCTCAATCGCTCGCGTCGTCGATGTCGGCGACCGATGCGGGGCATGGCGAGATTCCAGCCGGGTGCTGCGCCTGCCGCCCCGGCTGTCCCGGGCGGCCTTGCTCAACGAAGCGCGAATCGACTGGCTGACCGCCGGGAAATACGTCGAAGGCACGCTGCCGGCGGGCGGGGTTGGCCCGTTCGGGCCCTATGTCAGCAAGCCGAGTAACTACGACGCGATCGTGACCGCGGCGGCCAACGAGGCGGGCGGCCAAGGTTTCGTCACCGACCTCGGTGGGCCCGCCAGCCAGTACAGGACCAAGGTCTGGTCGTCGCTGGACGACGAGGAGTTCCGGTCGATCTCGATGTCTCCTCTCTCGGCTCGTTGGAGCCGAAGTCCTCAGAATGGGTTCGCCTGTCCCTGAACGCAGGCGCGGCGGCGGCCTCGTGAATCCTTTCTGGCGGCCGGGGCTCTGACCGATCGGAGGCGGACATGAGCACGCTCGAAATGACGACAGCGAACTTCACCGAGACGATCCGCAAAGGAACCGTCCTCATCGACTGGTGGGCGTCGTGGTGCGGCCCGTGTCGTGCATTCGCTCCGACCTACGAGGCCGTCGCGGCAAAGCACCCCGAGGCCACCTTCGCCAAGGTCGACACCGAAGCCCAGCCGGCGCTCGCTGCCGCGTTTCAGATCCGCGCCATCCCTACGCTCATGGCCTTCCGCGACGGCGTCCTGCTCTTGCGAGAGGCCGGCGCGATGCCGGGCTCGGCGCTCAAGGAGATCTTGAAGCGCGTCGCCGACATCGACATGAACGAGATCCTGAAGAAGATCGCCGAGGCCGAGGCCACTCAACCCCAAACGCTAGTCTGAGAGGATGGAAACCATGCGCCCGATTGGCATGCACGTTCGTTTCAACGGTCCGTTCGATGAAGCCATCGCGAAGGTCACCGACGCGCTCAAGACCGAGGGCTTCGGCATCCTCACCGAGATCGACGTCCAGACCACCCTGAAGAAGAAGCTCGACGTCGACTTCCGTCGCTACAAGATCCTGGGCGCCTGCAATCCACCCTTCGCGCACCGCGCGCTCGAGACGAGCCTGGACATCGGCCTCCTTTTGCCGTGCAACGTCATCGTCTACGAAGAGGACGGCGGAGCCACGCACGTCGCGGCCATCGATCCCCTCGAGACCATCGCGGCCGGCGCCGGGCCGGCGCTCCAGGAGATCGCCCGCGAGGTGCACGACAGACTGGAGCGTGCGATCGCCCTGGTCGGCAAGGGCGCGAGCGCGCCAGACGCGGCGAAGCCGCGGTGAGCATTCCACCCCGGCGCGTCCGCGCCGGCCCCATGAGGACCATCCCATATGCATCGAACGATACGTCGGCCTCGTCGCCGGGAGCCTCGTGCTCCTCTCGCTCGTCCTCGCCCAGCTCGTGAGCCCGTGGTTCCTGCTGGTCACCGCGTATGGGCGCCTTTTCCTTGCGGTTCCGGGGTCAGCCGGTCCGGTCAGCGCAAGCCGCCCGAGAGCAAGAACCACATGACCGCGCCGTAGAGCGTCGAGACGTAGGGGCTGGAGGTGATCGGGCAGATGCCCGTTCGACAGCCGACGACGCGCTGGTACGCCAGACCGCCTGCGGCGCCGAGCAGCATGAACAACATCGTCCGGAAGACCATGCTGCGTTGGAGCCCGCGCAGCCAGGAAGGATTTACGCCGGACCGGCGCTCCAGGGGCGGGCCCGGAGGCTGCGCGACATCCGTGCGCCAGTCGAGGATGGCGAGGCGGCCGGCGCCTCGGACGATGCGCGCCATCTCCGCGAGGGCCGCCGTTCGGCCGTCGAGCTCGTGCCAGACGTTGGCGATGAGCGCCAGATCCTGGCTCGACGCGGGGAGCGTCGTCGCCGAGGCGTCGGCCTGGACCCGGTCGACCGGGGCTCCGGGCGCGAGTCGATGCCGCAGCCGCTCGAGCATCTCGGGTTGCAGGTCGAGCGCCGCGACCCGGCCCGTCGGACCGACCGCCTCCGCGATGGGCGCAGTGAGGTATCCGGACCCGGCGCCGATGTCGGCCACGCGAAGGCCGGCGCGGAGCTCGAGACGGCGAACGACCTCTTCGGGCGGGAGCCAGGCGCGCCGCTCGGGATCGTCGAGCTTGTCTGCGTGCGTGTGATGGAACATTCGCTCATGCGCCATTTTGGGTGGAGACCTTTCCGAGTGTGAGCCTTACGCGCGTCGAAGGGTTCCGGGATATGGGGCGATCCCAGCCGGGCAGGCTACAACGTCCCCACGTGACCCCTACAGACGAGGAACTGCTCGCGGCGCTCCAGGCCGGTGACGAGCGTGCGCTCGGGGTCCTCCTCGAGCGTCATCTTCCGGCCGTGTACCGGTTCGGCGTCAAGATGTGCCGTGATCCCGTGGATGCGAAGGACGTCGTGCAGGACACCCTGCTCGCCGCCGCGCGCGGCCTGCATGAGTTCCGCGGCGCGTCCGCGCTGTCGACGTGGCTCTTCGCCATCGCTCGCAGTTTTTGCATCAAGAAGCGCCGGACGCGCGTCGGGACGCCCAGGGAGTTCGTCTCGCTCGACTCCGAGGACGCGAGGGGAATCGCGGCGAACGCCAGCGCTCCGGACGAGACGGCCGGCGATCATGAGTTCTCGAAGGCCCTCGACGCGGCGATCGCCGACCTGGAGCCCATGTACCGCGAAGTCCTGATCCTGCGGGATGTCGAAGGATTGACGGCGCCCGAGGTCGCCCAGGTCCTGGGCGTGGGAATCGACGCCGTGAAGAGCCGCTTGCACCGCGCCCGGGTGAGCGTCCGCGCGCGACTGGCTCCGCTCCTCGAGACCGCGGACGCGCCAGCGGCGCAGGGGTGCCCGGACATCGTCCCCATCTTCTCGCGCTACGTGGAGGGCGAGATCGGCCCCGACGAGTGCGCGAGCATGCAGGCGCACGTGGACTCGTGTCCCCGGTGCCGCGACGCGTGCGGCGCGCTCAAGAAGACGCTCGCGCTTTGCCGGACGAAGAGCCACGACGGCGCCGTGCCGAGCGACGTCCAGGCGCTCGTCCGCAAGGCGCTCCGCGAGCTCGCGGCCATCCAAGCTGGGCCTTGAGCTCGGCCCGTCACCCCCTCGGGCGCGCCGTACACGTCGAGACACCGAGCACGCGGTAGAGCGGGCAGCTTCCCACGGCGCCCGTGAGGAGGGGGACCAATCCGAGCAAGCCCCACATACTCTTCGGCCCTACGAAGACGAGCGTGAGCAGCACGAGGCCAATGGCGACTCGGACGCCGCGGTCGAGGTTTCCTTCATTCGTCGGAATGAGCGCGTTCATGATCGACTCCTGTTCACGATGCTTTCACGAGAGGTTCGTCCGCCTGGGCGAGTGCGACTTCGACCGAAGGCGCGGCCGCGATCGTCTTCTTCACCTTGCATCCCTCCGCGGCACGAAGGACCGCGGTTCGGTACTTGTCCGGAAACGACGACGGAAGCGCGACTTCGATGCGGATGTGGCGCGGGAGCTTCGTCGCCGGATCGACCTCGACGCGCTGGTGGAGCGCGAGGCCGTCGGTCGAGAGCCCACGCGCCTGGCAGAAGGCGAGGACGTAGAGGCCCGCGCACGTGCCGAGCGACGCGAGGAAGAGATCGAACGGCGAGATCGCCGTCCCTTCGCCGCCGCCTTCGACGGGCTGGTCCGTATGGACGACATACGCTCCGACCTGGGCATCGACGCGCTTGCCGCCTGGAAATGTAATCTCGATGTCTTCCATGGCCTCTCCAGTCCTCTTTCGGTAGGAGCCTCCCCAGCAAGAAAGGGTGGGAGGGCGTCCCTCTCGAGCAGGCCGTCGTCGACGCGGGAGCCATTCGCTTCCGGCCCATGCTCCTCACGGCCGCGGCCGTTGTCGTCGGCGCGTTCATCATCCTCTTCGATCCGATCTTCCAGGGGCTGGCCATCTCGCTCATGGCCGGAGAGATCGCTTCTCTCTTCTTGTCGCGCATGACCGTGCCCATCGTCTACTTCCTGATGCGCCGGCGCGAGCAGCGGCGGGCGCCCGCGGCCAGAACGACCCTGCCCGGGCGCGAGGCGCCTCCTGCCGGCGCCTTGACGTCCGCGGACTAGCCACGGGGCGCAGGCGCC
>CALFNG010000474.1 GCA_937902985.1 uncultured Myxococcales bacterium
AGCATCAGCGCGAACGGCGTGATCGCGAGCGCCATGGCCACGACGAGCCCCTTCGACAGGCGCGTGCGCGGAGGCGCCGGAGCCGGACGGCTCGACGAGAGCGGCGGCCCTTCCCAGTCCCGCGCGCGCAGCGTCTCGCGAACGTCTTCGACGACGCCCAGGGCCCGGCCGAACGAATCGGCCAGCTCGGTGGCGCTCCCGAAGCGCTCATCGACCCGGCGCGACGCGGCGCGAACCCACCACCGATCGAGCGAAGGAGACGAGATCTCCGGGGCGAGGTCGCTCGGGACCGGAATCGGCTCGAACAGGATCTTCGCGAAGAGGTCGCCCAGCGCGTTGCTGTCGAACGGCAGCCGCCCCGTCAGGCACTCGAAGGCAATGATCGCGAGCGACCAGAGGTCGGACCGGTGGTCGAGGTCGCTATTGCCGCGCGCCTGCTCGGGACTCATGTAAGCGGGCGTCCCGATGAGCGACCCCGCCTGGGTGCTGCTCGTGAAGCCATCGGCCGTGGCGAACCCGGTCAGCTTGGCGATCCCGAAATCGACGAGCTTCGCGACCTCGCCGTCGTCTTCTTGGGCCAGGAAGATGTTGTCGGGCTTGAGATCGCGGTGAATGACCCCGGCGGCGTGCGCCTTCGCGAGCCCGTGCGCGACCTGCGAGATGATGCGGTAGGTGGTCGCCGCGTCGAGACGGCCGACCCGCTGGAGTCGAGCGCCGAGATCCTCGCCCTGGAGGCATTCCATGGCGATGAAGGGCATGCCCTCGTAGACGTCGTAATCGAGGACCCGCACGACGTTCGGGCTCGTCAGTTTGGCGATGGCGCGCGCTTCGAGCTCGAAGCGCGCGGCGTAGCTCGGGTCGCGCGTCGCCTCGCCCGTCATGAACTTCACGGCGCACGGGACGTCGAGCGTGAGGTGGTTGGCCAGCCAGACGGCTCCCATGCTCCCGCGCCCGAGCTCTCGAACGAGCTCGAACCGATTCGCCACGATGCAGCCAACTTCGGGAGTCACGGAGGACGGACACAGCATGCGGCATGCCCGGTCCCCACACCAGCCTTCGGCGCCCGACTCATCGGGCGTGCAGGGGGGCGATCCTCGTCTGCCAATAGACCTGGCCTTTCGCAGGGCTACCCTTCTTCTCTGCTGCAAATGAGCCGGACGCGAAAACGGTTGAGTCGACTTCGATCGCCTCGCTACGCGAAGCGAGAGCGAGCGTCGCAAACTGCGGCAGTGGCACAAATCGGCGACATCGGGGGGGCCACCCCCGACTTGAAAGTCAGCCTCGCACGAGCCGTTGCATAGCAATTAATTCGGTCAGAGCTGATCGGGGAGAGGCGTCGCGCGTCATCTCGAGCATCATGTGGGTCGGAAGCCACACGCCCGAAACACGCGCCGCGCGGCCTCGTTGGCGACCATCGTCGAGAGGACGACACGCGGAGCGCGACGGTGCCGTACGCGTACCCGACGACCTCGCCGTCTCGGGCGGCGACAAGCAGCGCCGCCTGCGGCCGCCCGAGCTCCCGCGAGAACCACCGCGCGTAGCCCTCATCGACGCGCTCGACGAGCAAGAACCGTCCGGGATCGGCGTCGTGATGCAAACGCACGAGCTGGCCAGCGAGCTGCCCGAGGCGCGGGAGGTCGTGCGTCTCGCCGGGGCGGATGACGAAGGCTCGGTCACCCCAACGTTTCCTCGTGCCGATTCGTCAGCAGGCGTAGCCTCTTGCGACTCATGCGGAGACGCCCGCCCTTCGATTCTGATGGTGGCGGCTCCATGTCGGTCGACTCGTTCGAGCCCCTCGAGTCCCTCGAGTCGCTCGAGCCCCTCGAACCGATCGAGCCGCCGCCTCCCTCGAGCCTGCTGCCGCGCGCGTACCGCCTGACGGGTCTCCGTCCGAGCTCCGCGCCGCCCCCGCCCGAAGAAGATCTCCTTCGCACCCTCGCCGACGTCTTGCTCGCGGCGGCTCACGCCGACGGAGAGATCTGCGCGCGCGAACGCCGGACCGTCGCGCGCCTGCTGACGGAGCTGGTCGGCGGCGCGAAGTTGCCACGATGGCTCGAAGTTCACCTCGACAAGTTCGACCCCGACACCTTCGATCTCGTCGCCGCCACCGGGCAGCTCCGCAAGCTGCCGCCCGTGCAGCGACGCCACGTCGCGGAGCTCGTCCGCGCGGTGTGCGACGCGAACAACGCATTCGACCTCGAAGAAGAGCGGTTCCTGGTCGCCCTCGTCCTCGCGCTCGCCCTCGCCCGCGAAGACGTGGCCGATCTGGTCGTGCACGCGGCCGAAGGGTTCGACGGCAAGGCGAAGCGCATCTTCGACGTGCTGTTCGCGGGCACGGTGGTCGCCCTCGGATGGCCCATCGGCCTCGCGATCGCGGCCGCCGTTCGGCTCACCTCGCCCGGCCCGGTCCTGTTCAAGCAGCGTCGCTACGGGCGCGACGGCGAAGAGATTCTCGTCTTCAAATTCCGTACGATGAGCCTCACCGAAGACGCCGACGACGTCCGCCAGGCGAGCCGCAAAGACCCTCGCATCACGCGCCTCGGCGCGATCTTGCGGCGAACCTCGCTCGACGAGCTGCCACAGTTCCTGAACGTGCTCCGCGGCGAGATGTCGGTCGTGGGTCCGCGCCCACACGCGGTCGCCCACAACGAGCAGTACCGAACTCAGATCCTCGAGTACATGCTGCGCCACAAGGTGAAGCCCGGGATCACAGGGTGGGCGCAGGTCAACGGCTGGCGCGGCGAGACCGACACGCTCGAGAAGATGATCGAGCGCGTCGCGCACGACATCGAGTACATCCGGCGCTACAGCCTCTTCTTCGACGCGAAGATCGTCTTTCTCACGGCGTTCGGGCGCGGCGCGCGACGTAACGCGTACTGACCTCTCGCTGACCTCTCACACGCTGCGCGCTCTTGAGGCCCGATTGAGGCCCCGAGGCGGCCGACCGCTCGCGGTACTGTGCACGCATGCGCTTTCACGGTCGTCTGGGGATCGCGTCCGGCTTTCTGGCGCTCCTGGCCCTCGCGGCGGCGGCAGCGACGGGAGGCAGCTGCAGCGCCGACTCCGCGGCGCCGGCGACGGGCGCCGACACGAGCGACCGTCCGCCGCTCGGCACCGGCGCCGAGGACGCCGGCCCTCGGTCCGATACCGGCACCGCGGAGCCCACGGGCGACGACGCTCCGGGCGACGACGCGGCGAGCCCCGGCGGGCCGACCGACGCGGGCGGCGCCGGACCCACGGGCGACGGCGGGCGAGACTTCTCGACCGACACGAGCAAGTTTCTGGGACCGACCAGCCGCTGCGCCGACGCGGGGGTGCAACTCTGCGAAGACTTCGAGAGCGGTTCGCTCGATACGAAGATCTGGACGGCGTCGGGCACCCCGCCCGTCATCGACGGCGTGCAGCACGCGCGCGGGACCCACGCGCTTCACATCACGCAGAACGGCAACGGCCAGTCGTACATTCGGGAGAAGGTGACGTTCCCGGCGCCCAACGACACCTATTTCGGTCGCGTGTTCGTCTACTTCAAATCGCTCCCCACGACGTCCGTACGGAACAGACCCGACGCGAGCATGCCGTACGCGCACTGGACGATGATCGCGGCGAGCGGCACCGGCATCCCCGGAGAGATCCGGGTGAGCGGGCAGCTGCAAAACGGCAAGAACCTCTTCGGCGTTGGAACCGACAACCAGACCGACGGCGGCTCGGGCGACTGGACGAACTCGGACAACGATCCCAAGGGCGCTCCCGTTGCCGTTCCTCTCGACAGGTGGCTCTGCATCGAGTGGATGCACAAGGGCGACACCAACGAGACCGCGTTCTGGTGGGATGCCGTGTCGCACCCGTCGCTCTCCACCGACGCCGGCGTGAAGCACGGCGGCGCGCCGCAGAACCCGTATCTGCTCCCCGACTTCAACCAGGTCTGGATCGGATGGCAGGAATATCAGGCGAGCACAGAGGTGTTCGAATCGTGGATCGACGAGATTGCGATCGATCCTCATCGCATCGGATGCGTGCTGTGATTCAGGCCCGCAAGGCGCACGCCAAATCGCGTGTCGGTGAATACCCGTCGGCACCTTGCGGCACAGCGACCGAGGATCGAAATATCCTTTGAGACTCGACGAGCGCGGATGGATCGGCTTTGACTTAGTGATGGTCCTTCGCATCCGACCATGGCTCGTGCCGGTGAATGTGCTCGGCGCGGGGCTCGCAATCGCAGCGTGTATGGGATCGATCGGTGACGGCGGCGGCTCCCTGGGCAACGGGGTCGGCGGCGGTGGCGCCAGCGGTGGCTCGAGCGGGATCGGCAGCGGCTCGGCGATGACCGAGGCCGCGTGCGCGATGCTCAAGGTCCCTTCTCCGGGCGCGACGCCGCTACGCCGGCTGACGCAGCCCGAATACGACTCGACGATCCGCGATCTCCTCGGTGATGGCTCGAACCCGGCCACGGCCTTCCCGCCCGATCAACGCCAGGGCGACTTCTCCAACACGGCCGTCGCGCTCACCGTGTCGCCGCTGCTCGCGCAGGGGTACGAGTCGGCGGCGGAGCAGCTCGCGACCACGGCCATCGGTCACCTGAGCACCCTCGCGTCGTGCAACACCGCCACGACCGGCGAAGACGCCTGCGCGACGCAGTTCGTTCAGACGTTCGGCAAGCGCGCCTTCCGGCGGCCGCTCACCACCGACGAGCAGAGTGGTCTCATGGCGCTCTACGAGTCGAACCGCAGCGGCGCCGACTACAACAATGGCATCCAGTCCGTCATCGAGGCGATCCTCCAGTCGGCGCCGTTCCTCTACCGACACGAGTTCGGCGCTGCGGCGCTCGCGCAGGGCAGCGTCTTGCCGCTCACGTCGTACGAGATGGCGTCGCGCCTCTCGTACTTCCTGTGGGGGTCGATGCCCGACGACACGCTCTTCGCGGCCGCGGACGCGGATCAACTCCGGACCGCCCAGCAGGTGTCGGCGCAGGCGACGCGCATACTCGCCGACCCCAAGGCGCACCCGGCGATCACGCAGTTCTTCAGCGAGTGGCTCGGGGTCGACGAGATCGCGAACTCGCCCAAAGACCCGACGGCCTACGCGATGTACACGCCCCAGGTTCGCGACGCGATGCAGGCCGAGACCGTGGCGTTCGCCGACTGGGTCATGTGGCAGTCCGACGGAAAGCTCGACACGTTGCTCACGGCGCCGGTCTCGTTCGTCAACCAGATGCTCGCGCCCATCTACGGCCTCACTGGGATCACCGGCGACACGCTCCAGCAGGTGTCGCTCGATCCCACGCAGCGCGCCGGCATCGTGACACAAGCGGCGTTGATGACGGTGCTCGGCAAGGCGGACCGAAGCTCGCCGGTCTTGCGAGGAAAGTTCGTCCGGGAAAAATTCTTCTGTCAGGCCGTCGCGCCGCCGCCGCAGAACATCGTCATCACCCCGCCGCCGGTGATGCCAGGCGTGTCGACGCGGGAGATGTTCACGATGCATTCGACGGTCGAGCCCTGCAAGAGCTGCCACACGCTGATGGATCCCATCGGCTTCGGCTTCGAGAACTACAACGGCATCGGCCAGTGGAGGACCACCGACCAGGGGCAGACGGTCAACGCGTCAGGAACGGTCTCGGGCACGGACGTCGACGGCACCTTCGACGGCGCGGTCGACCTCGCGCACAAGCTGGCCGCGAGCCCCGACGTCCGCGACTGCGTCGCGACCGAATGGTTCCGGTACGCGATGGGGCGCGGCGAATCGACCGCCGACGACTGCGCGCTGCAGTCGCTCAAGACGTCGTTCGCCGGCACCCAGGCCGACATTCGCCAGCTCCTCGTCGCGGTCACCCAGACCGACACCTTTCGCTATCGCCTGGCGGTGACGCCGTGAGCGGGCCCAGCTCACGCGGCCTTTCGCGTCGCCACCTGCTCGGCGCGGGCGCGGCCTTCGCGGGCACCGCGCTGCTCCCGCGGAGCGTCTGGGGCGCGACCACGCCTCCGAAGCGCCTCGTCATCGTCTTCACGGCCAACGGCACCATCTTCGACAGCTGGCTGCCGAACGGCACCGAGACCAGCTTCACTCTGTCGCCGATCCTCTCGTCGCTGGCGCCGTTCCAGAAGAGGCTCCTCGTCCTCAACGGCATCAACGTGAAGTCCGCGGGGAACGGCCCCGGCGACGACCACATGAAGGGCATGGGGCACATGCTCACGGGCATCGAGCTCCTCGCCGGCAACACCATGGGCGGCGCCGGCACGCCGGCCGGCTTCGCCGGCGGCATCTCGATCGACCAGCGCATCGCGGCCGACGTGGGTCCGAACACGCGATTCCCGTCGCTCGAGTTCGGCGTGATGGTCCAGAACTCGGACGTGTGGGCCCGCATGATCTACAGCGGCGCGAACCAGCCGCTCCCCCCCATGGAAGACCCGGTTGCCGCCTTCTCGCGCATCTTCTCGGGCTCCACCCTGAGCGCTTCGCAGACGGCCATTCTCCTCAAGCGGCGCCAGAGCGTGCTCGATTACGCCGTCGGCTCGCTCGGCAGCCTCGCGACCAAGGTCAGCGCCGACGACAAGGTCCGCGTCCAGCAACACCAGGACTCGGTGCGCGCCATCGAGAAGCAGCTCCTCGCGCAGACCGGCGCGTGCACGCCTCCGACCGTGATGAAGACCGACCTCACGAAGGTCGCGAACTACCCCGCCATCGGCAAGTCGCAGATGGACTTGCTCGTCGCCTCGCTCGCCTGCGACCAGACGCGGGTGGCCTCGCTCCAGTGGTCGCACTCGGTCAGCGACATCCCGATGCCGTGGCTCAACATCAGCACCGGCCACCACACGCTCTCGCACATCGCCGACACCGACGCAGCGTCGCAGGCGTCGCTCGTGCAGATCAACACCTGGTACGCGCAGCAGTTCGCGTACCTGCTCCAAGGGCTCGACGCCGTGCTCGAGTCCGACGGATCGACCTTGCTCGACAACTGCATGGTCGTCTGGATCAACGAGCTCTCGAAGGGGAACATCCACAGCCATCAGCCGCTCCCCGTGGTCATCGCGGGCGGCGGAGGCGGCGCGCTCCGGTCGGGTCGCTTCGTCACCTATTCGCCGCAGCAGCCGCACAACAACCTGCTGGTCTCGCTGGCGAACGCGATGGGAACGAACATCAACACGTTCGGCAACCCCGCCTACTGCACCGGCCCCCTCTCGAATTTGACGTAGCGCGCGCCCGCGAAGCCGAGGCTGCGAACCGCGGAGCGAAGCGGTCCGCGCAGACATCCGCCATCCGGGGGTGATATACGCGCGTCGGCTCGACGCGATGGCTCCCCCGCTTCCTCCCGCGCTCCCCAATTTCTGGCTCGGCACCTGGTCGCGTCCGCCGGACCGCCCGTCGCAGGTCGCACTCGCGGTGGCCGGCGTGCTCCTGGTGGTCGCGCTGGTGCCCGGCGGCCCGCGGTGGCTCGTCGACACGCTCGACGTCGCGGGCGTCGCGGAGCGCCGGCGATCGCGTCGCTTTCTCTTCGTCTCGTCGTTCGTCGCGGCGTTCCTGTCCCTCGGGTACGTCGCGTTCTACTTGCGCGGCGGGCCGCGGGCGCCGGAGAGCGCGACGTTCTGGCTCCAGGGGCGCGCGCTCCTGCACGGCCAGCTGGCGTGGACCGCCCCCGACCCGAGCGCGAGCTTCCGCGCGAAGAACCTCTTCGTCACCGCGCCCGATCGGCTCGCGGCGATCTTCCCGCCGGGCTTCGCGATGCTGCTCGCCCCGGCGTTCCTTCTCGGCGCGCCGATGCTCATCGGGCCGCTCCTGGCCGCGGCGCTCGTCCCGATCACGTGGCTCCTCGGCCGCGAGCTCGCCATCGCGGCGGGCCAAGACGAGGCGCACGTCGAGTCGGCGGCGCGCGTCGCGGTCGGTCTGTCGCTCGCATCCGCGGCCCTCCGCTACCACACGGCGGAGTCGTTGCCGCACGGTGCCGCGGCCTTCGCGCTCGCGGCGACGCTCGCGTGCGCCCTCCGCGCGCGCAGGCTCGAGGCTCCGCGGCTCTTCGCGGGCGCAGGGCTCGCGCTCGGGTTCCTGCTGTCGACGCAGCCGCCGTCCGCCGTGGCGGGGACCGTGGGCGTGCTCGCGCTGGCGCTCGGTGGCCCCGAGCGCGGTCGCTCGTTCGCGTGGGCGTGCGCCGGCGCGTTGCCGGGCGTGGCGCTCTTGCTGGCGGCGAACCATGCCGCCGTCGGGCACGCCTTCGTGCCGCCGGGCGCCCTCTATGCGCGGCTCGTGTCGGCCGAACCGGGAACCCCGGGCGCGAAGGCGCTGGCGCTCGCCACGGCCCGGCTCGTTCGGTCGCATCTGACCGACGTCGACAACTTCGAGCCCCTCGCCTTGCTCCCGCTGCTCCTGCTCCGCAAGACCGCGCGAGGAGCGAACAGGCCCGCGCTGGGCCCGGGGATCGGGCTCGCGGTGGCCATCGTCGCCGTGCAGCTTGCCGTGCTCGCGGCGGCCGGGCGCCACGACGACGCCGCGCCGGCCGCGAGCGTCGAGGGGCTCCTGGCGCACGTGCTCCCGATCGAGCACGCGCTCATCGCGCTGGCGCTGGTCATCGCCGTGCCGCCGCGATGGTCCGCCCCCGCGATCGCGGCCACCCTGGCCTTCGCGCTCGCCGGCTTCGGCGTGCACGCGTCCCACGACCACGCGCGGCGCGCGGCAGCAGGGTGGGGGCGGCCTCACTACGAGCCCGATATCGCCCGGGAAGCCGGCGCCACGCACGGCATCCTCTTCTTCGACGACGACGAGGGCTTCGAGCTGGCCCACGATCCCGCCGCGCTCCCCAGCCACGGCATCGAGGCGATCCGGATGCGCGGCGACGATCACGACCGCCTCGCCTACGACTTGCTGGGCCACCCTCCGACGCATCGCTACGTCGTCAGCCACGGGGCGCCCGCCGTCTCGTCGTGGACCCCGAGCGGCGGCGACACCTGGCGCTTCGAGGCCGAGGCCGACATTCCCCCCGTGATCGCCCCCGATCGATCGCTCGGACAGGTCGCGGCGATCGACGCCCCGGGCACCTGCGCCTCCGACAACCACGCGCTCGGCCTCACGCCCGCCGGCGCCGCCGACGCGAGCGCCACGATCGAGCTGCCGATCCCGCGAGGGTCGAGCGTGCCGACGAAGCGGTCGTGGATGGTGACGCCGCGCGCCTTCCAGCGCGGGGGCGCGGGGGCGGCCGAGCTCGCGCTCGTCGCGGCCCTGGGCGGGGCGCCGCTGGCCCAGTGGTCGTGGAGCGACGCCGCAAAAACCCCGATTTGCAGCGAGCTTTCCCCCAAAACCGTCGAGCTCGCCAGCGGCCAAACGCGGCTCTGGTTGGTCCTAACGGCGCGCGGCGGCCCGGTCGCACTCGACCGGACCACCCTGCGCGCGCGCTGAAGCCGCTCGACCCCCCGATCGCTCCCAGGTTGACGTGCCAGAAAACACGGTGATACCGATAGTTTCTGCGATTCCATTGCCACCGGTGTCGCCAGCCCGGGAGCGGAGCGAGATGACGAAGAGCGAACTCATCGACGCACTCGCCGCACGACAGTCCGACCTGACCAAGGCGAGGGCCGAGCTCGTGGTCAACTGCGTGTTCGATGCGATGACCGAAGCGCTTCAGCGTGGCGAAGGCATCGAGATCCGCGGCTTTGGCAGCTTCACCGTGCGGCCGTACAAGCCGTACTCCGGTCGTAACCCGCGCACGGGCCAGCCCGTCGACGTGCCCGCAAAGCGGTTGCCGTTCTTCAAGGTCGGCAAAGAACTGAAGGAGATCGTCAACGAGAGCCGCCACTTGCCCATCACGGGCGGCCCCGACGACGACAAGTAAGAGCCGCCATGCCGACCTTTGCGCCGGTTCCGGAACAGCTCGCGCTGATCGAGAGCGGTGTCGTTGATTTCCTGGTGCGCGCGGAGCTCGCAGAGCGACTCCAAGAGTCGCGCCAGGCCGGGCGCCCGCTGCGCATCAAGGCGGGCTTCGACCCGACGCGGCCCGATCTGCACATCGGCCACAGCGTCCTCCTGCAGAAGATGCGCGTCTTCCAGGATCTCGGCCACACGGCGATCTTTCTCATCGGCGACTTCACGGCGATGGTCGGCGATCCCACCGGCCACAACGACAGCCGCCCTCGGCTCACCCGTGACCAGGTCGAACGGTCGGCGCAGACGTACCTCGACCAGGCGTTCAAAGTGCTCGACCCGACGCAGGTCGAGCTGCGTCGCAACAGCGAGTGGCTCGACGCGCTGTCGATGGTCGACGCCATCGAGCTGATGGCCAAGTCGACCGTGTCGCGAATGCTCGAGCGCAAAGATTTTCGCAAGCGTTTCGATGAAGAGCGCCCCATCCACCAGCACGAATTCCTGTACCCGCTACTCCAGGCCTACGATTCGGTCGCCCTCGAGTGCGACGTCGAGCTCGGGGGCACCGATCAGCTCTTCAACGTGACCCTCGGCCGCGACTTGATGAGCAAGTACGGCAAGCGGCCGCAGATCGTGATGACCACGCCCATCCTCGAGGGCACCGACGCGCGCTTCGAGAACGGGATCATCACCGGAAAGAAGATGAGCAAGAGCGCCGACAACTACATCGGCCTGCAAGAAGATCCGCTCGCGATGTTCCGCAAGGTGATGCAGATCGACGACGAGGTCATCTTTCGCTTCTTCCAGGTCCTGTCGCGTCTGACGCCCGACCAGATCGCGGCGCTCAAGGCCGAGAAGGCCGCCGGCCGGAACCCCATGGAGATCAAGGCGATCTTCGGGCGCGAGCTCGTCGCGCGCTTCCACGACGAGGCGGCGGCCGAGCACGCGGCGCGGGAGTTCGCGGGAGTCTACGGCAAAGACGCCGTGCCCGACGACGTGCCCACCTTCACGCTGGCTCCGGCCGGAGGCGTGGCCGAGCTCGCGTGGGCGCTGAAACAGGCGAACCTCGTGGCCTCCACGAGCGAGGCCCGGCGGCTCATCGAG
Source organism: uncultured Myxococcales bacterium (assembly GCA_937902985.1). Taxonomy (GTDB): domain Bacteria; phylum Myxococcota_A; class Polyangia; order Polyangiales; family Polyangiaceae; genus Palsa-1150. The sequence continues at coordinate 10,945 of CALFNG010000474.1, forward strand.
CAGCGCGGCGTCGAGATCGACGGCCGGCGCGCCACGGACCCCAAGACCCGGCTCGAGCCCGGCAGCGAGCACCTCGTGCGCGTCGGCTCGAAGAACCGGCGCTTCGCGCGCATCCGTATCTCTTGAGCGGGCCGGCCGCGGCCTACGCCGTCCGCGCGAGGATCGCGCGCCGGCAGCTGCTCGGCGCCGTGCTCGGGGC
>CALFNG010000475.1 GCA_937902985.1 uncultured Myxococcales bacterium
CCAACCGGAGGCTGTCTGGCGTAGCCGGCGCTGGCATCCGGGGCGGCCCGGGGGGCCCCGATGCGCTTCTCGATCCTGCATCTATCCGGTCTCCATCGCGGTGTCGCGGACGAGATCGATACGGGCGCGCTGCTCGACTCGCTCGTTGGACCTCGAGCGGTCCGCCGGGGAAGACCGTCCCATCCTCCGGCCATCGATGTGCGTCGTGACGGGCGAGACATGGTCTACGGCGCCTCGGCATCGCGACGAGGACGAACGCGAGAAGATTGCCGGCGAGGTGTTGCTCATCACAGGGAGCGGCGTCCAGTGCATCCGGGCGGATCGGGTCCTTCCTGGTGCTCAGATCGTCGTGCCGGCTGCCCGTGGAGGTGCCGACAAGTACGGATGGAAGCCGGAGGACACGGCGCCCGTGTCGGACCTGTCACTCGCGGCACGCGGTCCGGGGCTGCCTGGCGATCCTGGGAAGCAGCCGGGTGCGCGCTCGGCGCGGCGACGTGAGCTCGTGCTCGTTTGGTCGCCCGATATTGCCCGCGCGTGGCTGGGCGCTGGGGCGGACGCGAGCATGCGTCCACTTGTCGACGTACTCGCCGACCCGGATGCGACCCTTGCGGACGCAGACGTGAAGCTTCGCTCCTGGTTCAAGGAGAACGAAACTGCGCTACCTGCCGACGTATGTGCGACGATCGCCGGACTCACGAGCAGGACCCCCGAGTGGCTGACGGCCGGAGATGAGCAGTTCGGTCTTGTCCTTCGCGACGGCCGGGTCACCGGAGAAGATCTGGTGGAAGGGCGAGAGCTACAGAGAACCGTTCCCGTTTCCCTCGTCGAGCACCTGCGTACCGTAGGCGAACTCTCCGAGACGTTCGCCCGTGGGGTCGGTCTCACTGAATCCCTGGTCGCCGCGCTCCGCCTTGCCGGAGCGACGCACGACCTGGGCAAAGCGGACCCACGGTTTCAGAGACGCCTCGGAGCTCCGGAAGGAGAGCTCCTCGCGAAGAGTTTTACCTACGACAGAAGCCTTCCACGCGGCGAACGCCACGAAGTCTATTCCGTTGCCATTCTCGATCGGCACGCAGACATATTCGCGGGTGGGAACACACGTCGTCGACGCTCTCCGTCGTCTTCGGACGACGGCTTCGTTGAAGCTTCAACGTGCTGTCGGTCGAGACCGTCGGCGACAACTCTCTCCGCGTCTTCGGACGACGGCTTCGTTGAAGCGGGGCTTGTGTCGCTTTCGGTCGGCAACGCCGCGCAGTCTCTCCGTCGTCTTCGGACGACGGCTTCGTTGAAGCCGTGGAGCCGCGGGAGCTAAACGATGACCATCGACCTGCTCTCCGTCGTCTTCGGACGACGGCTTCGTTGAAGCGGTACCACTCGTCAGCAACGAAGGTGGCCTTGCGCTCTCTCCGTCGTCTTCGGACGACGGCTTCGTTGAAGCTACAAGGAGCCGCCGCAGCCCGGCGAGCCAGGATACCGTCGCATGCAGCAGCCCAAGCGCGTGCGCTCTCCGTCGTCTTCGGACGACGGCTTCGTTGAAGCCTGGCAGAGATGGTCCGGCCGCTCAGGACGCGTCGGTCCTCTCCGTCGTCTTCGGACGACGGCTTCGTTGAAGCAACGCCGCCGACGCGCGCGCGGACACCCTCTCCGTCGACGGCTTCGTTGAAGCCATCCGCTCGTTGATCGCGTACGCGATCATCGCGACGATGAACTGGAGCGTCACCGGGAGCATCAGGTCGGGCCCAGACTGCCCGCGATCTGCCGCATCTTCAAGCGGCGGTTTGCCCGCGAATCGTGCAACAATCGGCGGCGATGAGTTTCTCGACACTGCGGGATACGTGAGGGAGAGGGGGCCCTTGGCGCCTGTGCCGGCGATGTGGCCGGGCCTGCCGGTCCATTCCGTGGGACGGCCGCCCCCGCCAAGTAGCGTCGGTCCGCTCAGGAAGGCCAGAGGACTCGGCCGGTGGCGCCATCCTGGATGATGGCACCCCCGAGTGCGGCGAGCGTTTCGAACGGGACGCCAGTCAGCGACTCAATGACGATGCGCTCCAAAGGCACCAGCGCGAACACCTCGAACGCCTCTCTCGTTTCGTCGGCGATGCTAAACGAGGAAGGGAGAGCCCGGCCGAGGAGTTTGGACAGGCGACCACGGTCGATTGGATCCAGCACGTACCGATCGCCCTGCCGCCCACGAGACTGTCGGATATGCACCGGCTGAGGCGGACTCACTGGAACGGGCGTCCCTCCGCGCAGTCGAGCTACCACCTGGCCGAAGAGCGGCATGGTCGACGCTCTCAAGTCGCGCAACTCGCCTGGCGCTTCGACCTCTGGGCTTGCGTAGAAGCGCACCGCGACAGGGCCCTCCGACCAGATCGATGATGAGTCGCCGGGCCGCCAAGCCAGCAATGCACGGTCAACAAGCACGGCAGCCGCGTCGGCGGGAAGGTCGTCTGGGAAAACGATATCGAGGAGGCTTACGACTCTTCCGCCAGGCGCGTCGATCTCCTTCATGGTCAACATCAGCGTGGGCTTGAAGACGGGCTCTACGAGCCCAAGCTGGGGATCGCGCGCGAGAGCGGCGGAGGTCTGCTGGCCATGCACGTAGACAGCTACGTTCACGCCCAACCCTCCCAACGGACTTCGCACTCGCTGTGCGACGAGGAGCATCAGGCCGCCTTTGGCCGCCGTGGGAGTGCATTCACGCGCCCGTCGTCCGCAGCGTCGAGTGGGACTTCTTCAAGGTCTGCTAACGCGCGCATTCGAGCATCATACTGCTCCGGCCAGGCCCGCCACCCCTCCGACTCGACGCGATTCTGCTCAGGGTCGTCTAGCTTCTCGTACAGATCTTCCAGATGCGCCAAGAGCGGGCGGTCGTGCTCGGGCCGCCAGCTCTTTGAGCGGCGCGACTCGCGAAGCAAGTCCACCATGCGCAGGTAGAGGTCCACGTAGCTCATGCCGTCCTCCATTTCGGTCGCGTCGCGACTAGACGTCGTTGTAGCTCATCGCGGTCGCAGGCACCCGCAGGCTCGACCCCGGCGTGCGTTCGCGCGCCGACTTCACCAAGACAGAGCTGGAAAGCTGCAAGCTCCTCCTCATCCAAGGCGTACAGGACCGTCTCCGCGTTGAGGCCGGGCTCGCCCTGCAAGTTGAGCACGGCCTTCGGGCGAATCGGGTTCGGGATTTGCCGGGGATCCAGGAAGATGGACAGTGCCTTCTCGCCGGGTCGCACACCGAGCATGTTCCGCTCTTCACCCACGGCGGGTGCCCCGTCGTCGCCCGGGATCATGGCGCGGTAGAGCAGGCGACTCGCCACTGGACGAGCACAAGGCTACCACGAGCCACGCTCACCCGCGGGAGCCTGCTCGCCACGAACGCGAGGATCGTCGCCGGGCACAGACGCGAGCCCACACGCTTCTCGGAAAGAAGGTCCTCGAGGTGTTCGCGCAGACCCCCAAGCCAAAGGCCGCCGCCGCCGCCGCCGCGAAGAAACGATGACCGTCGACGAGCTTCGACTACCTGCGGGAGGAGGTTCTGGTTCTCAAGGAGGCCCTTGCGACAGCGGCGCCGCCTGGCGCTGAAGGGCAAGGAGCTGACGGCCGAGGAACGCCGGGTCTGCTGCCAGATCGTGCGCACGGAGACGATCCTTGCCTGGTTTCGCCAGCTGGCCTCGCAAGAAGTACGGCAGCTCGAAGGATCGCAAGGCGGGATCGGCTGGCCCCGGCCGCCGTACTGCTCGCGCCAACGCTAGAGCCGCCGCCGCGTCCCAGCCCAGCCGGGATCGGGTCCCGGCTTCTCGCCCCGCCATGACGCACCTCGCCTGGGGCGAGGCTATGCGGCGCGGATCACGACCTCACGCACGCTTGCCGGAAGGACACCCTTCACCAGATCCGGGACCGCTCGGATCTGGATCGACCGCGTTCGTGGCACCCTCGGCGCCGATGAAACGCAACCTGACGCCGATTGGTGATCGGCGGCCTGATTGGCATGCGTGGTGCCCGCGCGTTCCTAGCGGTCGTCCTGCGCGCGAGGAGCAAGCGGTGTAGCGCTCTAGCGTCGCGGTAGCGTTACCAGTGTCCGCGGAAACGACGCAAAGAACTTCGCGTGCCCTGCACGGGACGTGCGGGGATCAGGTCGCCTTCGTGCAGAGTATCTCTGCGGGATTCTTGGGGGCGACCGGGTGCGGCGGGCCGCGGCAATGATCTGCTCGTGCGGAGCGAACGGGGACTCTCGGACGTTCCTTGACGTGCTGGGGCGCAGCGCGCGCTCCACCCTCGTGCTGTCCATATGCTGTCCATTTTGCTGTCCATCACGGCACCTTGGCGCGTAACGAGCTGGACGCGCGCGAAACGCCTCGGGGCTGTTTTTCTCGATGCTTCAGTTCAAATGCGGTTTGCAGGTAACGGTCTGTAACGCCTCGAAACCACGTGACAATCACTTTGCCAAGGTGGACGTCGAGGGTTCAAATGCCTTCTCCCGCATCAGGGATGCGGCGACGAGCGGCGGAGTACGATGAGCTGGTGGCGGAGCAAGAGGTTCTCGGCAGCGACGACGGCGCGCGGCGCGAAAACTCTCACGACGGCTGCGACTACGTTGCGGAGAGTCGATCACCGAGCGATCCTCGGCCCCGTGGTCTCGCAGTTCCAGCCGCGTCGCGCCCGTGCGCCCTCCTCCGCGGCCTGCGCCTCGAGCTTCTTCGGCGCACCCCCCCGCTCTTCCGTGTGCGCATTTTCTTCACGCGCCCGCCGACACGCTCGCATACGCGTTCCCTGGGCGTTTCCCCCCTGCGTCGTCATGCCCCCGTTGGCGTAGGAGCCGTGCGGCCGGCAACGTCAGGCCATTGGGCACACGGCTTCCATCAAACCTGGCGGAGAGCCAAAACTATCGGCGGACCTGCAGACGCCAATGCGCCTCTCGATGGGGTAGAGTCGATGGCGGGCGCGGTGCCGCATCGGATGCACTCATGCGCGACGTTAGGACGAAACGCCAGAACGCACTCGACTTTGCCGTCGCGACTTCTTTGGCCTTCGCTGTCGGATGTCGCGAGACCGGTTCATCCAGTGACCGGCGAGACGGGTATGCGGTGGACGGCGGCGGAGTCTCGGCGATGTCGAGCCCTGCGCGTGCGCTATCTGACTGCACCGCCTTCGCGAAAATGTCGACATCCGACAAGGCAGGCCGGCTCCTGATTGTCGGCTTGCCGGGGCCTCGGTTGAACGACAAGAGCAAGGCTCTGCTGGCTCGCATCCATCCCGGGGGGGTGTGCCTCTACAAGAAGAACATCGAATCGGACTCGCAGGTTCGCGACCTCGTAGCCGACGTGAAGAGTTTGTACTCGCCCGAGATGGAGCCGTTCATCGCTGTCGACGAAGAAGGCGGCGCGGTTTCGCGCTTCGAGGCAGGCATACTTCAGCTGCCTGGTGCGATGGCGCTCGGAGCCGCGGGCTCACCCGATCTCGCCCGCGAGGCCGGCGAGCAGCTTGGGCGATACCTGCGATCGCTCGGCATCAACATGAACTTCGCGCCGGTTCTGGAGCCAGCCACGAATCCCGCCAGCCGCACCATCGGCGTGCGTGCGTTTTCGGACGAAAGCGCTGCGGTGTCGACCCTCGGCGGCGCGTTCGTGGCAGGCCAGCAGAGCGCAGGCTTGCTCTCCGTCGTCAAACACTTTCCGGGGCACGGCATCGATCAAGTAGACAGCCACTGGAGAATCCCGGTCATTCCTGCCAAGACCCTCGAGGAGCTCGACGAGGAGACGCGACCTTTCGCCGTCGCCTTGACCGACGGAGGCGCCGACGGCGTGATGGTCTCCCACGCGGCGATCCCAGGCATCACGGGGACGCTCGACCCAATTACCTTCTCGCACGACGTCTTGACGGACTACGTGAAGGGCCGCCTTGGCTTTCGCGGGATCGTCGTCACCGATGCGCTGTCGATGAGCTCCTTGCGGAAAGCCGAACGGGCTGAGGACGTAGCGGCGCGCAGAGCCGTGGAAGCCGGCGCGGACATGGTCCTCTTGCCGTCGGGCGATCCGAGCGCGGCGCACGCGGCGCTAGCGGACGCGCTGACCTCGGGTGCCATCAGCGAGGAGAGGTCATCGGACGCTTTGATGCGCATCTGCGCGCTGCGCAAGCCCCACCGGGACAGGGCGCAAGGCGCGACCGAAGGTCCGGACGCGGCTCTCCCCCGCGAAATCGCGCGCCGGTCCATTACGGTCCTTAAGGGTGGCGACGTCGTTCCGGTCCGGCCGGGCAGCAGCGTCGCCGTCGTGACCACGAGCAGCGCGTTCCACGTTGCAGCGAATCGCCTTCATCCGGCGCGTTCAATCTTGCTGCCCTTTTTGGCACCCGACCTCTATGGTGTACCGCGCGAATGGGCTCCCGATGTCCTCGACGGCGCGCGCGCCGCTTGCGCGAAAGCCGACGTGCTGGTCGTCGCGATCATCAACGACGAGGAGCTGCCACTCCCACAAAGCCTGCGGGCTCTCGGAAAGCCCGTCGTCCTCGTGAGCCTGGGGCGGCCGTACCTCCTCGAACTCGGGCGGGACGCCGACGCACTGGTCGCGGCGTATTCGTATACGCCGGCCTCTGCGGAGGCCGTCGTTTCCGTGCTCTCCGGCTCGGAGCCCCCCGCCGGGCGCCTCCCGGTGATGCTGCCCCATTTCGAGCGAGGTGCTGGCCTCATGGTCCTTGGGGGACCGAAAGAGTGAC
>CALFNG010000476.1 GCA_937902985.1 uncultured Myxococcales bacterium
GCACACCGAGCGCGCCCGCCGCCGCCGCGAGCTCCGTTACCGGGCCGAGCGCCTGATCGATCTTCCCCTGGACAGCGCCCGTCACCTGCGCGATGGCGTCGGCGGCCTTCGCCGAGGCCACCTCGGCGGCCTTCGCCGCGGCGAGCGCGATGATCGCCTCGAGGGGGTTCCCGATGTGCTCGTTTTGCGCGGCGCCGACCATCGTCGTCGACGAGCCCCCGACCGTGAACCCCGCGACGGCGTTCACTTCGAGGGTGCGCGTCACGCCGACGGTCACCGTCTGGTTGCCCCCGATCGACGTCTTGTAGCCCTTGGTGATCTTGACGGTCTGGTTCGCGTCGATCTCGGTCGACGAGTCGACCTTCACTTCGAGAGAGTCGTTGTTCCCCACGGTCTTCGTCTTGTTGTTAGCGACGACGATGTTCGTGTCGTACTGCGAGTGGATCATGATCTCTTCGGCCCCGGCCTTGTCCTCGAAGCGGATTTCGTTGGAGCCGCCGCCGCCGGGTGAGCTCGCCGTCTGCAAGCTCGTTCGCGTCTTGCCCTCCGGGAGCGCGTAGGGAGGCATGAACAGCCCGTTGTAGAGGCGACCCGTCACCACCGGCCGATCGGGATCGCCTTCGAGGAACTCGACGACGACCTCCCACCCGACGCGCGGGAGCATCATCGAGCCCGACGTCTGCATCTGCGTCACGCGCATCCACGCGGACGCCGCGTCGTCCAAGGCCGGACCGAGATCCCAGTGGAACTTGACCTTGCACCGGCCGTGCTCGTCGGTGTGGATCTCTTCGGCGGGCGCGCCCGCCGGAGCAACCACGGTCGCGGTCTGCGGTCCCTCGATGACCGGCCGCGGCGTCCTGCGCGGGGGCCGGAACTTCGTCTTCGCAGGAACGAGCAGCGCGCGGGCGAAGCTCTCGTCCTGTCGTTCGCGGACGTACTGGTGCACGACCGACGTGACGAACCAGTCGCCCTCGACCACGGTGGAGTCGGTGATCGTCAGCTTGCGACCGACCGACACACGGAGGCACTCGGCGTCGATCGAGACGGTGTCGCGCGTCGCCTGCGCCGCCTCGAGGCGCGCCGCGGCCAGCCGCTTTCCGTCTGCCGGTACGAAGTAGCCGCCCGGGTAGTCGTAGATCTCGAGGTCGTCGCGATCGGCGGCCTGCGCCGTCGAGGTGAGGTCGACCTTCGGCGTCTCGAAGGCGAAGTCCCGCAAGACGAACTTTCCCGGCGCGACGGCCTTGCGGTCGGCGAGCGTGTAGATGGCGTCGACGTCACCGCCGAGGAGCGAGCGGGCCCGCCGTGGCAACGACGGGTCGCCGTCGATGGGCTCGGCCGCGGTACTGTCATCGGCGACGACGAGCGAGACCTCGCCGTCGGCCATGGTCTCGACGAAGAAGTAGATGCCTTCGTGCTCGAAGAGGCGCGACAGGAACGCGAGCGGGCTCTCCTCGTACTGCACGCAATACGCGCGCGGCGCGTACGACGCCGTCAAACGCCACTCGACCTTCAGCGACGGCGCCTCGTCGGCCAGGACCTTCGTCGCGATGTCCTGGACGGTCATGTCCTGGTAAATGGCGCAGCCGCGCTCGCGGCCCATGAGCGTGAGCGGCGAGACGACGGTGAGCCGGTAGCGGAGCGTGCGAGCGGCGCCGCCGACCGCCGACGTGCCGAGGACCGTCACCTCGTCGATGACCCCGCCAAAGATGCGCGCCGTCTCGCCCTCGAAGCCGTAGGAGAGCGTCCCGGTGCCGCCGATCATGTCTTCGGGGTCGACGTAATCGTCGAGGTGAAGCTCGATCTCGAGGCTCGGCGGCTGGCCGAGGGCGTGCTCTTCGCGAAAGCGCGCGACGCTCAACGCGCTCGCGTCGTCGATCTGGAAGGCGGCCTCGAGGGTGCGCGTCACGTCGATCTCCTCAGTTGTCCATGATGAGCGCGCCGCCGTCGTCGACCTCGCCGTCGATCTTCAGCGTCGCCCCCGCGATGGTCACCATCGCCGGCATCATCGTGATGGTCGATGCGCCCATCACCACCGTGAGCATCGTCTCGCCCTCGACCACGATGTTCGTGGCTTTCAGGATCAATGCGCCCGCGGCCACCTCCGTGAAGGCGGCGCCGGATTTCTCTTCCAGGTCCCCCGCGACGCTCCGGACGATCGCCCCGCCGGCCTTCGCGTTCATCGCGCCGCTCACGTCCACGCCGCGCCCGGCCTTGGTGGCGATGACCTTGAGCGCCCCGGTCGTCTCGCTGCGCGATCCGCCGACGATCACCGATCGCCCTCCGCCGGCCATCTCGACCAGCGCGGCGCCGACGTTGTGCACGGCGTTGCCGAGGACGTGCTCGTTGGACGCGCCGACCACGAGGTCGATCATCGCCCCGCCGACGGTCAGGTTGCTGTCGCCGCCGACCTCGCACTTGTGATCGCCGCCGACGTGCATGTCGCGAACGGCCCCGATCGTGAGCGAGTGGTTGCCGGCGACCTGATCGACGAAGAACGTCTGGACGTGCACCTTCTGCGATCCGGTGACGGCGACCGTCTGATCGGCGCCCACCGAGGCCGAGAGGCTGTTGGTCACGCTCAGCGTATGATTCGCGCCCACCTGACGTTTCTGGTTGTTGCCGACGGACTCGGTCGTGTTGTTGCCCACGTCGATCGACATGTCTTTCGAGGCGTTGAAGAACATCTCTTCGCTGCCCTTGCTGTCGTGGGTGCGAACCTCGTTTGAGCTCCCGCCGCCGGGGGTCGTGGCCGTCTGCAGCGAGCTGCGCACCTTGTTCTCCGGGAGCTTGTAGGGCGGCGTCGTCACGCCGTTGTAAAGGCGCGACATGACGACGGGGCGATCGACGTCGCCCTCGAGGTACCGGACGGCCACCTCCCAGCCCATGCGCGGCAAGAGCATCGAGCCGCCCGTGGGCGCCTGCGACGTGCGCATCCAGCAGCTCGACGTCTCGTCGTTCTTGCCCAGCCGATCCCAGTGGAACTGCGCGGTGACCTGCCCGTGCTCGTTGGTGTGAATCTCTTCCCCGCTCGCACCGGTCGTGATCGCGGTCTGCACGCCCGGCACCGTCTGCGCGCGCTCGAGCCGCGGGGGCCGGTACTGCGCGGTCTTCGAGGGCACGGCGTGGAACCGGCAGGTGTACGCGTGCGGCACGTCTGCGGTGGGCTCGAGGGCCCTCGGATCGTGACCTTCGATCTCGACGCCGACGACCAGGTACTCCTGGTTGAGCGGCGCATAAGGGTGGCTCTCGACCGAAAAGCGATAGCCGCATCGCAGGGTGAGCACCCCGGTGAGGCCGCTCACCACGTCGCGCGTGGCGCGGAGCGAATCGAGCAGCACCTTGGCGAGGCGGTCGCCTTCCTTCGGCAGGTCGAATCGACCCGGCCACGCGTACACCTCGAGCTCGCCCTTCTCGCCATCGGCCGTCACCGACGACTCGAGCTTAAGCTGGGGCTTTTCAGCATCGCGGTCGCGCAAGCACGTCTTGTCCGAGCGGACCTCGTGGCGCCGCTCGACTTCGAAGACGTGCTCGCCGACCTCTCTCTCGCCGAACGTGTGCCGAAAGACGAGCGAGGTCGCGCCGTCGATGTCGCCGAAGCCGGCCTGGTCGTCGCCGAAGGCGATGAGATCGCTGCTCTTGCCGTGCTCGATCGCGAAGTAGATGCCCTCCTCGGAGAGCACGCGCGACACGAATGCGAGATCGGTCTCCCGGTACTGCACCGTGTAGTCCCGCGTGGGGTAAGCGCCCGTCGTTCGCCATTCGGCGTCGGCGACGCCGGCGCCGGAGAGCACGCTCTTGACGACGTCGACGGCGGTCATCTTCTGGAAGGTGCGGCAGTCGGTGCGTTGTGACATCGTCCAGGCCGCCGGCGCCACCGCGATGTCGACGAAGTGAACGTCGTCGCGGTGCTCGCGCCTGTCGGCGGCGACCACGGTGCCGACGAACGTTCGCTTCTGCGACTTGTCGTTGCTCTCGAGCGTCAAGACGGCCGGCTGGTCGACGAGCGACGCGGGGTCGGGCGCCTTGTCGTCGTCCTTGCCGATCCTGCAGACGAGGGTACTAACCTCCGACAGGCGCTCGCTGAGGGCGTACCGATGGACCCGGTAGGGTGTGCCCCCGACGTCGAGGGTGGCGAGGACGCCGGAGCGGACGTTCGAGTCGCTCATCGCGTCACCCGGGCCCGAGCTTCATCGTGCCGCCGAGCTTCACGATCATCGCCGCCTGCACGGCGACCGCGCTCCCCTTGATGACGATGGGACCGCCCCCGAGCTTGACCTCGCTGCTGCCGCCCTTGAACGTGCCGACGCCGCCGAGCAAGGTCACCATCTTGCCCTTGATGCTGATGTCGCCGTCGACCTTGCACATGTGCAGCCCGCCGACGAGGCGCGTGACGGCCGCGTCGCAGCTCGCCTCGTAGCCGCCCTTGATGAGGTGGATCTCGCCCGCAGCGGCGGTCGAGTTCTTCGAGCCGCCGACGGTCTCGCCCACCGAGCCCTTCGCGAGCTGGACCTTCACGGCCCCGACGGTCTCGCTGAGGTCGCCGAGGATGTTGTCGCTGATGGACCCGACCGACGCGACCATGTGCACCGCGCCCACCGTGCGTTTGAGGTTCGTCGAGATCGTGTGCTCGATGCCGTTCTGGATGGTCATTTGCATCGCGCCGACGGTGTACGAGCGCGTCCCGCCGATGTGCTCGATGTAGTTCGCGTCGGCGTTGGTCGTGTCGGCGACGGCGATGGTGATCGACTGATTGCCTGCTATCTTCTGCGACAGGATCGCGCCGACGTCGAGGCTCTGACTGCCGCCGACGGTGAGGGACTCGTTGGACCCGACGGCGCTCGACATGTTCACCTTGACGGCGTGCGTATCGTCAACGGTGATCTTCTCGATCTTGTCGTGCCCGATCGTGATGTTGAGGTCCTTCTGCGCGCTGATGCCGAAGCCCTGGGTGCCGCCCGAGTCGCTCATCTTGAGCTCGTTCATGCCCGCTCCGCCGGGCGACGACATGCTCTTGACGGAGCCAGATGCCTTGGCTCCGGGAAGGGCGTAGGGCGGCGTCTTCTCGGCGTTGTAGAGGCGGCCGATGGCGAACGGGCGGTCCGGGGCCCCGCCGTGGAACGCGACCGAGAGCTCCCACCCGACGCGCGGGAGGATCATCGATCCGCCCATCAACGCCTGCGATACGCGGAGCCAGCAGCTCGCCGTGTCGTCTTGCTGTCCGACGCGATCCCAGAAGAAGCGCACCTTGATGCGCCCGTACTTGTCGACGTGGATCGACTGGTCTTGCGCCGAGGTGGGCCCCGTCACGACGACCGTCTGGATGCCGCGGATCCGCGGTCGGCGCGCGCGGAGAGGCGGAGCGTAGGGCGCTCCCTTCGGGATTCCGCGAAACTCGTTCTCGCAGGCGAAGGACTCGGCCTGATCTTCGGGGTGCTGCCGGCCGCGCGTGCGAAGGGACGTGACGACGAAGTCGCCGTTGAGGCAGCCTTCGGCCGCGGCGTCGACGGAGAAGGGCACGCCGCAGCGCAAACCGATCGCGGCGCTCTCCCCGCGGCAGACGTCGGCGTCGGCGCGTAGCATTCGCATGCGCGCCCTGGCGCGCCGCTTTCCGTCGGCGCCTTTGGTGAACCCGCCGGGGTACTCGTAGTGATCGAGCGGCCACTCGTCGGCCTTGTCACTGGCCGCCTCGGGCTTGACCTGGGGCTTCTCGAAGTCGAAATCGCGGACGAGCACCCCCGTCGTGCGGAGCGAGCGCTTGCGCTCGAAGCGTTCGAGGGGCTCGGCGTCGGAGGCGATGCCTTGCCCCATCGCGAAGGACACCGCCGGCGCGTCGCCCGTGGGCTCGAACGCGTCTTCGGTGTCGGCGACCACGAGCTTGTGCCCGTCGGCCCCGTGGCTGAAAAAATAGAAGATCCCTTCGTCTTCGAGGAGGCGCGACACGAACTCGAGCGACGACTCGCGGTACTGCACGAGGAACTCGCGCGGCGAGTACGTGGCTTTGAGTTGCCACTCGACGCTCTCGCCGAATCCTGCCTCGAGGAAGATCTGCTGAACCACGTCGGCGATGCTTAGATCCTGGAAGATGCGGCAGTCTTCGCGGTGGGCGAGCGCCGACAGCGCCGGCGCGAGGCGCACGCGGAAGTAAAACCGCTCGGAGGCGAACCGGGTGAAGCTGGCGCGGTCGACGATGCCGTGGAAGTGCCGCGTCCGCTCTCTGTCGTCGACGATGGTGAGCAGGAGCGGCTTCCGCAGGCACGCGTCGACCTCGAAGCTCGAGTCGGCGGTATAGAAGTCGACTGTGATGTCGAAGGGTCGCGAGATCTCTTCGAGCGCTTCGTAGTCGACGACCTCCGCGTCTGCGGGCAAACCGCCGCCCGCGAGGCGAAAGAAGGCGTTCGCTGTCACCACCGCTCGGGTACGGTAACACGCGCGATCGACCGAACAAGGCCGCCCCCTGTCGCCCGTTTTGACGACACCGCGTTCCTTCGGGTCGCGTCCTCGCCGCTTCGTCTTTGCGTCGTTCGCCTGGCGCCGAGGGGCGATAACCGGATATTCCTCGGGAACCAATGGCCTCGCCGCGGGTCGACAACCGAACCGACTTCGTCGTCCACCCGCAGGTCATCCTCGACCGGGACGGCGAGAAGCTGGCGTGCATCGTCAAGGCGACGGCCGAGTGCGCGTCGACCCTCGGAGGCGCCGTCGAGATCGCCCCCAAGGCGCGACGGCGGCCGGTGCGTCTGGCCGACGTGCCATGGGGCGAGCCCGAGAAGAGCAGCATCGCGTATCCGGCCGACCTCTGCGTCCGCAAGGCGGCGACCGACGTGGTGGTGGTCGCGCGCGCCCACGCGCCCGGCGGTCGGCCCATACAGACCATCGACGTCTACGTGGGCGTCGGGCCGCTCCGAAAGGCGCTCCAGGTGCACGGGCTCCGCGTCTGGGAGCGAGACGGCATGGGAATCTCCGCGCCGCGTCCGATCGCCCAGCTCGAGATGCGCTACGACTTCGCCTGGGGAGGCTTCGACGACAGCGACGCCGAGCACCCCGTCGAGGAGGCGCGCAACCCGGTGGGCATGGGCGTCGCCAGGGACCCGAAGACCTTGACCGATCTCCAGGCGCCGCACATCGACGATCCGGCTGCGCCTCTCAAGACCTGGAGGACGCGCCCCCCTCCCGCCGGCGTGGGCCCCGTCGGCCGCCACTGGGAGCCGCGGCGTCGGTACATCGGCACCTACGACGAGCGATGGAAAGAGATGCGGGCGCCGCTTCCGCCCGAAGATCAGGACGATCGTCACAATCAGTGTGCGTCGCCAGGGCTCATCGCCGACCCGCCTCTCGCAGGCGGCGAAGAAGTGCGCCTCTTGAACCTCGTGCCCGAAGGAGGGCCCACGACGTTCGCCTTGCCGCGCATCGCTCTCGAGATCGAGTTCCGCGTCAAGGACCGCGAGCCCGAAGTGTTTCGGCCGCATCTCGACACGGTGCTCATCGATCTGCTCGGCCTCCGTCCGCGGCAACCCGTTGCGATCGAGATGGTCTGGCGCGCGGCGGTTCGCGCGCCGCGCCAGGTTCAAGAGGCCCGCGTCGTCGTCCGCGAAGTGCTCTGGACGCGAGGGGGAGCGACGCGCTCGTGAATACGCTGGCGGTCATCATCGGGGTCGGGGCGCGCACGTCCGTCGGGTTGACCGCGCGGCACACCGCGTTCCTGCTGCGCGCGGGGTCCGTCGGATTCCACGCGTCGCCGCTGCTCGACCTCAACGACGAATACGTGACGATCGGGAGCGTGCCGACGCTCGATCCGATGCTCGTCGGCGCAGAGCGAGTCCAGGCGCTGGCCGCCGCCGCCGCCGACGAGGCGCTCGAAGCCGTGACGGACGTGGCCGGCGTTGCGGCGGGGTTGCGCCTGAAGCTCGTGGTCGGCCTCGGCGAGCGCCTCGCGCGTCACGAGCCGGGGCAGCCCTCACCCGCCGAGATGATCGGACAAGCGCTCCGCAACCGGGTGGTGAAGCGATTCGCGACGGCGAACGTCGAGACGTTCCCGCGCGGGGAGGCCGCGGCCCCGCTCCAGCTCGAGGCCGCGTGCGCGGAGCTCACGTCCGGCCGCACCGACCTCGTCCTCCTGGGCGGCGCGCACTCGGACTACGATCCGGTCGTCGTGCGAGGGCTCTCGCAGCAGAACCGCCTCTTCGGAGCGGGCCAGGTCAACGGCGTGATGCCGGGTGAGGCCGCAGGCTTCCTCTTGCTCGCCGGCGCCCAGTTCGCCAATCGCCACGGCCGCCCCGTCCGCGCCCGACTCCACGCGATCGGCAAGGGATTCGAGAAGGCCCGACCTGACAACGACGAGTCCGCGTTCGAGGCGCTCGGCCTCACGGTGGCCGTGCACGCGGCCGCGGCGCCCCTCGCGGCCGACAACCTCCGGGCGGGCTGGGCGCTGACCGACATGACGCCCGAGGCGCATCGGGTCAACGAATGGCAAGCAATGTTCGTGCGAACGCAGCGCTACTGGTGCGATCCCCAGTGGATCGACGCGCACGCGCACAAGCTCGGGCGCCTCGGCGCCGCGGCCATGCCGGTGCAGCTGGCGATCGCGGCCACGGCATGGCGCCACGGCTTCGCGCCGCACGGCGTCGCCCTTTCGATGGTCGGCAGTGACTCGGGAGAGCGCGCCACGACGCTCTGGTCAGCGCCTGCGCGGGCGTGAGCGCCCGAGCGGCGATCCGCGTCGATCGAGAGCGCGCCCCGACGCCGCCGAGAAGGGCCCTAGCGACGCATCGGCAGGAGCCAGCTCCCGGGGTTCCCCGACGCCCGCCTCGCCACCGCCTCCCACTGGGCGATCGCGGCCTCTTGGGTCGGGACGAAGTCGTGCGGGTCGAAGCGCACGTACTCGCCCGTACGAGCCACGAGCTCGGTTTGAAGCAGCCGGCGCTCGCCCGGCGTGCACGGGAACTGGTCGACCTCACGCCACGAGACGAGCGGCGTGTAGAGGTATCCTCGCCGGTAACGAGATTTGGGATCGTACGACTCGCCGCGCTCTCTCCAGTAGGCGCGCCATCGCTCGGGGTCCGTGGTCGGCCTTCGCAGGGTCTCGGTCGACGGCTCGGCCGGCTGGTCGCGGGGATCGCTAACGACGCGGGCGAGCGCGGGCCGGGTGGCACCTCCGAGGTCGACTTCGGGCTCGGGGACGTCCGGCACCTGGATATCCTCGGCGTCGACGATCGCGTCTTCGTAGAGTCCTGCGTTGGTCAGGCGGTCGAGGGCATACGCGGCAGCGAGGACCACGGCGTCATCGGCGTGCTCGAGCAGGCCCAGGAGCGACGGAACGGACGTCGGGGCCCCTGCCCAGCCGACGGCCGTCACCAGCGCGCGGGTCGGCGCGGCCGTCGCGCGCTCGAGCAGGAGTTCGCTGTCGCGCGTCTCGGCGACGAGCGCGAGTAACCCGGCCGCGACCTCGGCGTTGCGACGGCCGGGGCCCTTGCCCGCGAGGGCGCTCTGGAGCGTACCCACCGCGCGCCGGTCGCCGCTCAGCACCATCGCGAGGCGCGCAGCGTCGCGTAGGCGCGCGTCGTCGCTCTCGAGACCCCGGTCGACCGCGACGGCGAGGCTCGGCGAACGCAGGACGGCGAGCGAGGCGAGCGAGGCGGCCGCCACGACGGGCTCGTCTACCGCGGCCCGGGCCAGCTCGTCTTCCGTAGCCATGCCTCGATAGGCGAGGACGTCGATGGCCAGCGCCCGGTGCGCCGGATCCCCGCTCGCGAGGAGGGTGCGCATCGCGACGGGCACGTCCGGGTGCGGCACGAGCTTGAGCGCCGCGGCGAACTGCTCGGCGTGGGCCGGATCGGCCCGGTCGAACGCGAAGAACACGCGCTCGACCATCGCCAGCGCGTCGCGGCCGCGCACGCAGCCGAGGATCATGCCCAGCGCGAAGACGCGCGACGGATCCTTGAGCGGCGCGTCGAAGACGAGGGGCTCGAGCGCCTCGAGCGCCCGTGGTCCGATCGCCACGATGGCGTCGATCGACGCGAGCATGCGTCGCTCGAGGACCCGCGCGAAGCGCCACGGATCGCCGAGAAGCGGGGCCCGCTGCGTGCCGATCATGGCCACCTCTTCGAAGCACTCGCGCACACGGCCGCGCACGAAGTCGGTCTCCGACAGGGCCCGGCCGACGTCTTCCGCGAAGCCGAAGGGCGGGTCGGGCGACTCGTCGGGGGACTCGATGGGGAGTGCCGTCGCGGGGTCCGGCGGAGGCGACCTTCTGGCGTTCGCTCGCTCCTTCAGCGCCTTCACGGCGACGGCCAGATCCTCGAAGGTCTTCGGCCGCTCGATGACCTCGGGGGTCTTCGTCACCTCGGGTGGCGGAGGCTCGGGCACGCGCAGGCGCGGCTTGAGCGACGGGCGGTCGATGGCGTGGAGAACCGGGACCTCCTGGCTCGCGCGAAGCTCGGGCGCCGGCTCGGGCACCCGAGGCACCAGCGGAGCGAGGCGGTCCGCGGCCTCGAGGAGGGCGGCCTTCGCCGCGCGAAGGTCTTCGAGCGCGAATCCCACCGCCGGGTCCACGGTCGCCGCGGGCGACAGCTGGTCGATCGCTTCGTCGAGCGCGCCGAGGGCCGCGCCGGTCGCTTCGAGCCTGGGGCGCCGCTGGTCGAACGCGTCAAAGAGAGCCTCGTGGGCGTTCTCGAGGGCGCGCGCGGCCGGGCGAAGGTCGGTCGGACCGCCCTCGCCCTCGACCTGGGCGTGGCTCTCGAGGAGCTGCGAGGCGCGCCGGAGGCCGTCGAGCGCGCGCTCGAGATCGAGCATCCATCGGGGCGGCCACGGATCGTCAACGCCTGGCGCGTCGCCCGAGAGACGGGCGCGCCGCGGGTCGGTGGAGGGGTTCATCGGCGGGGTCCCATGGGCACGCGCAGCGCGATACGCTCGGCGATGGTGACCCCGCACGAGGCCGAGATCAATCTTGACGCGTACGCCCGCCTCGTCGTCGGGCTTGGCCGGGCCGGAGCCCGGCGCGACGCATTCCTGGCGTCGCACGGTCTCGACGAGGCGCGCTGGCAGGCGATCGATGACGGATGGCAAGCCCGCCTTTCGGAGTCTCTCGATGCTACTGGCGACGCCGCGACGGTCCCACCGTTCGTCGACGCCTACGCGCGTGCCATGGAGCGTGCTCAGTGCGGGGAGTCGCAGATCATGACCTTCGAGCGCTTCGTTCAGGCGACTCGGGCGGCACAGCAAGGCGGAGAGCTGGGGAAGAACCTCGAGAGGCTGGGCGTGGGGATCGACGACTATCTTCGAGCCAGCCGCCACTACACGCTCGCGATGACCGAAGACGACGCTCTGGCGGAGACGTTTCGGCGCTGGCTCGGCTGAGGGATGCCGCCCTTCGTCTGTTTGGGTGACACGCGTCGCGTTGGAACGGCAGCGCTGCGCGCGTATCGTACATCGCAAGGACCATGCGAACCGCGCCCGCGCCCAACATCCTGCCGCTCCCGGGCATGAACCCGTGCGAGTTCCTCATGGCCGGCGGCGCAGGCAGCGGCGGCGGCAGCGACAGCGGAGACGCCGCAGGCGACGACAAGGAGGGCGCCGGGACCGGCAAAGACGGCAAGGACGCCGAAGGCGACCAGAAGAGCGCCCCCGATTACGAGAAATACCCGACCTGCGGCACCGAGTCGCACCCGGTCGACGTCGTCACCGGGCGCGTCTTCACGCACCCGATCACCGACCTCACACTGCCCGGCCCCCTGCCCTTCGAGTTCGAGCGTTCGTACAGCACGAGCGCCAGCAAGGAAGATCAGGGCCTGGGCTACGGGTGGGGACACTCGCTCGGCTGGTTCATCGAGGTCCACCGCCGGCGCGTCACCGTGTGGAACCACCGCGGCGTCTCGGTCGACTTCCCGATCCCGGAGGTCGGCCACTCGGTTCTTGGCGACTGGGGCTGGGTGCTCCGGCGCGACAACTGGGGATATGCCGTCGACGCCAACGACGACGTGTGGCGCGTCTTCTCGGTGACCTACGACGAGGGCAAGACCTTCCGCCTCGCGGCGATCGACGACCGGAACAAGAACCGCATCGCGATCACTTACGACGACGGCAAGCTCGTCGAGGTCGTCGACAGCACGGGGCGCGTGATCACGTTCACCTCGACCCGCGAAGGACGCATCGCGTCGATCCTCGTGAAGAACGCCGAGCACCAGGGGCAGTGGATCCCCTTTGCTCGCTACGAATACGACAAGCCGGGTCGCCTCGTTCGCGTCACGGACGCCGACGACTACTCGTGGACCTACGAGTACGACGAGTTCAATCGATTGACCTGCGACACCGACCGCGTCGGCCTCTCGTTCTGCTTCAAGTACGACGAGAAAGACCGCGGGGTCGAGGCCTGGGGCGAGTACCGGAACAAGCGCGACCAGAGCCTCGCCGACGACCTACCCAAATTCCTCGCCGACGGCCGGACCCGCGCGAAGGGCATCTACCACCGGAAGTTCGAATACCACGAGAACGGGTACACCGAGGTCACCGACACGACCGAGACCCGGCGGTACTTCGGCAACAAGAAGGGCACCCTCGACAAGGCGGTCACCGGCGGGGCGGTCACGACCTCGAAGTACGACGAGCGCGGGTTCGAGATCGAGAAGACCGACCCGATGGGGGCGACGTGGCGGTGGGTGAGGGACGAGCGGGGGCGAGTGGTGGAGGAGATCGATCCGCTGGAACGGAGGACGGTTTACGAGCGGGATGCGTATGGACTGCCGATCCGCGTGATCGACCCGGCAGGAGGCGCTATGCACATCTGGCGTGATTCGCGTGGCAATCCCCTGACCTGGCAGGACCAAGCGGAAGAGTTCACGCAATATTCCTATGACGAACGAGGCTTCGTCATCTCTATTATCGCATCAACAGGGAACACGACACGGTATGCATACGACAGCGAAGGAAACGTCCTCGAATTCGTTCAAGCAAACGGTGGCGTCTGGCACTATACATATGACTATTTGGGCCGCCAACTCTCGACTGTCGACCCTACGGGTGCCGAAGCGCGCACCACATATTCGCCGCGCGGGGACCTTCTCGAGTACCAAAATCCTCTCGGCGGGCGCACGCAATTTAGATACGATGGCGAAGGGCGCCTAATCGAGACCTTCGGAGCCGGGGGGAACGCGACGCGATTCAGATGGGGCGGCTTTCACAGTCTGGCTGCGCGACTCGATGCCAACGGCCATGCAATCCGCTTCGCCTGGAACCGGGAAGGGGAACTCGTCGGCATATACAACGAGCTCGAAGAGCAGCAACAGCTGACGTACGACTCGGCCGGCATGCGGATTGCCGAGAAGACTTTCGACGGGCGCCAGCTCCGGTTCCGAAACGATCTGGCAGGTCGCGTGGTGCGCGCCGAAAACGGTGCCAACGAAGTCACAGAGCTCGTCTACGACTGCGCCGGACAGCTGGTAGAGCGCCTGCAACCGGACGGCAGCACGGCTAGATTCGAGTACGACCTTCGTGGCGACCTGGTGATGGCCACGAGCGGTGACACAGAGATTCGCTTCCTGAGGGACGCGCTGGGCCGAGTCGTGAGAGAGGTTCAGACCGTCCTGGGCGAAGAGCACTGGGTGGCGACCGACTATGGACCCGGCGGTGAGCGACTCGCGCTTACGACCTCCTTCGGCCACGTCGAACGTATCGAGCGCGACGAGATGGGTGCCCGCCGTCGCACTTGGCTCGACGGTCAAGTTTACGAACATCGTAACGACGTCCTCGGGCGGGAAGTCGGAAGAGTACTGCCTGCTCGTGGAATTATCGAGACTTACTTTGACCGCCTCGGCCGCGTGTCACGACGTCTGTCGCGCTCGTCACTCGTCTCTCAGCTCAATGCCTCCGATGAGCCGATTTGGCTCGGAGATCGTTCCGAGAGTGCCTCCGTATCAACTTCGTATACTTTTGATGGTAACCAAGAGTTGATTTCTGTTAGCGATCTCGCGTCGGGCGTCATCCACTACACTTATGACGCCATCGGCCAACTGCTGGGGGTTGTTCCGGAACGGGCTCAACCCGAAATGTTCCGCTTCGATCCAGCGGGCAACGTTTTCGAGACGGGACCCGGTGCGCCCGGCCGGACCTATGGTCCTGGAGGTCGCTTACAACGCCGAGGAGAAACTCAATACCTTTGGGACAACGATGGAAGATTGGTCGAACAGCGCGAGCGCACACCAGGACGCTCGCTGGTCTGGCGGTATGCATGGAATGGAGCTGGACTTCTCGCCAATGTTGAGTTGCCGAATGGAACGCGGTTAGCGTTCACATACGACGCCCTGGGCCGCCGCGTGGAGAAGCGAATTCTTCGACGTGATGGTCTTGCTTGGCAAGTGAGGAGCCATACACGCTTCGTCTGGGACGGGGACGTGCTCGCCCACGAACTTGTCCGCACGTTTTCGGAAGACGGCTCCTCTGACACGTGTCGGACTGCGACCTATTGGTTTCAGGACAACGACTTCGACCCGATTGCATGCCGTCGCAGCATGGCAGGGGAAGACGACGGCATCGTTTCTGCGAGCTGGAAGCACTATCTAAACGATCCGAACGGAACTCCGCGCGCTCTCGTAGAGAGTGATGGGACGGTCGCCGCCCTGCTGAGCCGGTCTGCTTGGGGAGCACTCGGCGGCGAGCAATCTGCGGAATATCCCATTCAATTCCCTGGTCAGTATGCGGATCCGGAATGCGCCTTATTTTACAATCGCTTTCGGTATTACGACCCCGGCACCGCGCGCTATGTCAGCCCCGATCCTTTGGGTCTCGAAGCGGGCATTCAACTCTACCAGTATGCGCCGAATCCATTCACCTGGGCCGATCCATATGGGGAAACGAAATACGGTGGCAGTGGCAAACCCAGACAGCACTTTATCCTTCATAAGAGTCGGAAGTGTGCGCTGGAGGCGGCTGGACCTGACGCGGAAATTCACAGCCGTCACCGCGCACGTGTCCCTGGCGGTCAGCGTCCACACGCCCACCCGGCGGGGGCACACGACGATGATGCAGAGAACGCCCATCACATGTGGGGTAAGGGCAAAAACAAGCTTCGACCTGGCGAGAGACGTCGGAGGCGATCGAGATGAGCATTGAACAACGCATTCGGAAGACCAGCGAAAGCCTGCGACAACGAGGCGTTACGTTCGCAGTCTTGGATAACGCGCAGACAGACGCTCTCTTTCAACGTGTTGCCGAAGTGTTTGTCGACCCGGAGGGTCAAGATGCCTTTCGTGGGGAACTTCGACGATCCAGACGAAGAGGTGTGCCCATCGCCTACGAGCGGTATCTGCAAGGAAAGCTCGAGCAAGAAGTCGACACATCGCAGCTTTTCCGTTGGGTCTGTGGCAACGGCACGGTCGACCGCATTTGCAGGCTCGACTATTACGCCGCGGCGCCTGCCATTGAGCTCGTCTGCTCTACGCTGGATTCCAATATCGAAACATCCTGGCCCGGATTTTTTGTCGAGATCGACGTCCGGCGGGCGTTACTGGTAACCGTGGATCGATTTCGTCTTCGATACGCTCGTTAGACCAGCATGAACGCCTTTCCAGGCTTGTTCGCAGGTCGGATTTTCGGGTACTTTGCTTTGCCAACTAAGCTGTCGACTCCGCGACGACCTCCACCAACCGCAACAATCGCTCGGGGACGTACTCGTCACTCCCTGACGCCCCGATCACCGCCTCTGACCATTCCTTCGGAATCGCGTCTTCTCCGTAGCAAGCGCCCAGAAGCGCCCCGGTGATCGCCCCGTTCGTGTCCGCATCCCCGCCCCGGTTGACGACGTCGACGAGCGCTTCTTCGAACGACGGGGCATGCCATAACTCCCAGTACGCGAGGCGAAACGCGACGCGAACGAAGCCCTGCGTCTTGTGGAGGTGCAGGTCGCCGTAGAGCTGCGGATCGTCCTTCCGGGCCCACGCGAGGTCCTCGGCGAGCTCGTCGCGCGCGCTCTTGATGGCGGTTTCGTCGTCCGCGTCTTCGGTCTCGCGCAGCAGCAGCACGAGCGCGGCGGAGAGCGAGCCGTGGGCCGCTTCCGCCAGATCGCGGGGGCTCGGAGGCTCGCGGCCGCCGACCGCCCGGGCCAATGACTCGTTGAAGGCCGCGCACGCCAGGCGGCATCGCGGATCGAAGTGCGTGATCGCGCTCTCCGCGAGAGACGCCTCCGTGGCGCGCGCCGTATCCGAGTGGAACGCGACCCCGATGGGCGCCGTTCGCATCAGCGAGCCATTTCCTGCGGGGGTTCGGCCGTGACGGACCCAGTAGTCGCGGCTCGCCCGAAGCGCGTCGGTGCCGGAGGCCGCGTCGACGGCGAGGACACCGCTCGTTTGATGGCCTATGTCGAACGCCGTCGAGGCCCACCTGCGATAACCTTTCCGGATGTCGTCGATGTCCAGCGCGCGTCGGGCCGAGAGGCTGTCGGCGAGGCACACGGCCATCTGCGTGTCGTCGGTGACCTGACCCGGGGCGAGGCCGAAGGGACCCCCGCCGCTCATGGTCCGATGCGGTCCCGCCGCGAGCCGCGGAAAGGGCGGTGCTTGCAACTTTGCGAACTCGGTCGTCGAGCCCAGGGCATCTCCCACGGCGAGACCCAGGAGGCAGCCTCGCGCGCGACCCAGAGAGAACGACGGGCTTCGCCGGGGCATCGCGAGGCTCCCCTGCGAGCCTGCCCCCTTTCGCCGAAGCGATTGAAGCCAGCGCGCATGAAACGCGTCTTGCTCTTGAAGGGTTCCAATGGCGC
Source organism: uncultured Myxococcales bacterium (assembly GCA_937902985.1). Taxonomy (GTDB): domain Bacteria; phylum Myxococcota_A; class Polyangia; order Polyangiales; family Polyangiaceae; genus Palsa-1150. Next base: position 16,745 of record CALFNG010000476.1, read on the forward strand.
GCGCCGGCGCCGGTCCGAACGTCGGCACGACGTCGGCTTGGGACGCCTCGACGCCGGGGCGCAGCACGTAGACGACATCGCCTCCGAACATGTCCCGCTGCATTCCCGAGGCATTCGCATCGCGCCGCGCGCCATTGCACAAGAGCCGCCAGCCCGCGGGCTCGATCCGTTCTCGCAGCTGGCGCAGGCACGCGATCAGATCGTCCGCGGTGAACCGGATCGTACCGAAAGAAGGTGCCGTCAACGCGAGCTCGTACGGGGGACCGCCGCTCGTCTCCACCACCGCATCTTCTTCGTGGCCCTGCGCGTCGGCCAGCTTGAGCGCGTGGGTCGTCATCGCGGCACGTAGTTCGGGTTGGGGATCATCGGCCCGAGCGTGCCGTTGTTATTGACCTTCTGGCCGCCCTCGATGTCTTGCGTCGCGACCCCTCCCGGAACGGCGATCTCCTTCTCGTGCGGGTACGGGCTCGACGAGCCGAGCGCCGAGTTCACGTCGACGCCGGTCTGCGGATGGCACGTATACACGTACGGCTCCTTCCCCGCGGTCGTGCAGAAGCTGCTGCCCGTGGCGACGCTCTTGTCGCTGGTCGTCCCGACGTAAACGCTCGGCGTGTTGTTCAGCGCGTAGTCCTTGAGGTCCGTGCTCGTTCCGCGCGGCTGGAAGCCGTCTTTGAAGATCGTCGCCGGGTCGCGAGTATCGCGCCGGTAGGTCGTGTCCGGAACGCCGCCGTGTGCGGGCCCGGAGGTGGCGCCCGTTGGCGCGAGGCCGAGCGGGTCGACGGCGCGATTGGGGGCACCGTTGAAGGCGAAGACGTTGGACCCGCCACCCAGCGACAGCGGGTCCGGGCTGAGCCAGCGGCCGACCTCGGGATCGAAGAGGCGGTACCGGGTGAAGTGGACCCCGAGCTCCTCGTCGGCGATCTCACCCAGGTGGCGGAACGGGGTCGTGACCGGCCGTCCGTAGCGCCTGAGCGCGTTCGGGTCCCTGTGCTCCGCGACGATCGTACCCCACGCCGATTGCGCTCCTGCCCAGGCGACGAGGCCGTCCGGGGCGACGAGCTCCCTGGGCGTCCCTATGTGGTCGAGCACGTAGGTGAAGATCTCGCCGCGTTCCTGCTGGAGCAGCGGCGCATAGCTGCCGGGCGCGTGAACGAACGCGCGCGCTCCGTCTGCCGAGTCGAGCTGCATCGCGAGGACGCTGCCGTCCCAGACGTACTCGGTGGTGCGTGTTTTGGCCCGGCTTGGGGGCGACGTCTCCTTGCGGATGCGACGCCCGAGGGCGTCGTACGCGAGCGCGACCGTCGTTCCGTCGGGCAGGGTCGCGGATCGAAGGCGGTCGCGTTCGTCCCATTCGTAGTGCGTCGCCCGCGGAGCGTCGGAGTTGCCGACCTCGACTTTCCGCGTGCGGCGGCCTCGCGCGTCGTACGCGTACTTGCGATCGCCGTCGCGAAGCAAGACGCCACCAGGACCGATCTCGGCCTTCGATTCGCGCCGCCGTCCGTCGAGCTCCTCGAGCTCGGAGACGATCGAGCCCGTGGTGTCGTATTCGAACTTCTCGCGAACGCCGGCGCGCTGAGCCTCGACCACGTGGTCCAGAACGTCGTGCGCGTAGGTCGTCGCCCCCCATCGGTCGTCGTCGATACGTTCGAGACGACCGACCCGGTCGTAGCTCCAGCGCCGATTCGCGACCACGGAGGGGGCGCTTCCGTGCGCCTCGAACGTGGCTCGCTGCCCGATCAACCGATCGATCGGATCGTATTCGCGGGCGATGCGCAGCCCGGTTCCCGTCGACCTGGACGCCTCGCGACCCACGGCGTCGCGCTGGAAGTCGAGCCGGAAGCCGTCATGCTCGACCCCGCTGAGGGCGCCCGCGGCATCGTACGCGTAGCGCGTCGTCGCGCCGTTCGGGAGAACGCGGCTGACGCGGCGCCCTTCCACGTCCGTCTCGTACCGGATGCGACGGTCGCCCTGGATCTCGGCGACGACACGGCCGTTCGCGTCACGCTCGAACCGCGTCTCGTGGCGGGAACCCGGCCCCTCGAGGATGGCCGCCGCGACCCGACCGCGAGCGTCTCGCTGGTACGTGACCGCGTCGTCGCGAGTGGCATCCCGGATCATCCGCCCGGAACGGTCGTAGGCGAACGTTCGCGCGCGGCCGTCGGGGTACACGATGCGTTCGACGCGACCGGCGAGATCGCGTGTATAGTGAAGCTCTCGCCCATCGAAGGTCTTCTCGGAGACGACGCGACCCGCCAGATCGCGCTCGAAGGAGTACTCCTCGCCGAGGGGATTGATGATCTTCTTCACGCGCTCCTCGCGCGTGTGTTCGATGTGCCACGTACGCCCGTCGGCACCCATCACGCGGCCGAGAGCGTGGAGTCCGCCGTATCCGTAGCGCGTGGCGCGCCCGAGGGCGTCCACGACGCGGGCCAGGTGGCCTGCGGCGTCGTACGCGAACGTCGTCGTCGCCCCGTCGGGCAACGTCAGCGTCGTACGCCGGCCCCTGGCGTCGTACGTGACCCGGGTCTCTCGCCCGAGCGAATCGCGCATCGAGATCGGGCGGCCCATGCCGTCGTACCGATACGCCGTTCGGTTTCCCCGCCGATCGATCTCCACGACCGGATTGTTCTGATCGTCGTATTCGAACGCGACCTCTCGTCCGGATGTTCCAGTGACTTCGGCGAGCCGTCCGCGAGCGTCGTAACCGATCGAGTACCGCTCGCCCCAGGGGTACTCGGCGCTGATACACGACCCGCGATCATCGTAGGCGTAGCGCGTCACCTGCCCGTCGGCCGAGATCACGCGCGCGAGGCGATCGCCCTCGTACTCGAAGCGCATGGACCGCTGGCTCGGGTCCATGGCCTGAACGCAGTTGCCGCGAACGTCGTACCAGTATCGCCAGCCCTCGCCCGCGCCGTTGGCCTTCGCGATGAGGCGCCCGTCCTCGTCGTAGGCGGCCTCGTCGAGCCGCGACCCGTCAGGCAAGAGCAGCCGTTCGGTGAGGCCCAGCTCGTTCCAGAAGGCAACGCGCGGCTCTTCGCCGTCGACGACGGTCACGCGCTTCTCAGGATCACGCTGGAAGTGCGCTTCGAAGAGACCGTCCGCGCCGTAGGTCGCGAGGCAAGCGGCGGTGTCCCCGTCGTACTCGTAGACGAACTCCGCTCCGAGGTATCGCTTCGTACGAACCAGCCGGCGACGCGCGTCGTACTCGAAGTTCTCCGAATGCCCGACGGCATTGGTGACTGCCACGAGGCAGCCGTTCCGGCCGTACTCGTAGCTGACGACGAAGCCGCTCCCTCCGGCCGCGACCGCGAGCGACGCGATGCGCTTGCCCTGCCAGGCCACGTTGACCCGGCGCCCCGCCGTGTCGACGAGGCACGCGAGCTTCGCGCCCTTGTACTCGAAGACCACGGCGTTGCCGTACGCGTCCTCGATGCGCCGGAGGACAGCTGGCCCGTCCGCGCTCGGCGACTCGAAGACGGCGCTGCGGCGGGTATCGTGCGCATAGACACGGAGGGTGGTCTCGGTCGTCCGCGTGAGCGTCAGGCGCTCGCGTCGATTGAAACTCGACTCTCCCGTCCGGACGCGGTCGAAGTAGATCCAGCGCCCTTCCCCATCACGCAGCGCGCAGGTTTTTTCCAGCGTCTCGATGCGCTGTTCGAAGCCGTGCGCCCAACCCGGGCCGAGCGTCGCGTCGACGTCGGTGTGTCGGAACGACGAGTACGTGCGCTTGAAGACGACGGGAATGAGCCCCGGGATCTCCAGGTCCGTGGCTTCGTCGACGACGGCGCCCGTCACCAGATCGACGGGCTCGCCGCCCTGGCACTGGTGACTCGCGTCCGCCCCCGAAGCTTCTCCCGGCCGCGCGTTCTTGTCGGGCTTGCTCGGGTCGTTCTTCCCGGCCTTGCCGTCGTCGTTGCCGCCGCCGCCCCCGCCCGCTCCCGCGCCATCGCCGCTCCCGCCGCCGCCGCTCCCGCTCTGGCTCTGGTTGCTGGCCTTGCTCGGATCCCCCCCGCTCCCGCTGGCGCCGCCCGCTCCGCTTCCGCTGGCGTCGCCCCCCGCGTCGCCCGCGTTGGAGCCCATGCCCACGGTGATGCCCTTGTTCGCCATCCCCATGCTGCCGGTGATGGCGAACGCGCCCATCTCGCAGATGACCGTGAACGCTCCCGTGAGCGGAGCGCACGGGCCTCCGGTGTTGAGGCTCACGACCTCTTTCAAGGTCCCCGGCTCGTTGCCGTGGCACGCCTTCGCGACCGAACCGACCGTGGCCGAGTTCGTGCCGCACACCTTCGTTCGCAGCGGCGAGTCGGCGATCCCTTCCCCGACGGAGCCGGTGAGCGGATACGGGATCGGCAGCGGCGACGGCGCCGCGGGCGTGATGCACACGCTCACCGCCATGCCCACGATGGTGTGGCCCGATTTCTCGGTCACCACGTCCATGTCGAGCGCTTTGACGTCTGCCATCCGATTCCCGGGGACCCGCCCTCATGGTGGCGTCCCGCGACCGGGATGGCAATCCCGAGGGATGTCACCCGTTTGAACGACGCTCGCCTCGTGCCCTTCGACGTCGAGGACGCGAAACGCGATCACGCGCGATCACCCCGAGCCGCGTGTCGAAAGCTACGCGACCCGCTCGAAGGCGGCCCGCGGTGAAGTCCGCTCGGTGGTAGCGTGCCGCTCGGATCCGAGGGCCGATTCGTCGCATGAGCGCAATCGAGGACTCGGAGCCGGCACCCGGTCGCTGTCGTGGCCAGACGCCGCGAGGTTGCGCTCCGTGAACCTTCAGGGTCGTCACCCTCGTTGCCACGGATTGGAAACACGACCGAAGGTCGGCTCGCAAGCGTGAGTACCCGTCTGCCGGCGTCGTGAAGGTCGATCACCCCACCCGTGAACCTCCGCTTGATCGACGATCGATCCCGCGGTGCACAGGCGAACGATCGCCTCTTCACGTGCGTGAAGTGCAGACACACCGGTCGCGAAGAGTGGTCCTCACGGGTGTGAAGGGCGCACTTCTACGGTTCGAAGACCGGGCATTCTGACTGTGAAGCGTGCTTTTCCCCGATGTCGGGTCCCGAAGCGCGGCTTTTCCCGTGTATTTCGCGGGGCCCTCGTCACGCCCTGACGCGGGGGACGCTCACCCGCGCGGCTCGAGGAGCGCCTTGCAGTACTTGAACTGCCGCAGGTACCTCTGGAAGAGATCGGGGTCTCCAGCGAACGCGCTCTGCCAGTGCGCCTCTTCCCTCGCCCACGTGACCGCGTCGAGCCCGAAGCGCTCGCGTACGGCCGGATGCTCGGCCTCCGGAGCGACCACGAGATCGGCGCGAAAGGCCGCGAACTGCTCGAGCGTCAACCGCGCGGTATGGGGACCGGTCGCGACCCCGGGAGCGAGGGGGACGGCGGATGACGCCGAGGCCACGGAAGCGTTCGGCGTGGCGAATGCCACCTTCGCCGGCGCCATCATGCGCCATACCCGCCGCTCCGGCTTCTTCGGAGCGGAGAGCGTCTTCTGCGCGGCGGCGAAGAGGTCGGCGTAGCGCTGCGCGAGTGTGCCACGGCCGTTCCGAGCCTCGTCGGACATGCGACCGAGCCAGAAGGCCTGCGACGCCTCGAACTGCGCATCGTCGGCCGACGCCGCGGCGAGCACCTCGGCGCGCGGCTCGCCCCCGGCGATGCGCGCGCTCATTTCGGCGAAGACCTCGAGACGGACCGTCTTGGACATCCGCCTCTCAGCCGAGCGGCGCGAAGACGGTGAGCTCTTCGAGGCCGACACCCGCGAAGCGCCTCGGATGCACCGTGACGCTGAGGGAGTGCTGGGCGGCATCGACGCGCGCGATCAGATCCGGCCCGGGCGGGGCGGCGTTCACGAACATCTCGGCGAGCGCGATGCGCGCGACCTCCTCGGCCTTGCGTGGCTCGGTCGTGGCCGGAATCGCGCCCGCGATCCCATGCACGGCGCGGGCGAAGCGGCTGACGAAGAGCTGATCGGGCAAGGTCGAAGCCGCGGCGCCCATACCCCCGTCGGGCCGGTGCAGCGTCGGCACGCGCGTCAGCACGGCCGCGTCGGTGTTAGGCGCGCACGCGAGCACGGTGATGCCGGCGCGAGCCGCGTCGCGGAGCGCGCCCTCCGAAGGCGCGACCTGGAGCGGGATCGCGGCCTCGACCCCGCGATCGCGCGTGGTCCGCACGGGCAGATCGCCGAGGGCGCCATCTCGGGAGCCCGTGATCGACGTGGGCCACCCGGTGCGCGCGTGGCTGCGCGCGCAGAGGGCGGCGACGACGTAGCTCGCGCTCGCGTACACGTGCGCGCCCTCGTCGTCGGCGTCTTCCGCGAAGGGCGGTTCTTCCTGACGCGACGTGGACACGGTGTGCGGCGCGCGAACGAGGGGATCGTTGAGCGCGACGACGATCCATCGCGTCTCGTCGCGCGAGGCAGTGGCCCGCGTGACCACGGCGCGCGGATCGCCGCTCGTCGAGAGCGCGCTGGTCGATTGAGCCACTTGCAGGAGCGACGCGACGCCGAGCATCGATGGGTGCCCGCCGACGAGGATCGGCGCCAGGAGCTCGCCGCCCCGCGCCGCCCACGCCTCGACGCGCTCGAGATCGGCAGCAGTCGGCTCGATGCTCTGATCGACCACGACGAGATCGATCGGACCCGCCGCTCCGCCGGGCGACGCGAGCCGGCCGAGCGCGTCGGTCACGTCGTCGCGGCCGGCACACAAGACCTCGACCGAGACGCCCGCGCGCCTGTCGCAGTGCTCGACCAGGAGACGCAGACCCCGCCACGCGGCCTCGAGACGCCGCACTTCGCGATGCCGCAGGATCGACGCGAGGAGACTCTGGAACGCGTCGTCGAGCCGCTGCGTCGCGGTCGCGTCCGCGCTCGGGGACACGCGCGGCGCGGGCGCAGCGGCCGACGCAGGCCCGGACGGCATGTCGACGAGATCGAATAGAGCGTCGAGGGCGCTCGTCGGCTCGCGCTTCTTCTCGGGCCTCCCCTCGACCGGCGGTACGCTCGTTCGCACGTCGCCCAGCAGCGCGTCGACCCATGCTCGGCGCGGGAGGATGCGCTCGAGGTGCGCGCGCGCGTCATCGGCGGTTCGCTTTCGAGCCGCCACGTCTTGAACGACCCGCCGGGCCTCGACGAGCGCACGCAACACGGGAACCTGCGCGACGATCGCGCTCGGTCGCATCGCCTTGCGATCGCGCCAGACGAGATCCACCCGCAGCGGCTTCTCCTCCCGCGAGAACGGATCGTCGACGTCGATCGCGAGCGAGGGCGCGAGGTCGGCGAAGACGCGATCGAACGACTCGGCGTCGATCGCGATCGCATCGCCCGGCGCCGGCCGCCCCGTGGACCACTCGGGCCGGGGCAGGAGCTCGGCGATCACGGCAATGCGAAAAGGGGTCTTCTCGTCTTGCTCGACCGGCGCCTCATCGCCGAACGAAACGCCAAACGATGCGATCTTCGCCGAGCGACCGGCGTCTCGTTCCTCGCCCATGAGCGCAGACGTAGCGCGCTCGGGAGGCTGGAACAAGTCAAGGCTTCGCATGCGCCGGAGCTCCGGCGTCGCGCACGCCAGCGTCGCTGGCGCCACCGCCGCCACCATGGCACGCGCTCGCGTACTTGCTCGTCTCGAAGACCCGCGCGCCCCAGTCGAAGTCTTCGGGCACGCAGGTGTCGCGGTCGTCGTTCGGCGACACGGTCTCGATGAACACCTGCGCCCGGTGGGCCTCGGAGTCCGGCACGCGCGCCGTCATCTCGCCCGAGGGGACGACGTCGCGCAAAAACTCGGGGTTGAGGTCACGGATGCGCAACGTGCTCGTGTGCGCGGCGCGCGCGATGAGGCTCAGACGGACGCCCGGCTTTACGATGATCTCGGCCGTGCTCTCGAGACGCTTGCCGTCGTGGCTGAAGTCGAGCCGAGTGAGGTTCTCGAGGATGAGCGCGTACGCCTCGATGGCGGGCACGTACCCGGCCGTCTCGTCGGGCAAGAGGTTCGCGTCGACGAGATCCCAGAAGCCCACGTCGCCGCCGACGCGGACGATGCGGCCCATGAGCCCGTAGGGCCCCATGTTGTAAGCGGCGAGCGCGAGATCCCAGGCGCCGACCTCGCGCCGGAGATCGGTCAAGAAGTGGACGCCGGCATCCGTGGCCTTGACCGAGTTGAGCCGCTCGTCGATCTCCCCGTCGACGACCTTGAGCCCGTAAGCGCGCGCCGACTCGGGCATGAACTGCCAGAGGCCCCGCGCGCCCGTGGGCGACGTGGCGAGCGGATCGCACCCGCTCTCCTGGTAGACGACGCCGATGAGCCAGAGGGGCGCGCCGTATTTCTCGAGGGTGCTCTCGAAGATGTCGGCGTACGCGCTGCACGTGAAGAGCATCCCCTGGAAGCGCGCACGGCCCGCGATGTTCTTCGTGTTGTAATCGAAGACGCCGCGCACGGTCGCGTTGTCGTGCAGCGGAAAGTCGCGCGGCACCTTGAGGCGCTGCAGCCACATCGAGAGCGGACCGTCGCTCTTGCCGTGCACGAGCACGCCAGCGTCGACGAGATCGATGGCCTCGCGCGAGTAAGGCGTCCAGCCGTGCCCGCAGGTGCTCGGATCCTGGATGCACCGCGCGGCGAGGTGGCTCTGGAGATCGAGCAGGGCCCTCAGCTCGGGGGACTCTTGCCCGAGGGCGTGGACCTTGGTCGACATCTCCTCGATCGGAACGGGCACCGGGGCCGAGAGGTTCACGGCGCCATCGGGGAGGGAGACCGCCACGGCCGACGCGTCGGCCGGCGCCGGCGCCTGAGCGTCGATCCCGACGTTCGTCGTGGAGGAGCGCGCCTTGAGCGCGAAAACGACGCCGACCCCGATGACGAGCGTAAGCGCGGCCAGGCCGATCGCGACCGCGATTCGCAATCCGCGCTGTCGCGAGCTTCCGGTGTTTGAAGTCCGCCGGTCGCCGGGCGACGACGGCCATCGGCTCCTGTGCCTGAGGCCCTGGGAGACCCCCGGAGGAGCGAACTGCGGCGCGCGGGGCGACTGAGACTTGCGCTTGGAGAGGCCCAGAACGCCGGAGGGCGACGAGCCCGAGTCGCCGGGATGGGCCGCGGCCGCTTGCTTCTTGCCGAACGCCCGAAACCCGAAGAGCGCGGCTCCCGGGGGTGTCGGCGCGTCCGAGCCCGGAGGCGTCGGCGTGCCCGGACGGCCTGCCGCGGGCCTCTGAGCAGCGGGAACCCCGGCGGCGGGCCGAACGTTCGCCGCGCTCACGACCGTGCCTGCGAAGGGGACCTGGGGAGGGTCGGCGAGCTTCACCGTCGCGCCGAACGGCGAGTCCATCCGCACGGTAGGCGGGTTCTCGTTCGGCGCCGTAGCCGGCGTGACGGGCCCCGGCGCCATCGGCGTCGCCAACAGGGAGCTCAAGACGTCGCGGAGCGCCTGATCCGAATACGACGCCGCCTGTTCGACGCGCGCGAAGAGGCTCGAGAGGTCCGTCCACCGACGAAACTCGCAATCCGATCGCAGCGACGCGGCTTCACGCCCGACGGCCGTCCGCTCGGTGGCGGCGCCGGTGGAGCGCCAGACCTGCTCCTGCCACTGAATGAGGCGCCGCCGAAGGTCGGCACGAAACGCGGCCTCCGAGTCGGCTCCAGGACCGCCCGACGCGCCCATCGTCATGAAAACATACCATGTGGGCAGCGCGTCGAAGCTCGAACTGTCGCGACTTTCGAGGCGACACCCGCGGGCCCGCGGCCGATCACCGTCGCGCTACGTTCCAGGACTTCTCGGCGCCCGCGGGCGGCAAACCGGTTTCCGCGCGCCACTCGTCGTAGGCGTGGAGGACGTCGGTCGCGAGCGAGGTGCCGACTTGCGTGTAGCCGGGTCGGGTCAGGTGCATGCGGTCGGGCTGGGCGCGAGGCGACGCCTCGGACGCCCAGGCGGCCATGCTGCCGGGGCCGCCCATCGCCTCGATCTGATCGTAGAACGCGCACCCGGCCGCCCGCGCGACCCGGCGCTGCGTGGCGGCGATCTCGAGAATGCGCGGCACCGTGCGGTAGCCGTGCGTTCCCCGCGTCCACCGGGCCAGATCCGGCGGGCCGAGGAGCATGCAGGCGGCGCCAGGGGCGGCGCGTGACACCCGGCCGAGGATGTCGACCAGGCCGCGCTCGTACGTCGGGTCATCGAGCTTCTCGTCGACCGCTTCGTTCGTGCCGTAAGCGAGCACGACCAGAGACGGCGCCTGGTGTCGGACCTGCTCGTCGAAGTGATCTTCGCTGAGGCGCAGCTGGGTGAAGATCTCCGCGCCGTTGATGCCGAGCGCGTCGACCACGACCCCTGCCTGCGGGCGGTCGAGCGTCATTCCGAAGACACGGACAATGCCGTCGCCCACGGTGCGAACGTCGATCTGGTGAGGGGCGTCCGGGGTGTCGAAAGCGGCGAACCCGGAGCCGGCCTGGCCCGATGCGGTCCGCGTCGAAACGCGCCCGGCGCGCGCGCCGTCGACGAACACATCGAAGCTGCCGCCGAGGGCCTGTTGAAGGTACGCGATCTCGAAGCGCGAGAAGCGCGGCCCGATCGACGTCCAGGCCTGGGCGCCGCCGGTGCCCGCTCCGATCCCCACGCCGAGCAAGCCGAAGTCGCCATCGCCCCCAGAGGTTGCGTAGCCCACGGTGCGGCGCGTCCTCTGTGGTTCGAACTCGGCGCTCATCCCGCAGCCGCGGATGCCGTCCTGGACGTAGTTCTTCCACGGCAAGCCGAGCGAGACGAAGCCGCGGCCGCCGTCACCGAAGCGGGTCTGCATGATGCGACGAAAGGCCGACGTACCCATGTCGCTCGCCGTGTGCGAGTCGCCGAACTGCAAGATGCGAACGTCTTCGTGGCCGCGCCGTCCGTCGACGCCGGCGTCGAGACCGGCGAGCCGCTCGAAGAGATGGGCGAGGCGATCGGGGCTCTCGAGGTGTCCGATCGCGGCCGACGCGAGCAGCGGCCCGTTGCCTGTCGCCCCGGCGGCCACCACCGCGCCGTTGACCGCCACGACGTTCGACCCGCCCGCGGGCTGGACCAGCGAGACGGGCTGCGTCCTGTCGATCCGTGGCGCCGAGGCGAGATCGCCGAAGGGCTCCCTGACCTGCGCGCCGCCCTCACTGCAGGCCGCCACGAGCGAGACCAGAGCCAGAAGCGATGGTAGGCGCACGGTAGACTTGAATCGTGACATGCAGATGCGAAGCCAGGCAAATCCCTCGCGGCAGAAAAGCGCGCCATCGATTAGGGTCCCGCCCCGGGTGGCCGCTTTCCCTCTATCGCCGCAGCTCCGCCCTCGCCTCCGACGCCCTGGCCCCGGCCGGCGCTCCCGCCATTTCCCTGTCCCTGGTGGTCACCGCCGTCTCCTGCGCCCTCTCCCGCCGGCGCTCTTCACGGGCGGCGGCCATGGCCTTGTGAACCTGGGGTGTGGGCTTGGGGAGCCCGCCCGGCCCGACGGTTCAGTCAGCCCGGGGGGAAACGATCCGGGCTCATCGTCAGGGCCGTCTTCGCCCCCGTCTTCGCCCCCGCCCGCGCTCCCCTTGCCGTGGGCCCGGCGGGCGCGGGTGGGCTTTGCCGCGGCGTGGATCCTGGGCCAAGCAATGCTCGTTCTAACGGCGGCCACGCGCCCCGATCACATCTTCGGCTTCCGGATGTTCCCCGAAGCGTCGACGCTGGAGATCCGTCTCTGGCGAGACACGAATGCGGGGGCCGTGGTCGCGGTGCGAGGGGACTGGAGCGCCCGCAGCGCGACGGGGCAGCTCCGGCACTTCTCGTGGCGCGATCGGGTGCGCGATCCGGTGCTCGGGACCGTCGATGCGCGCGTCTTTGCGTCGTACGGGGTCGATGCGCAGCTCGCGCGCCTCGGGCACGCGCTCGACGACGTCGCCGATCACATCGCCGACGACGCCGAGACTCGCCGGCTCCGTGCCGAAGTGATCGTGCGAAAGAACGGCGGCGCCCCCGTGCGCGTCGAGCTCGCGAGCCACGCGCGGAGCGTCTCCGAGTGAGCGGGCCGAGCGGGCGGCGACCGGGCCGGCGGTGATCGACTCCCTTCGCCGCTGGCGCGACGAGACGGGGGACACCCACGCCCTCGGCGCCGCGCGCGTGGTCCTCGGCCTCTTGCTCCTCGAAGCCGCCTGGCGCGCCGGCGCCGAGCTCCGCCGTGGATACTTCGGCGACGCGTTCCACTGGCCCATCGTGCCGGAAGCGCTCGTTCCCTCGTCGCATGCCTACGCGGCGATCCTCGTCGCCCTGGGCGCTCTGGCGGGCCTCGTCGTTCTCGGGGTCGCGGCGCGGCCGGCGCTCTTCGCGACCGCCGCATTGAGCACCTACGTGCTCCTCTGTGACCGCGTTCAGTTTCATCACAACCGGTGGGCGATGGCCTGCTACGCCCTCCTCTTGTCGCTCTCGCCCTGCGACGGCTGCTACGCGCTGGCCGCCCGGCGGAGCGGCTCGCGGGTTGGCTCGCCTGCTCGGTCGCGCGGCCCCTCGCAGGTCCGCTCGCGCGTCGGGCCCCTCTGGGCCGCGCGCCTCGCGCAGGTTCAGGTCTCGATCATCTACTTCGCGTCGGGCGGCTCGAAGTTCTTCGACCCCGACTGGCGCGACGGCCGCGTCCTCGCGACGCGAATGGCGCTTTACGGGCAGAACGCGATCGAGGCCGGCGTCCCGGCGCGCATCGTCGCCTGGTTCGGCGACCCCGGCGTCGCGAGCGGCCTCGCGAAGCTGGCCATCGCGACGGAGCTCTTTCTCGGCGTCGGCCTGTGGCTCCGCCGCGATCGGGCGTTCGCGCTCTGGTGGGGGGTCTGGTTTCACCTGACGATCGAGGCCACGAGCCGCGTCGAGGGATTCACCTGGCTCACCCTGGCGATGTACGGCCTCTTCGCAACCCCCGACGTGGGCTCGCGAAGGTTAACGTACGACCCCGCGAGCCCTTTCGAGCGAATCGTCGCGCGCGCCGTCTCTCGTCTCGATTGGCTCGCCCGGTTCGACATCGAAGCGGCGCCGCGCGAAGCCGGCGCGGGGGGAATCGCCGGCGCCCCCGCCCGCGGGATTCAGGGCCTCGTCGTCGTCGATCGAGACGGGCGCGCTCGGGGCGGCCTTGAGGCGCTCGCCACCATCGCGCGCGCCACCCCTCTACTCTTTCCATCATGGGTGCCCCTCGCGGCGCTGGCGCGGGGGCGAACTCTGCTAGCATTGGCGAGTATGCCGGCCCGCCCCCGCGGCGGGTGAGCGGCGGACGTCGATTGCAAGGGAGGCACGCCGTGGCGAAACCGGAACGGGGCACGCGTCGGATGGCTCGCGCCCTCGTTGTATTGTCGCTCGCCCTCGCGACCGTCTCCGCGTGTTTCAGCGGAAGTACGAATACGTCTCTCGACAATCCATCACCGCTCCCCGACGGGTCGATGCCATCGGCCGATGACGCCGGCGTTGACGACGGACCCCCCGTCGACGCCACGAAGCCTGCCGACGAGACCTCGCCCCCGCCGGTGGGTCCCGTCGACGGCGCTCCGGATGCGCCCGTGGTCCCGCTCGTCACGTTCACGGTCGGCGGAACCGTCATCGGTCTCGTGGGAACGGACCTCGTTCTCTCGAACGGCGCCGACAAAGTCACGGTCAATGCCAACGGCGAGTTCACTTTCCCGATCAAAGTGGCGAGTGGCGCCGCGTTCGACATCGAAGTTCAGACGAATCCAACGGCGCCCGTCCAGACATGCAGCGTCAGCGGCGGAACCGGAACGGTCGGCGCCGGGGCCGTGACCAGCGTAGTCGTCAACTGCGCGACGAACACATACGTCATCGGGGGGACGGTCGAGAACCTCGCCGGTTCCGGCCTCGTGCTCTTCAACGGCGCCGACTCGGTGTCGATCACCGCCAGGGGCGGGTTCGCGTTCACGATGCCCGTCGCGAGCGGGGGCTCCTACGCAGTGACGGTCGGCACCCAGCCCACCCGGCCCAGCCAGACGTGCACCGTCACTGCCGGGAGCGGCTCGGTGAGCCGCGCCAACGTGACCAGCGTCGACGTCGCGTGCACCACCAATACGTATCCCGTCGACGGAACGGTGTCCGGGCTGAGCGGCGCCGGGCTGACGCTGGAGCTCCAGGACGGCAACGGGACGCCGCTCTCGACGGCTACCGTCGCCGCGTCGGCGACGACGTTCTCGTTCCCCACGTCCATCGCGAGCGGAGCCGCATACAAGGTCGTCGTTCAGGCCCAGCCCACTCGGCCGACCCAGGTTTGCCTGGTGACCAGCGGCGCGACCGGAACGGTCACCACCGCTGACCCCAGCGTCGCCGTGAGCTGCCAGACCACCAGGTTCACGGTGGGCGGAACGATCACGGGGCTCGCAGGGGCGGGGCTCGTTCTCTCGAACAATGGCGGCGATCTCCTGAGCGTGGCGGCTGGCGCCAGCTCGTTCACGTTCGCGACCTCGGTGCGCAGCGGCCGAGCGTTCGACGTCGAAGTGGCAACGTCCCCGACGGGCCCCACGCAGTCGTGCTCCGTCGCCGGGAACGTCGGAACCGTGGGCAGCGGCCCCGTGACGACCGTCGCGGTCAACTGCGGAACGAACGCGTTCGGCATCTCGGGCAGCGTGGCGAACCTCGACGGCGGCGGTCTCCAGCTCTCCGACGGCACGGACACGATCTCCGTGACGTCGGGGACGTTCTCGTTCCCGGCCGTCGCCAGCGGGACGCCGTACACCATCGCCGTCACGCAGCAGCCGTCGAGCCCCACGCAGACCTGCAACGTGACGGCCGGCGGCACCGGAACGATCGGCGGCGCGCCCGTGACCGGCGTCACCCTGAGCTGCACGACGAAGACCTTCCCGATCTCCGTCTCGGTCAACGGCCTGTCGGGGAGCAAGACGGCGCTGACGGTCGACGACGGGGTCGACGCGGTGGATCTCTTCGCCGACGGGACCACGCAGCTGCCGACGCCCCTCGCCAGCGGCACGAGCTACACGCTCACGTTCACGCAGCCCACCATGCCCTGGAAGACATGCTCGGTGACGACCGGGAATGGAGCGGGCACCGTGGGAAGTACGGCCATCTCCGTCGGGATCACGTGCACCCTCAACACGTCGAAGCTCGTCGCGACGGTCACGGGCCTCAGCGCCCCGCAGAACGCGCTGCAGGTCAGCGATGGTGTCGACACGCTCCAGTTCTCGGCTAACGGGAGGATGGCGTTCCCGACGGCGATCTCGAGCGGCGACAGCTACGCGATCACCATCACGAACCCGACCGGCCCCAACCAGAAGTGCGTGGTCACGAACGGGAACGCGAGCGGCACGGTCACGAGCGGCGGCACGGTGGCGATCGCCATCGCGTGCACCTCGGACATCACGGTCATCGTCTGGGGTCAGACCGGCGGCTGCGACGCGTTCACCCTCAGCGACGGGACCGGCCAGGCGTGCGATCTCACGGCGTCGGTGACCGGCGGAAAGCAAACGTGCGTCTTCGAGTACTCGGCGTCCGCGACGTACGAGATCGACGGCAGCGAGGTGTTCAACTCGAATACCGGCGGGCTCTGCAACTGCTTCCAGTCGAACGTCGACATGAGCGCCAGCCTGCCGGAGCTCCCCTTCTTGAGCGGCAATGACGGGAGCAACGGCTTCATCTTCGCCAGCGGCGCGAACACCGGAGCCACGACCGTGTACACGTATTGCCAGTGAGGGGCGGTTCGATGGCGCGTGCGACGCGCGCGGCCCCGATCCGGGCCGCCGTCGCGCTCTTCGTCCTCGGCTCGCACGTGATGACCTGATCCCGTCGCCGATCAGTCAGCGAGCCGCCGGACGTGCCGCAAGACCTCTTCGAGCTCGTTGATACCGATCGCCACGTGCGTCTCGCGCAGGTGGTGGGACGGCACCCAGCGCGCAGCGGACTCGATGTCGGCGCAGGTCTTGAGTTGGAACGACCCGCGGATCAGCCAGTGCAGGCCCGTCAGAAAACCGTGCAGCGCGCTCGCCCAGAAGCCCGAGCCCTCGACCACGTGGCAGAGGGCCGCGATGTGGCTCGCGTAACGCTTTGTCAGCTGCTGGAGTTGCTCGCGCACGTCGGCCGAAGGGAGCGGGGCGTTCTTCCCGATGATGTGAATCGACGAGACGCGCTCGGGGTGCGCTCTCGTGAAAGGCGCCGAGTGCTGATCGAGCGTATCGACCAGGGCGCGGGTCGCCTCCGCGGTCCACACGTGGATCGCCACGTTCTTCCACGTGGCTATGACGAGACCGTTCGCGTTGTGAAGCACGTCGATCTGCCGGCTCTCGCCGGAGCTGGCCGTGCGCCGCTCGCCGTCGTGCGCCGGCGTCGCGGGCTTCGTCGCCGCGGCGTTCGATGGCAGGCCTGCACCGCGGGAGGTCGGAGACAGAGCCATGATTGCACGATACGCGAGAGACACCCTCCGCGCCCTGCCGGCGATCGCCGCGAAGCGGCGCCAACCGCGTTGTCGAGAGTGACAACCAACCGAGGCTAGGGCAGCCTCACTTGCCCGGCGTTCTAGGCGAAAGCCGCGTCTTCTTACGCCCCGTCGTGGGCATGACGCATGCCTTTTAACCGGGGCATGCGGTGTTTGTGGGCGGTGGTCGGGGCTCTGCTCGCGCCTGCCCTGGCCTGCGCCTGCTCGGGCGGCACGACCGTCTCCGTGCCGTCGGGCGTTACCGAGCAATACACCGACGAGTTCCTGATCGACGTGGCCCGAAGGGTCATCGTGCTCACCGTCGACGACGGGCCGGGCGCCGACTCGGCGGCCATCCGGCAGACGACGAAGACACTCTTGCGAACGACGTTCGAGGAGCGATTCGCCGTGGGCAGCAGGGCAGGGCTGGAGTCGGACTGGGCGCGCGCCGACATGCGCGTCGTAATCGTACATCCGTCGGTCGGCGGCTCCGCGCGCGCCGTGGGGCCGAGCGACGATCCGGCGCTCGCGGTCGTCAGCGACCACGCGTCGACCGCCGCCATCGACGTGATGGCCGACGAGGCGGGTCGCACGATCGACGCCGCGGTGGCACCGGCCGGCGCGCCCTATCCGCTGCTCGACGCGACCGTACAGACGATCGGGCTCGTCACCGGCGCGCGTGCCCCCGAAGACGCGCACGAGGCCGCGCTGGTCGCGTCGCTCGGAACGCCCGAAATCGTCGGCTTCGTCGTCGCCACGGCACGGGACGACGACGGTACCACCGCCGTCCGTGGAGACGTGGCGAGGACTACCCCTGTGTGGTTCGATGACGAGGCCATCTTCGCGCCGGGGGCGGGGGCCGACGCGCCCTGCTCTGGAGACCTCGTGCTGCCAGAGCGTCTCGCCGCCTGGAGCAGGGCGCTCCAGGCCGCGCGCGTGTACACGGAAGCCTACGACACGACGTGCCAGGACGACGTTTCCCGGCTCGCCCAGTCCGGGTTCCTCGGCGCGATCGTCGACGACGGTTTCCACTCTTGCTTTCCGGCCCCGATCGCGCACGACGCCGACGGAGCAGGGGTGTGCGTGGTCGCGGTGACGATGTTCGACGGCGCCTCCTGCTCGAGCCATCCCGGCATGCTCGATCCTCGAGACCCCGACGGCGTGCGCCGACCGCGCACCGCCGCGGACGCGACCGGACCCACGCGCGTCTGCGAGATCCAGGCGCTCGCGGGAGAACGAGCCGCGGCGTGCCGCGAGTCGAACGCCTGCACCGGATGCGGCGCCGGCTGGTGCGACTTCACGGCAGACCGCAGGTGCGGCGCGGTCGGCGCTCTTCGTATCGTTCACGGGGCGGTGCCCCCGGGGAGGGCGACGCTCGACGTGACGTGCGATCTGGCGCCCCGGTAGGCGCCTTCGAGTCGAGCGACGCGTTCTCCGCGAGGACAGAGATGCGTTCTCGGCTGGAGGAGAGAGCGCGCCGCGTCGGCGCGAAAGCTACGGGGCTTGTCGCCGGCGGCGACCGCTCAGGAGGTACGTCGCCGCGCGCAACTGGAAGAGAGGATCCGCCGAAGGCTCGATGCCGTCCACGCGCGGAATGGGATCGAAGATGAGCGTCTTCTGCGTCGCCGCGCTGTCGGGCAGCATGCGTCGCCGCGCTACTTGCCGTCGACCCAGCTGCCTTCGAGCGGCAGACCGGCTTCTTCCCAGTCGGAGACGCCGCCGGCATAACGCCGCACGTTCGTGAAGCCGTGATCCTCGAGAAGGTGGTACGAAACGATGCTCTTCCGGCAGGGGGGATTGGAGCAGTAGACGACGATCTCGTCGTTCTTCCCGAGAGACCCGAGCATGGCTTCCGGCGTCTCGAAGTGAATCGAGCCGGGGATGCGCTTGCGCTGAAAATCCCAGTCGCTGAGAGACATGACGAGCTTGAAATCATCATGCCGTTCGAGCTTCCGGCGAAGCTCTTCTCGATCGATGGTGCGCACGTCGTCGTTCATGGCTTGCTCCGCGGGTCCCGGGCCGCTCGCTCGCCCGAGCGCGTGTTCAACCTCCGGAGACCAATAGCGTGGCGAAGGAGGACGTGCACGCCGGGCATGAGCGTCAGACTTCGGAGAGGGTCGTCACCGTCATGGTCTGGTTGTGCAGGTCCGCGCATTCTCCCTCTGCGAAGGGCGAGATCTCCCCGTACGAGTAGTAGCCGACGAGCTTGGACCGCGGCGGCATCGCGTCGCTGGTCGCCTCGACCTCCTCTTCGGTACGCTCCCCGAGGACGAGACGTCGACCGACGCAGCTGATGGCGACCGTGAGGCTTTCTCCGCTCACGTCGGTGGCGGCGCTCTGACCCGCCGCCGACGCGCCCTCGATCAGGCGATCGAAGTTCGCGTGCATGAGCTGGGCGAGGGACCCCTGGGGGACGTCGCCGGCGAAGGTCATCGATCGCTTCGACGGATCGACGGAGAGCACGGTCCGCGTGAGGGTCTTCCGATCCGACGACCGGGCACGGAGCGCGAGCGGGAAGAGGAGCGCGGTCGCGGGAAGGCCAGAGGCCCGCTCCCCGAGATACATCTCGTACAGATCGAGCGCCGGCTGGCCGTCGAGCTCGTAAAGCACGTTGCCCGACGAGCGCGTGATCTCTCGCTCCGGGCCAAAGATGTCCCATCCGCCGCGCGAGCCGTGCCCTACGCGGACGGCGTCGCCATAAAACCCGACCGCAGTCACGGTGCGTTCCGCTGGCCGTCCTTCCGCGAGGACCCAGGTGCGCTGGAAGCGGTCGCCGTCGGCGGCGAGCCCTCCCGTCACGACGACCGACGGAGGGAGCACGGCGTGGACTCCGCGCAGGAGCTTGCTGCCGTTCACGGAGATCCCGTCCGAGAGAACGAAGACGGCGCGCAGATCGGGAGCGGCGAGCGCCCTCGCGATCGTCTCGCCGGCTGACGCCGACGACTCGCCGTCGACGACGGGCGCGGTGGCGACGCGCAGCCTCGTCCTGTCGAACCGTGCAACGGCGATCGACAGGGTACCGTCGCGGATGCGGCGCCCTTCGATCTCGCCCGCCGACGAGCAGCCGGCGATCTTCGCGCCGGGATAAGCCTTGACGAGGGCTTCGATGACGCCCGGGTCTCGAAAGTACGCGGGGGCGCCGAAGATCAGCACCAGCGTCTCGGGGCCGTCGCGGGTCGCCGGGCCGCCGTTCGACCACCCCGTCGGGCCATCGTACACGAATGTATCTACCTTCATCGTTCCCCCCTCTTGGACAAGAATACAGACGCCGCGCGAGAGCGTCGGCGGCCGTCTTGGCGTCGCGCGGCGTGGCGCAATCCCGGCCTCATCGTGGTCCTTTTCCGACGATGGGCAGGCGAACGAAGAACGTCGTTCCCACGCCCACCGTCGTCTCGAACCTGAGTTCCCCACCATGCACGTC
Organism: uncultured Myxococcales bacterium; assembly: GCA_937902985.1. Lineage (GTDB taxonomy): Bacteria > Myxococcota_A > Polyangia > Polyangiales > Polyangiaceae > Palsa-1150. The sequence goes on from CALFNG010000476.1 coordinate 36,562, forward strand.
CTTGACGACGGCCCACGCGAGCGCGAGCCCCTGCCCGATGCCGCTGCCGACCTCCTTCGTCGTGAAGAACGGGTCGAAGACGCGCTGAGCGATGGTCTCGGGGATCCCGGTCCCGGTGTCGGTGACGGCGATGACGACGCCCTCGCCGTCGAGCCGGGTTCTCACGCGGATGGTGCCCTTGCGGTCGCTCCCGTTCGCAGCGCCCTTGATCGCGTGGGCGGCGTTCGCGACGAGGTCGAGGAGCACCTTCTGGATGTCGTCCGGGTAGCACGTGACGAGGGGCAGCTCGCCAAGCTCGGTCTCCAGCTCGGCGAGCTTCTCGTATTCGCCACGGGCCGTCGCCATCGCGCTCTCGATGGTGCGATTCAGGTCCACGGCGACCATCGCTTGCCGGGTGGGCCGGGCGAACTCGTTCAGGGAACGGACAATCGCCACGACGCGATCGAGGCCCTTGAAGCACCGGTCGAAGGCCTTGGGAATCGCGGCGAACAGGTAGGGCAGGTCGGCCTCTTCGCGGGCCTCTGCGGCGGCGGCGATCGCGCCCTCGAGCTCCGGCGCGCCGGCACCCCCGCCCCTCAGGGCCTCGAGGATCCGGAGCTTCTCGACGACCCCGAAGACATCGCCGATGGCCTCCCGGAGGAACTCGATGCTGTCGGTCACGAACTGAACGGGGGTGTTGACCTCGTGCGCGATACCCGCCGCGAGGACCACGACGGCGGCCAGTCGCTGGGAGATCGCGAGCTCGGCCTGCATCCGTCTGAGGTCGGTCACGTCCTGCGCGATGATGACGGCGCCGACGACTCGACCCTCGATCCGCATGGCGCCCATCTGAGCCGAAAAGACGACCCTGACGCCGTTGGGCCCGAGGGCGACGGTCTCGTAGGTCTGCGAGGTCCCGGTCTCGAGGACGGCGCGGAAGCGCTCCTTCATCGCGTCGTGCTGCTCTGGCTGAATGTGGTCGAGCCAGAAGGACCCGACGATGTCCTCCTTCTTGAGGTGCGGCAGCACCTGGTTGATGAACTGGATCGCGCCGTTCTCGTCGACCGCGAGAATGTACGCCGGCGCGTGTTCGAGCAAGGCTTCGAGCTGACTGCGCACGACGCGCGCCGACGCTTCCGCGCGCAGCCGGGTGCGGACCCGGGCGCGAGCGTTCATCATTCTCTTCTTCATCGGTATGGCCTCGCGAGCCTCTACTCCGCGGGCGGTCCGCGCTTCTTGAGGACGACGCGGACCGGCTCGCGCACGGCACCGACGGGGAGGTTACGAAACCGCTCCACGAGGCCGGCGGTCGACTCCTGTCCCCGCGCGACGAGGAGCGTACCCGTGCGCATCCGGACGTCTTCCAGGAAGACCATCTCCGCGCGTACCAGCCGGATGGGCAGCTCCAGGACCTCGGCCTCGCGCTCTCGACTGCCGAGCATCGCCGCGAAGAGCTCGAGGAGCTCGTGATCGTAGCGATCGCGCCGGCCGCGCAGCGTGTCGAGGGCCAGCGGGGTGGAGAGCCCCCCGGCCTCGAGCCAGTCGAAGTCGCACACGACGCCGAGGACCCGGGCCCCCAGCGGGATGTCCTTGCCACGCGGACCGGACGGCCGGGGGCCCCCGGCGAACGGCGTCGTTCGATGGGTCAGCGCGGCGCGCACGAGATCGAGGCGCGGAATGCCAGCCATGAACTGCTCGGCGAGCTGAGGAAGCCGGGCTGCCGCGGCGTCCTCCTCCGGCGTGAGCGGCTTTCCGCGCCGGAGCTTGTCGAGCGTCTCGGGCGCGAGCGAGATGTACCCCAGCTGCGACAGCATCGCCGCCACCTCGATGGACCAGATCTGCGCCCCCGGGACCTTCGAGGCCAGCTCCGCCGCATAGCGCTGGATGCGGGTGACCTGGCCGAAGGCAACCGGATCGGCGAGCGCCAGGACTTCCATGAGCATCTGGATGCAGCCGCGCAGCGTCTGCTCGAGGAGGACGCGCTCGGAGGTCACGAGGCGATGCTGCTCGACGGCGGCCTCGACCGCCGCGAGCAGGGTATGAGGCGGGCACGGCTTGGTCATGAAGCGGAAGATCTGCCCTTCGTTGATCGCCGCGATGGCCGCATCGACCTCCGCGTGGCCCGTGAGGAGCAGCCGGATCGCGTCCGGCGTCGTCGCGCGCGCCCTGGCGAGAAACGCGGCGCCGCTCATGCCCGGCATGCGCATATCCGAGATCACGACGGCGATCGTGGAGTCGTGAGCGAGCGCCTCGAGCCCCGCCTTGCCGCTCTCGGCGGTGAGCACTTCGAAGCCGCGGCGGAGGGTCAGCGCCAGACCCTCGAGGACGCCGGGCTCGTCGTCGACGCACAATACGCGTGGTTTGGTCGCCATGGTCACCCTCCCCCTTCGTCCCGCGTTCGCCGCGCGGCGTCCTGCCATTCCGGAAGCTTTCCGAGGAGGCCGAGCTTCTCGATGTGAGCGCGGTCGACCGGCGCATCCGCGGGCGCTTCGTCGCCTTCGCTCTCGGTCACGAGGCTCTCGGCGACGTGGACCGCCGTGGTCGCGTCGAACGAGCAGCTCCCGACGCGCTGCGGCTCGTGGTGCCCCGCGACCGCCTCGACGATCGCCAACGGCACCCCCCAGGAGCCCAGAATATAGGCGCCGGCCTCCGCATGCGTGACTCCGAGGCGCTCGCGCTCGACGACGTAGCTCGGGACCGCGCGTTCCAGGGCCGCCGCGGTGACGGAGGCGAAGGCGGCAGGGTCAGCGAGCTTCAGAACGATGCGTCCCACGTCGTGGAGCATGCCGGCCATGAACGCGTCGCTCCCGCCCTGAGACGGAGAGATCGCGCGCGCGACGCGGGCGACGAGCACCGAGTGCCTCTGCATGGTCGCCAGCGAGCCGCCGCTCGCGTCCATGGCCTCGGCGGCAGCGAAGATCTGTGCGCCTAGAACCAGCGACTTCACGAGATCGATGCCGAGGTAGGTGATCGCTTCCCGCATCGCCGAGACCCGCCGCGGGAGCCCGAAGAACGCCGAGTTGACGAGCTGAAGAAGCTTGAGGCACATCGCCGGGTCCTGCTCGACCACGCCGACCACGTCGTCGATCGACGGGGCGTCTCGGGCGAGGACGTCGGTCAGGGCCACGTAGGTCGTCGACAGCGACGGGAGCTTCTCGACGCGGCCGATGATCCGCTGGAGCGCGCCGTCGGTCATCATCGTCTGCAACGCGCACGCGCGCGTGATGACGTCGCGCAGCGCCTCGGCATCGCACGGCTTGCCGAGAAACTGGTGCGCCACGGGGAGGGCGCGCAGGACGGCCTCGCGCTCGGCGTGACCCGAGAGCACGATGCGGATGGTCTCCGGATGGGTCTCCTTCACGTGCCGAAGGAGCGTGGCGCCGTCGACCCCGGGCATGCGCATGTCGGTCACGACGACGTCGAACGCGGCGTGTTCGCATTCGGCGATCCCCGCCGCGCCGCCGAGCGCGAAGACCATGTCCCATTCGCGGCGCTGCTTGCGGAGCCGGTCGCGAAGGCCCTCGAGCACGGCGATCTCGTCGTCGACGAACAGGATGCGCTTCATGCGACGGCCGACCCGTCGGCATGCGGCTCGATCGGCAACCGGATCACGAACGTCGTTCCGCGGCCCACCTCGGTCTTGAACGTCAGCTCCCCTTCGTGCTTGTCGACGATCACGGCGCGGGCGATGGCGAGACCCTGTCCCGTCCCCTGGCCGACCTCCTTCGTCGTGAAGAAGGGGTCGAAGACCCGGTGGCGGACCGCCTCCGGGATGCCGCTTCCGGTGTCGGTGAACGAGACGAAGACCGAGTCGCCCTCTCGCCAGGTCCGGACGGTGATTCGCCCCTTGACCTCGGTGCCCGCCACGACGTCCCCGATGGCGTGCGCGGCGTTGACGAGGATGTTGAGGAAGACCTGATTCAGCTCTCCGATGTGGCAGACGATGGGCGGGAGCTCGCCGAACTCGGTCTCGACATCCGCGACGTACTTGTACTCGTTGCGCGCGATCGTGAGCGTCGTGCGGATCGCGTAGTTCAGATCCGCGGGGGACTTGTCCTTCTGGTCGGGGTGCGCGAACGCCTTCATCCCGAGAACGAGCGTCGCCACCCGCTGCAGGCCGTCGAGCGCCCGGTCGAGCGCCTTGGGAAGCTGCTCGGCGACATAGTCGAGGTCCGCCGCCTCCTCGGCCGCTACGAGCTCCACCGCCAGGTCGGGCAGCGATGCGGCGGCGGCGACGCGGAAGGCGCGGTACCGCGCGAGCACGCCGAGGAGCTCGGCCACCGCGTCGCGGGCGAAGTGGACGCTGTCGCTCACGAACTGCACCGGCGTATTGATCTCGTGCGCGATGCCCGACGCCAGCTGGCCTACGGCCTCGAGCTTCTGCGCCTGCCTCAGCGAGAGCTCGAGGTGCTTGCGCGCCGTGATGTTCTCGACGACGCCGATCGCGAAGCTCGGCAGGCGATCACGATCGCGCACGAACGAGACCGTCTGCATCGCCCAGACCGTCGAGCCGTCGAGACGCGCGTAGCGGCGCTCGACCTGGGTGCCGCCGCCCTCGGAGAGCTTGTTCTTCTCGAAACCCTCACGCGCGTTCACCGCTTCGTCGGAGTGCATGTACGCGAAGATGCTTTGCCCGACGAGAGACAGCCGGTCGCGGCCGAGCATCTCGCTCAGCGTCCGGTTGCAATCGGCGATGTGGCCGTCGAGATCGAGACGCACCATCCCGAGGCCGGCCGACTCGAAGATGGCGCGGAACGTCGATTCGCTCTCGCGCAGCGCTTCGGCCTCGGCCTTGCGCTTCCGGATGTCGCTGAAGTTGATGACGCCGCCATCGTCGGAGGGGGCGGCGTTGATCGGGGTGAGCGCGAACGACACCGGGAGCCAGGCGCGCTCGCGCGTCATGAAGCGCGCGTCGTCGTGGCGGCAGGGTTCGCCCGAGCGGATCGCGGCTCTCAGCTGCAGCAGCGGACCTCGCCGCTCCTTCTCGGCCGGCCAGCCCCCGCTGACGACGTCGGCGAAGTCCTTCCCGGCGAGGCCGCCGAGCTCGAATCCGAGCAGCCGCTCGGCGGCGGGGTTCGCGATCTCGACCTGCCCGTGCTTGTCGAGCACGCACAGGCCATCGGCCATGGACACCACCGTCTGCGACAGGCGATCGCGCTCGGCCGCCAGCCGCGAGTTGAGCTCCCGCATCTCCCGCGAAGAGATGGAGATCGACCGCTCGAGCATGGTGCGTACTTGATCGGCCTCGACGTACGCCTGGCTGATGCGCGACAGCAACTCGGGCCACTGGTCCACGTGGACCGGAGCGTCCGGCGTCGCCCCCACTTTGCGGAGTTGCCGCTCGAGCACGGAATGGACCAAGCTCGGAACCCCCTACGTGCAGGATGTCCGTGCCCGCGTGGCCTGTCAACGCGGCGAATACCGCCTCAGCCCGGCAGCTCCCGCTTCACCGACACACCGACGCGAGCACCGCGCTCGACCGCGCGCGCGCCAAGCAGGCCCCTCACCGCCGCACTCATGCCCCCGCTGAGGCCCCCCCCGCCAGCCTCCCGGCTCACGGGCCCGCGGCCACGGCGGGACGGTCCGGCGCCACCCTTTTCGGGAACGTCGCTGCCTCGGTGTAGCCCTTTCCTTCGAGTTCGGCCTCGACGAGCGGGCGCATGCGCCGTTCGACCTCGAAGGAGCGGGCGGAGACGTCGAACGGCGCGCCGGGGCTCCCCGCGGGCCGGAACGCGAAACTCCGGAAGTTCGTGAACACGGCGGGCGACGCGTGCGCGGTTTGAACCTGGCTATTCGAAGGTCCGTTGGAGCTGCAAGCGGTCATCAGTGCCACGAACATCGCGACTGTCGCTATCGCTTTCATTGGCGCTCTCCCTTGTCGGCTTGTCGGCTTATCGGCTCACACGAAGCCCGGCTTCGCGCGACCCACGGCCCGCTCGCAGTGCAGGGCGCGGACCAATGCGCCGTCACGGCTGCAAGTCCTTGATCCGCCTTCTTGAAGGGGGTCGATGCAACCTCGACCGCTGCAGCTGGACCGCCGCCGTCGCGGCCAACGATTGGTCGCCCGGCTCAAAGTTCATGATGGAGTGCAGTTGCCGGCTTCAACGCCTCAGGCGCCGTTCGGCCGCAGCTGCTCCCGCTCCGCCGGGGTCAGCACCTGGGGCACGACCACGGGCGCGCCGGTCGACGGATGAAAGAACGGAGACGGCCGATTCTTGCCAGCTAGCCACGCCCCCGCGAGCAAGCGAAGACCGCGCCCGATGAGGCCGAGCGGCACCTTGGAGCTCGCACCGGCCGGGAGCCCGCCGACCTCGCCGGTGGCGAAGCGGGCGTTGGCGTAGCCGATCACCGGGCCGAGCGCGTCGTCGAGCGCGTTCCCGTCGGCCCCTGACTCCATGAACGCGCGCGGGACGCCGACGAAGGGCACGCGCGCGGACGAGACCGTGTTGGCCACCGGGGTGCGGCAGCATCCGGCGAACCAGCGCATGAGGCCCTTCTGCGACAGCTTGACCAGGCTCAGGTGCTCGTCTCCGGCGGTGAGCTGGAACTGCGACGGCGTCATCTGAAAGATCTCCGTTCCACCGTGCGCGTCGAGGATGGCGCCGGACCGGCCCCCGCGCCCGCCCGCCCGTTCGAGGAAGTGGGCATACGCCTGGCAGTCGTCGCAGTAACAGATCAGGTGATTGCCGGTCCGGGGCGACACGTCCGTCGCCAGTCCCTCGAGCTTTCCACACCGGCATCGAAGATGAACCTGCGTCATGTCGCTCCTGTCCTCGAATGGGAGAGGCCGTCACGGGCCCCGCTTCGGCACTCGAGGCGGTGTTTTTTTACGCCCATCCCGGCCGGAAAGCACCCGCCTTCGAACCTGCTGGAGAGCCGCGTTCCGCGATGCCGGCGCTTGATCTATAAGTGCGAACGGAGCGGTTCGCGGCCTCGATGCAAGCCCCCTTTCTCGTGCTGTCGCTCTGCGTTTGCGCTTCGGCCTGCGTCCCGGCTTGCGTTTCGAGCGCCTCCGGCGGGGCCCGTTCTCCGAGCGATGCCGTCGTCGCCAGGAGCGCGGTCGCGCCCGCCCTGGGAGAGACCGCCCCGGGAGAGACCACCGTGACCGCGAGCTACGATCCCTGCCCCCCCGCGGGGACTCCATGCAAGATCATGCCTCTGGGCGACTCGATCACCGCGGGCGCCGGCTCGACCCGGAACGGGTCGTACCGCGTCGAACTCTTTCGCAGAGCACTCCAGGCCCGTCAGAGAATCACCTTCGTCGGCTCCGACACCGGCGGCCCGGGCAAGGTCGACGGGGTCGCGTTCCCCGCCGCGCACGAAGGCCACTCGGGCTACACCATCGATGACGGCGGGGGTCGCTCCGGAATCGCGCCCCTCGTGGCGGCCGCGATGGCCTCCTACCGGCCGAACATCGTCACGTTGATGATCGGAACGAACGACGTCGACATCCGCCTCGATCCCGCGAACGCGCCCGCGAGGCTCGGCGCGCTCATCGACACCATCCAGGCCGCCGACCCCAACGTGCTGGTCGTTCTGGCGAAGATCGTTCCTACCGTCTCCAACGCCGAAGACGTGGCGGTCGTCGCTTACAACGAAGCGATGCCGGCGCTCGTGGCGTCGCGCGTGCAGTCCGGGAAGCACGTCGTGCTCGTCGACATGCACGCGGCGTTCAAGAAGAACCCCAACTTCGCGAGCGACTACATGACCGACAACCTGCACCCGAACGACGCGGGTTATGCGGTCATGGGCGGCGTCTGGTACGCCGCCCTCGGCCCTCATCTTCGCTAGACGCGTCTACTTGAGGAACGGTGCGAGCGCCGTGATCTGGGGACTGTCGTGGCCCGGGTTGAAGAGCGGCGAGTTCATCGGGTTCGTGGAGCCGAAGCCGGCTCCGGCCGCCCAGTACGTCCAGCCGATGAAGTAAGACGGGTTCTGTCCGAGGAACGTGAGCATCTGCCCGATCGCGGTGACGCAGGAGCTTTGCGCGCTCGTGGAGGTGCCCGCCGAGAACTCTCCGAGGAATCCCTTGACGTTGTACTGCTTGGCCCAGGAGAGGAACGTCGAGAGTACGCTGACGGCGGTCGTGGCCGAGCCACCGGAGCCGGTCGTGCACGAATCCGCCGAGCCGAAGGCGGTGTCCGGATAATCGTGAATCTCGAAGGCGAAGTTGTTCGCCGGGTCTTTGATGCTCTTCAGCGGATCCGACGAGCCCCCGGCCTTGAACTCGCCGGCATCGGCGAACGCATTGCCGCAGATCAGAATGAGGTTATTGGCTCCGATGCTGCGAATGCCGGTCACGGCGGCCTGCGCCGCCAGGTACCACTCGTACCCCGCCGGCTGTCCCGCCGGGTCCGCGGGGCTGTTCGGTTCGTTCATGATGTCGAACACGACCTTCGGGTTGTTCGGCCAGATCGATGCAAGCCCGATCCACAGGTTCTCGAACGCCATGTTGGGGACGTTCTTCGAGCCGAGGGAGTCACCTCCCTGGCCGGCCGAGATTTCGGAGGCGCTCGTGTACGTCGCGTAGTTGTGAATGTCGACGAGCACGGTGAAGCCGGCCGCCGTGAGCGCGCTCACCGAACTCTTGAGATTTGCGAGCTCGGTCGCGTTGAACGTGGCCACGACCTGCGCGGCGGTCATCACGCTGGCGCCCGTGGTCGACAGGCTTCGCTGCAGCCGCTCCCACCGGAGCGGCAGACGGATCGTGTTCATTCCCTTGCCGAGGTAGTACGGCATCATCAGCGCCGTCTCGATCTGCGTGCCGTTCGACGCGGCCGGCCACGAGGGGCCACCCTGCGAGAGGTCGCTCGTCGGGTAGTAGTAGTCGCCGGGGATCGTCCCCAGGGTCGTACCGTTGAACTGACCGCCATAGCTGGCGCCGAACTCGGCGCCGCCCATCGCGAGCCCGCGGTACGGAAGCGAGGCGAAGAGCTTGCCTGCGTCTCCCGCCGGAGGCGGTGTGCTGACGGTGCCCGCGTCGGAGATCGGAGTGACCGGCGTGGGCTTTCCGCAGACGTTCGCGCTGCCGCCGCCCCCGCAGGTCGCGGGCGCGGTGCAGGTGCCGCACGTGAGGACGTTGCCGCAGCCGTCGGAGACCGTTCCGCACGTCGCCTTCGCCGACGCGCAGGTGGCGGGGTTGCATTTGCCGGAACCGCATGTGTTCGGGCCGCCGCCGCCGCACGTCTGCGGCGCGGTGCATGTACCGCACGAGAGCATGCCGTTGCAGCCGTCGGAGATGGACCCGCAGGTCGCGCTCTGGTCCGTGCACGTGGTGGGCACGCAGCCTGGGGCGACCGCGCCGGTGTTGTCACCGGTGGTCGGCAATGACGCGTCGCCCGGGTCTATGGGGTTCGACGGATCCGCCGTGTTGGTCGGCGACAGCCCTTGAGAGGGCGCCCGCGAAGGGGCGAGATTGCCCGAGTCGTCGTCGGCGGGCTGCGCGTCGGTCGGATTGGCCGCGCCGCAGCCGCTCATCCAGGCGGAGGTCAGAACAGTGCAAACGAGACCGGGAAAAACACGTGTTGAAAATTGCATCGGACCTCTCATCGAGCCGTGGACTTCAATGTCCGCTTGATGTGGTGAATGTCGGGAGCGCACTTCTCGCGAAGGGACACCCCGGGTGGCGAAGGATAAGCAAGGCCCGAAGACCTCGCGAAAGGCGGAGTCCAAGGCTCCCTCGCCCCTCGGTCCTCGCGAATTTCGCGCGAAGGTGGTTGCAAGACGGGGAGATGAAGAGGGTGTGCCGACGCGCTCGCGATATCTGAATTTCAGTACGCCAGCGTGAACGCGGGGCCGCGCGTGATCAACGGCCGCAGCGGGAGCGCGCTGGATCTAGCGATCCGCGCCTTCCGTTGCCACGTGCAAAAGTCTCGTTGGATTGATCCGCCTCCGCTCTGCCAAACGCGTGTTCGCCAGAAGAAAAAAACGCACAGCGTGCGTCGATTGGGCCATTCGTCTGCGCCACCGCCCGAACGCTGCAAGAAGAGCGCCCGGACGCGGGGAGCGTCGAAATCACCGCATGGCGCGGGTCTGTTCGTGGGAGCGGGATTCTTAGCGAGGTCTTCGACACTGCGCAAGCGGTTATGCACCTCAAGCGTGCGCTTTGAGCCGCGGGCGTTGATTTCTTCGTGGGCAGTCAGAAGCGACTTTCAAGATATGAGGGCTTTTAGAATCAATGGCAGTGATGGCCAAAAGCAGCAATGGCAGTGAGGCCTTCGAGCATCAGCGGCCGTGTATTCACGCGACCGGCTCGCGTTCGGCGGCTGGCTTGGCCTCGTCACACGCGCCGCGTTGCATGCGATCCTACGCCCTTGCGCGGACGGGCATCGGTCGATGCGAGCGTCGCGTGGGCCGAAGCTCACGTGCGCAGGTCGCCGCTATGTCTTCTCGGGGCCCTGCCATTCGCCGCGCTGCACGACGGGCAGCTGCAGCGCGCGCTCGCGCTCGAGATCGAGGTTGCCGACATGAATTGAGATGGGCGCTTGCGCCCACTTGTAGATCGACGCGGTGAAGAGGCGAACGAACCGAGCGGCCCACGCGTCGAGCTTCGCGGCCGCGTGCTCGGGAAACACCACCTTGAGCGCATGCGCGACCTCGTCTCCCGACATCTTCTCTCCCGCGAAGAGCGCGAAGCAGGCGTCGAGCACGGGGAACGGCATGAGGTCACGCTCGTCTTCCTGATCGTCGGCGAGTTCGGCGCTGGCGGGCTTCAGCAGCGTGAGGCGGATGCCCTCCCACTTGGTGGTCTCGTAGAGCCAGTCGAGCACGTAGTTGACCACCGTCTTCGGGACGTTCGCGATCACGCTGAGCGCGCCCTCTCCGTCGCCGCCGATCGTGACGTAGCCGACGGCCTTCTCGCTCATGTTGCTGGTCTGCAAGAACAGGCCGTGCGCCGAGTTCGCCCAGGTCCACATGCGCTCGGCCCGCACCCGGGCCTGCACGTTCTGGCGGGCGACGGCCGTCACCGCCTCGCCGGGCTGCAGCATCTTCTCGACGGCGGCGAGCTCGCGCTCGAAGGCCTCGTCGATCGCGACGACCGCCAGGGGCACGTCGAGATCGCGCGCGACCTGCTCCGCGGCGGCGCGCGTTTCGGGCGAAGAGAACCGCGAGGGCAAGAAGAACGCGCGGAGGAGCTCGCGCGCCTTCGCGCGGCGCTCGACCTCGGGACGGTCGGCCCAGCGGCGATCGATCCAGCGGCGCGCGATGACGAGAACGAGGAGGCTGTCGCGGCCCCCCGACAGCGCAACGCCGATCGTCTTGAATGCGCCCGTCTTCTCGAAGTAATCGCCCACGCCGAGGGCGAGGGCGTCGAGGAGCTCTTCGCAGAACGCGTCGCGCGGGGAGCTCGGCCGGGCGCCCTGAGGCAAGAAGAAGTTCTTGTTCGGAGGCGCCGGGAAGACGAGCGCGTTGCGCCCACGCGTCGGCACGCCCACCGACACGCGCGTGACCTGCGGCGCGAGCGCCGCGAACGCCTCCTGGTCGTTTCGCCAGGTGGTGTTTTCGGTGCGGAGTCGTTGCGTGCGGTCGAGGTCGACGGTGACGGCCTCGACCCCCTCACGGAAGCGCGCCGACGAGAGCAGCACGCGGCCGTTCTGCGCGACGAAGCCGCCGCCGTCGAACACGAGGCCGTCGTTGGCGCCCACGGCGTTCACGTAGGCCACCGTCGCCTGGCAATCGGCCGCGCGTGTGGCGATCATCTCGCGGCGGGTCTCGGCGATACCGAGCCGGAACGGGGACGCGCTGAGGTTCACGACGACCTCGGCCCCCGCGTACGAGCGCCGCCGCATCGGGCCGTCGGGCGACCAGCCGTCTTCGCAGACCTCGAGCGCCACCACGCCGAAATCGAGCTCGAAGACGAGGTCGCCGAAGGAGACGCCGTCGACCGTGTCCTGGAGACCGGGCGCGCCGCGCGCGATGGTGCGCGCTTCGTAGAACACGTTGTAGAGCGGCAGCTTCTCCTTGGGTACGAGACCCCAGACCCGGCCGCCGTGAACGAGCGCCGCGACGTTGTACAGATTCGCGCCGCGCGCGACCACCAGGCCCAGCGCGCTCGCACAACCGAGCGACGCCGTCTCCTTCGCGAAACGCGCGAGCTCGACCCGCTGCGCGTCGACGAACGCGCGCCACTGCACGAGGTCTTCCGGCGGATAGCCGCCGACGAGCTGCTCGGGGAGAGCGACGAGGGTGGCTCCGTCGGCCGCGGCGGCGCGCGCGAGGGCGATGGCTCGATCGACGTTCGATCGGCAAGCGCCTACGGTGGAGTTGGCGTTCGCCAGGGCGATGCGCACGAGCCTCATGGAATGCGACCGAGTCGGAGCGTAGTACGTCCGGCGCCAACGTGCGCGGCGGGCGCGGGCGGGCGTCTCGCGCGGGGGATTCGCCCTTATTTCTTGTCGACCGCGGCGACCAGGGGCGCCACGTTCGGAACGAGCGTGATCTCGATGCGACGGTTCTTCGACTGGCCGTCGGGCGCCGCGTTGCTCGCGACCGGATCGTAGGGGCCATAGCCGGCGGCGGACAGCATTGACGCGTCGACCCCGCTCGACACGAGGAGCTTCACGACCGCGATCGCCCGGGCCGTGGAGAGCTCCCAGTTCGTAGGGTACGTCTTCTTCGTCTCGGTGGTGATCGGCAAGCTGTCGGTGTGACCGGCCACCTGGAACCGCTTGAGAGCGACCCCGCGCAGCGTCGTCGCGACATCGGTGATGGCCTGCTTGCCGTCGGGCTTGAGCTCGGCGTCGCCGGTGGCGAAGAGCACGTCGTTGTGGAGCTGGAGGACGATTCGACCGTGGCGCGTGGTCACCTTGAGGTGGCCGGCGTCGATCATCTTCTTGAACTTCGTCTGCAGATCGTCCAGCAGCTTGGTCCGCTCCTGCGCCTCCTGCACGGCGCGCTTCGCCTCGTCTAGCTCGGACTTCTGCTCGTCGGTCATGGCCGCGGCCTGCGCGATGCCGAGGGCGCCCTTCAGCTGCGTGACTTGCTGGTCGCTCCCGGCGACCTGTTGCTGCAGCTGCGCGAGCTGCTGCTTGGCGGTGTCGGCCTCTTGCCTGGCGGTGTTCGCCTCTTGAACCTTGGATTGGTAATCGCTCTTCGATACGCCGCATCCCGCCAGGGCGACGGCGCCGTAGAGGATGGCGATCGTCGACCATGCGCGGCTGCTCTCGCGGTTCCTATCGCGGATCATGACAACGATGGTACCCGCCGCGGGGCCGTACAAGAACGCGTTCAGAACGTGTAGCGCACGCCGAGTGCTGCATCCCACATGATGGGAGTGTCGCCCGCGGCAGCGACCTTGGCGAAGCCCGTGGCGTCGCGCCCGCCGATCTGCGCCGAGAGCGCGAGGTGTCGATCGACCTGATACCACTCGACACCGAGACGCACACCGAACGAAGGAGCGGGAGACTCCGCATTGCGAAAGCCAAGAATCGTGAGCGCGTTGTGCGGCACGTTGGCGGCGACCGCGTCGATCTGCCCCTGACCGAAGAGGGCGAGCCGCGGCGACGCGTGGAAGGTGGCGCGCGCGCCACCGCCGAACCCGAAGAGGGGGAACGCCATCGTGTGCGACTCGTCTTGTGACTGACCGGTATCGGTGAAGGCGAGCTCGCCCTCGCCGAAGAGCATCAGCCACGGGACCACTTCGTACCCGAGCTGGGCATGAAGCCAGTACGCGGGCGGCGCCACGTGACGGAACTGGCCGGCGAAGCCTAGGATGCCGAGCGTCGACTCGAGGACGAGCCCTTTCTTGCGCGGGCGCGGCGGAGGCGCCTCGGCGAGCGCTGCCGGACCTGCATCGGAGGGACCTTCGGGAGCTACCTTGTCGGAGGGCGCTTCGGTGTTGATCTCGATGTGCGCGTCGGGCGACAGCTCCGTGCCTGCGGGCCTCGCAGCCGGCGGAGGCGCGTCCTGCGCGGCAGCCGACGCCGGCAGAATCAACGCGGAGAGCACCCCGCCAAGCGCGAGCCGTCGGCGCACGCCATCGATCTTAACACGTCCCACCCCGCACCTCGCGTTATCTTTCCGCGGCGCACTCTTCCGAGAGATCGTCTTCCTGTTCAAATTCTCTCGCGCTCGCGGGAGCGACTACGCGTTCGAAGGGGAGCCGATGCCGATGCCTACGAGCGCGTGCTCGATGGCGGCGGTGAGCTCGTCGATGAGGAGGACGGGCTCCCAGGGCGCGGGCTGCTGCTGCCCGCGCTTCTCGGTCCGCGCGGCGCGAAAGGCCAGGCCGTACGAGGCCCCGCCGAGGGCTGTGAGGCGGGCGAAGGCGTCGCCGCCGCTCAGGCCGAGCAGAATGTAGGGTCCGGTCGCCCGGGCCCAGACGCCCGCGCAGCCGAGCGCGCCGGCCACCTTGCCCACGCGCTCGACGATCGCGCCGGGCATGAACGTCGGCGTCGCGCGCGGCTCGACGGCCTGCAACGCGTTCGATGATTGAAGCATGTGCGCCTCCTCGGGTCTGCCGGCGGGCGGAGGCGAAACCGCTCGCCGGCGTCCGGCATAACCAAGCCTCGCGATCGGGGCCAAGTTTTTCCCTCATGCGGCCCGGTTACTTCAGGAGCCAGCCGAGGAGCATGCGCTTCGTGGTGGCGCGACCGACGGAGGCGATCGAGTCGACGAGGGGAATCTCCTTGGGGCAGGCCTCGACGCAGTTCTGCGCCTTGCCGCACCCTTCGACGCCGCCTTCGCCCATGACGGCATCGAGGCGGTCGCCCGCGTGCATGGCGCCGCTCGGGTGCAGGTTGAAGAGGCGCACCTGGTTGAGCGCCGCCGGCCCGATGAAGTCACTCGCGGCGTTGACCTGCGGGCAGGCCTCGAGGCAGCACCCGCACGTCATGCAGCGCGACAGCGGATAGGCCGTCTCTTGATTCTCTTGCGACTGGCGCGGCCCCGGGCCGAGCTCGTGGAAGCCGTCGAGGTCGACCCACGCCTTCACGCGCTTCAGGTCTTCGAACATGCGCGACCGGTCGACGACCAGGTCTCGCACGACGGGGAACTTGGTCATCGGCTCGAGGACGATCGTCTTTCCGTCCGGCGCGATCTGATCCACCAGCGCGCTGCACGACTGGCGCGCGCGACCGCCGATCACCATCGTGCACGAGCCGCACACCTCTTCGAGGCAGGAGCACTCCCAGACCACCGGCGTGACCTTCTGGCCGTCGCTGGTCACGGGGCTCTTCTGGATCGCCATGAGCGCGCTGATGACGTTCATGCGCGGGTGCCAGGGCACCGTGAACTCGTGCCAGTAGTGCGCGAGACCGGGGCCGTCCTGGCGCTTCACCTTCAGCTTGACCGTGCGTTCGCTGGCCATGTCTCACCTGTCTCGATAGAGCAATCGACGCGGCACGCCTAGGCCGTCGCGCCCGTCTTCGCGGGCCCCGGCGCGTCTCTCGGGGGCTCGGAGCCGGGCTGGGCGGCCGCGCTCGCGGCGCCGGCCGTCTCGTACTTGCGCGGGCGAGGCTTCACGAGGCTGATGTCGACCGCATCGGTCACGTGCACGGCCTTGCCGGCGAGCGCGTAGTCGAACTCGCGCGCATAGCGGACGCCGTTGGGCGAGCCGTTCGTGGCGCCCGCGTGGAAAGCGAGCGTCGTGCGAAGGAAATTCGCGTCGTCGCGCTGCGTGAACTCGGGCTTGAAGTGCGCGCCGCGCGACTCGTCGCGGTTCTTCGCGCCGAGGGCGATGACGCGCGCGAGGACGATCATGTTCTGCAGGTGCCGCACGAACTGGGCGCCCTGGTTCATCTTGCCGGTGGCCGTGTCGGTCACGCCGACGCGCTTCGACCGCTCGTCGATCTCTTCGATCTTCGCGAGCACCCGGTCGAGCGTGGGGTTGTGGCGCTCGATGGTGCAGTCGACGAGCATCGTCTGCCCGAGCTCTTCGTGCAGCGCGTACGGGTTCTCGCTGCCGTTCATGGCGAGGACCGCGTCGTACTTCTTTTGCTCGCGGCGCTGCGCCTTGTCGAAGAGCGACGACGGCATGTCGAACGCGCTCTTGCCGACGTTCTGACGATACGTCGCGATCGCGGGGCCGGTGACGAGCCCGCCCCACAGGCACGAGAGGAGCGAGTTCGCGCCCAGCCGGTTGGCGCCGTGGTATTGGTACTCGACCTCGCCGCAGGCGTAGAGGCCCGGGATGCTCGTCGCCTGGTTGCGCGGCGACCCTATGACGAGGGAGCCGTTCGCCGCTCGGTCGAAGTCGACCCAGAGGCCGCCCATCGTGTAGTGGACCGCCGGGAACACGCGCATCGGGTTCACGTACGGGTCTTCGCCGACGAACTTCTCGTAGATCTCGAGCACGCCGGCGAGCTTCTTGTGCAGCGTCTCGCGCGGGATGTGCGTGACGTCGAGGTAGACCTCGTTCTCGTTCGTCCCGCTCGCCGCGTTGAAGACGCCGCGCTTCTCGTGGAAGCACTTCTTGAAGAGCTCGCGGCTCGCGATGTCGCGGGGAACGAGGTTGCCGTAGCCCGGGTACTTGTCTTCGAGGAAGTACTCGCGCTGGCTCTCGGGCACCTCTCGGCCGGCGCGCCGCTCTTTCAGATCGCGCGGAACCCACACGCGGCCGCCCTCGCCGCGCACGCTCTCCGAGATGAGGCGCAGCTTGTCGGCGCCGGGAATGGCCGTGGGGTGGACCTGGATGAACTCGCCGTTCGCGTAGCAGGCGCCCTGCTGGTAGGCGGCACTCGCCGCCGTGCCGGTGTTGATGACGCTGTTGGTCGAGCGGCCGAAGACGATGCCGCACCCGCCGGTGGCGAGGCAAACCGCGTCGCCCGCGAACGACTCGATGGCCATGGTCTTGGTGTCCTGGGCGACGATGCCGCGGCAGACGCCCTCGTCGTCGACGACGAATCCGAGGAAGTCCCACCACTCGAGCTTCTTGACCATCTTCTCGCCGGGAACGCGCTCGCCACGCTCGTCTTCGACGTCGACGGTCTCCCAGCGGCGGACCTGCTCGTCGAGCGCGTAGAGGAGTTGCTGGCCCGTGGTGGCGCCGGCGAAAGCCGTGCGGTGGAAGAGGGTGCCGCCGAAGCGGCGAAAATCGAGCAGGCCCTCGGGCGTTCGGTTGAACGGGACGCCCATGCGGTCGAGCATGTAGACAATGCTCGGGGCCGCGTCGCACATGCCCTTGACCGGCGGCTGATTGGCGAGGAAGTCGCCGCCGTACACGGTCTCTTCGAGGTGGACTTGCGGCGAGTCGCCCTCGCCCTTGGTGTTCACGCTGGCGTTGATGCCTCCCTGTGCGCACACCGAGTGCGAGCGCTTCACCGGCACCAGCGAGAAGAGCGCGACGGGGACGCCGGCCTCGCACAGCTTGATGACGGTCATCAGCCCCGCAAGCCCACCCCCGACGACGACGACGCGGCGAACCTTGCCTGACCCGGACCGGGTGAGCGACTTGGAAGAGGCCATTCTCGCCGAAGGCACGTAGGGGAAAGGTGCGTGAGTGTCAAACGGTGGCAGGCTTCGGCACAGGCCGCTCGACGACGCCGCACCCCGAGGGCCGTTCCTTGCCGGAGCGCGCCTTTTCGGATCGCGGTCTTTCAGATCGCGTGCGGACTCATGTCGCCGAACGCCAGCGCGGCCACGACGGCAGCGCGCACCTGCTCGCGCCGATCGGGCGACAGCGCGTGACCGCTGAATTCGGAGAGCTCGAAGCGATTGTAGGCGCGCCCGTCGGCGGTGCGGACGAGCGATCGGGCGATCTGCGCGCCCTGCTGGAAGAGCTCGCGCGTGATGGTCAGGAGCATTCCGGGGCGGTCGGGCGCCTCGACCAGGAGAACCGCGCGACCCTCTTCGTCGATCGGATCGTAGGCCACGACCACGAGCATGTCTCCTGCCGGCGATGATGGAGAAGACTGGAGCGCGATCTCGGCCACGGACACGCTGCCCGCGAGAATGGCGCTCAGCACCTCACCGACGGACTCGACCTCGTCGGCCCCGATCGGCGCGGTGTCGCTGGCTTCGGCGCGGCGCACCCAGAGAAAGTCCACCGCTTCGACCTCGCCGCCGGACGTCGCACGGGAGAAGACGAGCGCGGTGATCACGTCGAGCCGATGCGAGACGAGGGCCGCGGCGATGGCCGACAGCAGACCCGGACGATCGTCGGCGACGACACAGAGCGCAGCGCTGCCGTCGGCGAGCGCACGCCAGACCTCGGCGTACGCCGGGCGAGGCCCACGACGGAACGAGATGGCGGCGTGCTTGCAGATGGCTCTCGGGTCGAAGAGCACGCGGTAGCGCGAGGGCATCGTCTCGGCGAAGCCCTCGACGTAACCCGAGGGCAATTGGCTGCCGGGCGCGCGCTCCGACGGCGCCCAGTCGAAGTCCGACCGCCATGACATGACGAAAGGTTCTCTCGATGCGCGGGGCCGCGCCATTGCCGCGCGGTTTCGCCCGCGTATCAAAAGAGCGGGTCGCCGGGCGAGCCGACATGCGCGATTCGCTCGCTGAGCCCGGCGGCTGCGCCGCCGCTAGCCGACGACGAAGCTGACGCTCGTCGTGCCGCTGCCGCCGATGTTCAAGGTCTGGAAGGTCTTGGCGCCCTCGACCTGGTAGTCGCCCGCCGTACAGGTCACCTGTTTGTAGCAATCGAGGAGCTGGCGCACGCCGGTGCAGCCGACCGGGTGACCGGCGCCGATGAGACCGCCGCTGGCGGTTGACCGGGTTCTTGCCGTGGGGCCGGGACCGGAGACTGAACGATCCTCGCGCCGGCGGCCGCGGCGCCCCGCCGGTCGCCGCCCCCCCATCACATCTCGATGTGAACTTCGGGCTTCTCTTTCGAGCTGCCCCCGCCGCTCGCCGCGGTCTCCTCGGGCGTCTTCAAGAAGATGAGCAGCGGCAGGACGAGCAGGAACATGACGCCCGCGAGCAAGAAGACGCGCTCGAAGGCGAGCAGCTGCGACTGAAGGGCGATGGCGCCGTCGACGGCGCGCAACGCAAGGTTTCGCGCCGTGGCCATGTCGATGCCGCGCGCCATGAGCCCGCTCGCCGTCTGCTGCAATCGCTCCGTCGCTGCCGGATTGTTCCAGCTCACGTGCGGGACGAGCGCCGTTCGCGCCTGCGCGCCGTAGCGGCTCAGTAGAGTGGCCGCGACGGCGAGGCCGATCGACCCGCCGACCTGGCGAAAGAGCGAGTTCAGCCCCGTGGCGTCGGCCATCTGGTGGCGCGGGATCGCCGAGAGCGCCACCGTGGAGAGGGGCACGAAGAGGCACGCGAACCCGATGCCCTGCGTCGTCAGCGCCAGGATGATCCCCGTCTGGCTCGTCTGCAGCGTGAAGTGGCTCATCGAGTAGGCGGCCCACGCGATGAAGAGGACGCCGACGCCGATGACGATTCGCGGCGACACTGCGTTGTAGATCCGTCCGACGATCGGCACGGCGATCATCATCGCGAGGACGCGCGGCATGAGGGCGAGGCCCGCGTCGGTGGCCGTGAAGCCGAGGAGCGTCTGCATGAACAGCGGGAGGAGGAACATCGTCGCCATGAGCAGGGCGAACATGAGCGACCCGATGAGCGTGCCCGAGAGGAACACCGGATCCTTGAAGAGGCGGATGTTGACGGCCGGCACCTCGCACGTGAGCTCGCGAATCACGAACGCGGCGATGACGATCGCCGAGAGGGCGCTGAGCGCGCTGATCAGCGACGAGTTGAACCAGTCGTCTTGCTGGCCCTCTTCGAGCACGTACTGCAGCGTGCAGAGGCCGATGACCATGAGGCCGATGCCCCACCAGTCGACGTTCTTGCGCTGCTTCTCGGCGAGCTCGCGGTTCTTGGCGACGATGTCTTCGTCTTCGTGGACGAAGGTGGCCACCATGACGAGGCCCAGTACGCCGACCGGGATGTTGATGTAGAAGATCCACGGCCACGAGTAGTTGTCGACGATCCACCCGCCGAGTGTCGGGCCGACCGCCGGGCCGAGCATGACGGCCATGGCGAAGAGGGCCATCGCCATCCCCTGCTCTTTGGGCGGGAACGTCTGGCGCAAGATGGCCTGCTCGGTCGGCTGAAGCGCGCCCGCGCCGAGGCCCTGAATGGCGCGGTAGACGAGGAGCGCCGTGAGCGAGTGCGCGGTGCCGCAGAGAATCGAGCCCACGAGAAAGAGCGCGAGGCACGACATGTAGATGCGCTTCTGGCCGAAGAGGCGGCCGAGGAAAGCCGTCAGCGGCATCACGACGACGTTCGCGATGATGTACCCGGTGCTGATCCAGGTGATTTCCTGGAAGGTCGCCCCGAGCGTGCCCATCATGTGGGGCAGCGCGACGGCGACGATCGACGAGTCGATCGCGCCCATGAGCGTGCCGAACGTGATCGACACCGTGACCAGCCACTTGTTCGGCCTGGGTCGCGGGACGCGGAGCGCCGGCAAGGCCGACGGCATCGAGAACGAAGGAGCCTGGCTCGCCATGGCCCGGTCGACAGTGTGCTCCCGCCGTCGCGGGCATGCCAGAGCGATCGCGATCCGCGCGCGGCGGGCGGATGGTCGCGCGTCGTTCAGCGCGACGGCGATGCGCAGCGGCGAGACTCCATCCGAACGGCTCCCTCACCGCCGAAGAGCCTGGCCCCCGTCGCCCGGAGCACGACCACGTTGGCGAACCCCAACCACAAGGCTACGCCGAGCGCGACCGCCCCCCATCCCGCTCTCCGCACTCGCACGGGATACGCGCGGCCGGCGCGCGTGACGGCGAAGAAGGCCCATAGCCCGCACGCGAAGTGAAAACTCGCGCACCCGGCGCCGGCGAGGTACGCGAGCGCCCGCCAGGGAACGCCGTGCGACGCGGTCGAGAGGTCGGCGTCGAGCACCGTGGCGAGTTCGGCGCCGTCGAGCCGGGCTCCGGCGGCACGAAAGCGAAGCTCGGGCAGGTGCATCACGAGGAACGCGAGGGTCGCGATCGCGGTCACCCGCATCGCGACGCGCAGCCCCGGCGGGTAAGGCGCCGCGGGGGCCAGCGAGCGGCCCGACGCGACCAGCCACACCCCGAGGGCGCCGTGGAAGACGAGGGGCGCGAACACGAGCAGCGACTCGGCGAGCGGCAGCCCAGGGACGCGATGGACGGCGCGGACGGCCGCCGCGAAGCCCGAGCCGCCATCGAGCGCGCAGGCGTTCATCGCCAGGTGCGCGACGAGGAACACCCCGAGGGGGACCACGCCGCAAAGCGCAAACACCTGACGCACGCGCGGCGTGACAGGCGACGCGCGGGCCGCGACGTCAGGGCCGGAGAGGGACACGGGGAGCGTGGTAGGCATGGTAGCGCATGCCGCATCGACGGAGGACAGCTCGCGCGGCCGGCGGCGCCGCGGCCCTTGCGCTGGCGCTCGCGCTCGAAGCCGCGTGCGGCGGAGGGCGCGCGGCGCCGAAGCCCGTCGCGATGCTGCCCTCGTCTCCGCCGGCGGCGGCCGCCTTCGAGGCCATTCGCGAGGCCTGGGAAGAGTCGGACCGCTCGAACGACATCGTCTTGCGCATGGCGCTCCGGTCGCGCCTCGAGCGCTTTCTCGACGAGTTCCCGCACGACGGCCTCGCTCCGCTGGCGAAGGTCGCGCTCGCCCTGGAGGCGATGAGTGACGGTGCCATGGCGACCGCCGGCGCGCAGCTGGCCCTCGTGAGCGACGTACCGCCCGGAACGGCCCGGGATCTCTTGACCGTCGCGCGTGCGCGTCGTGCGCGCCTCGCAGGCGACCCCGAGGGGGCGCTCGCCCTCTTGCGGCCCCTTGTCGGCAAGATCGTCGACCCGCTCGTGCGCACGATCTTCGAAGAGGAGCTCACTGTGAGCGCGCTCGCGACGCACCGCGAGTACGAAGCGATCTCCTACATGGACGCCTGGCTCCGCGCGAGCGCGGAAGACGAGAAGCCCGCCACGATCGCGCGCGTCACCGCGATCGTGCAGAAGCTGCCGCGTGAGGTGCTCGTGGGCGCCATCCAGGCCATGAGCAAGCAGCGCGCGAACCTCGGCTACAGCGGCGACATCCAGCGGATCCTGGCGATGCGCCTCGTGCAGATCGCCACGAGCACCGGCGACGCCGACCTCGCACGGACACTCCTCGACGCCTACCCGCAGGCGTTCGCGGAGGCCGGCGACGCCGGCGCGGCGCTGGGCGATCTCGCGACGAGCCGGCGCGGCCTCAACGTGGTCGAAGGGCGAACGCTGGGCTTGCTCCTGCCGACGGCGTCGCCGCCCCTGCGAGACGAGTCGGCCGACGTACTTCGCGGGGTGCTCTGGGCACTCGGCCTGCCCCGCGGCGCTCGCGCTGCACCCGCGACGCGCGCGGCGACCAAGCCGGCCGCGTCACG
>CALFNG010000477.1 GCA_937902985.1 uncultured Myxococcales bacterium
GCCGATGACCCGCGCGACCACGATCCTCGTCCCGATGGCCGCCGGGGTCGGGCTCTCCGGGCTCCTCATCGCGATCGGGCTGCGCGTCCGCCCACGCTTGCGCCGCTAGCTCGCGCTCGATCCGCTAGCGGACCGCGCGGATGATCTCGCGTACGACCTGAACCGGCGGATCGGCGCTCGTGGCGCGTACGAAGCGACCTCCGCGTCGCACGACCGCCTCGCGCCAGCGCTCCGTCAGCGCGCCCAGAGCGGCCAGGTAGCCTTCACGCGCGGTCGCGGCGTCGGTCTCGACGACCGCGCTGCCTTCGAGCGCGCGAAGGCGCACCGTGCCGGTGAACGGGAACGTCGCCTCGGCCGGGTCCAGCGTCTGCACGACCACGAGCACGCGACCGCTCGGCGCCATCTCGGCGATGCGGTTCTCGGCGCCCGCCGGCAAGTCGAGCAGATCGCTGAAGACGACGACGATCGCGCCCCGGCGCGTCGCGCGGACCAGCGACTGCACGGCCCGCTCGAGCATGGACGGATCGCCGAGCGCATCGCCGCCCGGCTCGACGCGCTCGAGCGACGACACGATGCGCTCGAACTGGTCGCGCCCGCTGCCGCGCGGCACCGTCAGCGACTCGAGGCCCCCCGCGAGGAACGTGAGGCTCACCGGCTCGCCGCCGGCCAGCGCGATGCGCGCGAGCGCCGCCGCGAGGAGCGCCGCGAAGGCGACCTTGGCGCCCGGCGCGCCCTCTCCGCGATAGCCCATAGAGGCGGACGCATCGACGAGGAGCGAGAGCGTGCGATCGGTCTCGGTCTCGAACTGACGGACGACGAGCCGGTCGTGACGGAGGAGCGAGCGCCGATCGAGCCAGCGCAGATCGTCGCCCGGGACGTACTCGCGGTACCCGCCGAACTCGATGCCCGCGCCGCGGAGCGAACTCCGGTGGGCGCCCGCGTAGACGCCTTCGGCGACCTGGCGCGCCCGCAGGCGAAGGGGCGCGATCTCGCCCCAGTCGATCGCCGTGCGGATCGGGGACTTGCCGCCGGCCGGCGCTGCCGTCACGGAATCTGGACGTCGGGCGGGAGTGGGCCGCCGATTTGCGTGTGCGTCGGGTCGAGGAGATCGCGCGCGAGGCTCACTTCGCTGAGCTCGAGGCCGGTGCCGGCCACCACCTGCCGGAGCAGATCGTCGCCGCCCTTGGTGTCGCCCGAGGCGCGGCGGTCCATGGCCGAGTAGAACAGCGCCTCGTATTTCTGGATCGGCGTCGCGGCGCGCGCGACGAGCTCGTCGCCCTTGAGTCGCCCCTCGCCGAACCGGGCAAGCGTCGCCACCCAGGCTTGCCGGTCGGGCG
This sequence comes from uncultured Myxococcales bacterium, assembly GCA_937902985.1. Classification (GTDB taxonomy): domain Bacteria; phylum Myxococcota_A; class Polyangia; order Polyangiales; family Polyangiaceae; genus Palsa-1150. The sequence goes on from CALFNG010000477.1 coordinate 1,338, forward strand.
GCTTCGCCTGCGCCTGCGTGGGCGCGGCCTTTCCCGGCGCGCCGTCTTCGGCGATCAAGGCGAACACGCGGTCCGGCGCTCCGTCGGTGGTCACCCGCCCCTGGCGCTCGAGGAGGCGCACCCAGAGCGCGAAGTACACGAGGTCGTCGGCGTCGAGGTCGGTGCCGAGGGCGCGCTCGAGGCCGTCGCGCGCCGCGGGGAGATCGCCGCGAACGAAGGCGCGCCCGATCTGGAGCTCGATCGTCTGCGCCACCTGGTGACGGTCGCCGGGCGCGGCGGCGTAGGCCCTCTCGAGCGCGCGCTGCGCGGGCTGCGCCGCGCCGAAGCGATCGAGGACACGCGAGAGCACCCGCTCGACGCGCGCTCGCGAGTCGCTGTCTTGCGCAGCGCCGCCGCGAGACTGAACGAGCCCCTTGAGCGCCTCGGTCAGGGGCGTGCGCGCCGCGGCCACGTCGCCCTTGTCGCGCGCCACGTCGCTCATCAAGAGCAGGATCTCGCCGCGGAGCGCAGGGTCGTGCGCCACGTCGGGGGCGGACAGCGCGTCGGTCAGGTGACCGAGCGCCGGCTGCGTCTGGCCGTCGCGCCAATCGATGCGGGCGAGCGAGAGGAGCACGCTGCCCGACTTCTCTTCGTCGGCCGATTGCTTCAAGAGGCCGCGCGCGTCGTCGATGCGACCCTCGCGGAGGTCGATCTCGCCCATCGACGCGCGGAGGCGCGCCGCGCTCGGGTGGACCTTGCCGGCGAGCGACCGGTCGGAGGCCACCACGAGCAGGGGCTGCGCCGCCTTGAACGTGCGGCGCGCCGCCTCAGGGTCGCCCGCGTCTTCCTCGTTCGCCATGGCGTCGAGGGTGAGCGCGAGGGCCTCGCTCGCCACGCGCGGGTCGAAGTGGGCTCGCACGGCATCGACGAGAACGGCCGGCGTCGCCTCGGCCATCCCGAGCTCTTCGAGCGCCACGCCGACGGTGAGCGCGACCTGCGGGACGCTCGGGTCGAGGCGGTAGCACTCCCCGGCCACGGCGAACGCGGCCGCGCCGAAGAGATCGCGATCGTCGACGAAGTCGTCTTCGTCGTGGCTCTGGTCGTGTCCGGCCAGCGGCCGCAGCTGCGTCAGCAGGTCGACGCAGCGCGCGGCGGTTTGCTCCTGGGCGGCCGCCTCGAGCGCCGCCGCGAAGGGAGGCCGCGAAGACTCGAGCAGCTCGCGGGCCTGCGCGTGGTCGAGCGCCGCGAGCGCGCCGGTCACGCTCGCGTCGCGGAGGAACACCGACGTCAGCACGAGGGGGCCCGTCTCGAGCGCGCGCCACGCCTCGGCGCCCTCTTCGCGCGGCGGCTGCACCCGCGTCTTCCGGAACTTGTCGCGCAGCACCATCGCGCCGGCGATCCAGTCGGTGGTGGCCTTGGCCGCGTCGGCGACCGCCGCGTCGCTCGGCTCGAGCAGCCGACGGCGCACCGCGACCCGCTCGAGGGCGCCGGCGATCTCGACCTCGCCGCCCGAAGAGACGGCGTCGTGCGTCCACGCGTCGAGGGCCGCGAGGTGAGCCTGGATGTCGGGGTCGGGTCCGAGCTGGAGGGCGAGGTTGTAGAGCGCTCGCGCCCGGCCCTCGTCGCCGCGGGCGGCCATCTCGCGCGCCGCCGTCTTGATCGCGTCGCTGCCCGCGGGACCGAAGATGCCCCGCACGGCCTCGCGCGTTCGAAGCAGGTAGAGGCCGCCGCTCACGGCCGCGAGCCCGCGCTCGGTCGCGTGCGCCTTGAACCGCTGATCGGCGCGCGCCATCTGGCGCCCCTCGACCGCGCCGAGGCGCATCGCGCGCTCCGGCGTTCCGGGCGCGGTCACGAGGAGATCGTGCACGGCGCCGGCGAAGTCGTCGTCGCTCACGGCGGCCGTGGCCGGGGCCAGCCGGTCGGGCCCCGTGACCGCCGCCTTGCCGCCGTGGACGGCGCAGCCCTCGAGGCCCTCGAGGGCGATGAGCAGCGCCGCCATCCCGACGGTCGTCCCAAGCGGGCCGCCGCCAACCCGCGTCACCATCGATCGCAGCATGTCCGGTGGGGGAGTCTACACGGGGGGCCAGGTTGATCGAGGGGCGTGCGAGGGGCGTGGCGCGGCGCCGCGCGGGCACATGCCCGAAGCGCTACACTCGCCGTCCGATGCCCCTGGCGCACCTGCTCGTCGTCGACGACGAACCCTCGATCCTGACGACGCTTCAAAAGGCGCTCACGCTCGAGGGGTACGCGGTCGACGTCGCCGGCGGCATGAAGGTCGCCGAAGACAAGCTCAAGAAGCGTGTCTACGACCTCTGCCTCTTCGACGTCATGCTCCCCGACGGCGACGGTCTCGATCTCCTCGAGCGCCTGCGGGCGACGAAGAACGACACGCCCGTCATCATGATGAGCGGCCACGCGACCATCGACACCGCCGTGCGCGCCGTGCGGGTCGGGGCGCTCAACTTCCTCGAGAAGCCCCTCAACACCGACGCGCTGCTCATCGCGATCGACACCGCCCTGCGCTTGATGCGCGCCGAGGCCGAGGCCCTCGACCTGCGGCGGGCGGCCGGCTCGACCGGCGACCTCGTCGGCGAGGGGGTCGCCATGAAGCGGCTCGTCGAGCAGATCGGTCGCGCCGCCAAGAGCGCCGCCAGCGTACTCGTCACCGGCGAGCGCGGCACGGGCAAGGAGCTCGTGGCGCGCGCGATCCACATGCTCAGCCCCCGCGCCAAGGGGCCGCTCGAGAAGCTCAACTGCGCCGCGCTGCCGAGCGAGTTGATCGAGTCCGAGCTCTTCGGCCACGAGGCCGGCGCGTTCACGGGCGCGACCAAGCAGCGCCGCGGCAAGTTCGAGCGCGCGTCGGGGGGAACGCTCTTCCTCGACGAGGTCGGCGACATGCCGCTGCCGATGCAGGCCAAGCTCCTGAGGGTACTCCAGGAGCGCGAGATCGAGCGGGTCGGCGGCAGCGAGACGCTCAAGATCGACGTCCGCGTGGTCGCCGCGACCAACCGCGACCTCGTGGCCGCGTGCGACGGCGGTGCCTTCCGCGCCGACCTCTACGACCGCCTCAACGTCCTGCCGCTGACGATCCCGCCCCTCCGGGCGCGCCGCGAAGACGTGCCCATGCTGGCGGCGCACTTCCTCCGCCTCGCCGCCACCGCGAACGATCGCCGCCGCGTGCGCCTCGAAGACGACGCCATCGCCGCCCTCTCGGCCTACGCATGGCCGGGCAACGTGCGCGAGCTTCGTAACGTCATCGAGCGCCTCGTCATCCTGACGCCCGACGACGCCATCGGCGGCGACGACGTGAAGAACTGCCTGCCGGGCGGCAGCGCCAACAGCTCGAAGACCAGCGGCATCTACCGCCCCGGCGTGCCCATGCGCGTCCTCGTCGAAGAGGCGGAGCGCGTGATCCTTCAGGAGGCAATCGCCCACCACGGAGGACAGATGTCCAAGGCGGCCCGGGCCCTCGACCTCGAACGCAGTCACCTCTACAAGAAGGCTCGCGCGCTGGGCCTTCGGGGCGCGGCATCGAGTCGAGTCGACCCCGCCGAGGCGGGCGCCGAAGACGACGAAGACGACGTCTAGGAACCTGATACGGCACGTGTCATCATGGCCGTCAGCGCGCATGAGGCTGAGCGACTCCATACGGTTCTACGCCGCAACAGACGTCGGCAAGGTGCGAGATCACAACGAGGACAACTTCCTCGTCGACAAGAAGCTCGGTCTATTCATCGTCGCCGACGGGATGGGCGGTCACGCCGCGGGCGAGGTCGCCAGCGCGATCGCCGTGCGCACCGTGCACGACGAGATCAAGCGCGAGAAGGAGCTGCTCGACGACTACGAGTCGGGCGCCACCGGCGCCAGCAAGGTCACGACGAAAGACATCGTCGCCCTCGTCGAGCACGCGGTGCAGCGCGCCTGCTCGAAGATCCACGAAGAGTCGAGCAACGACACCAACAAGCGCGGAATGGGCACCACGCTCTCCGCGATCGTGATCGTGGGGCACCAGGGCTTCATCGCGCACGTCGGCGACAGCCGCATTTATCTCGCGCGCAACGGGCATATCCAGCAGGTCACCGAAGACCACACGGTCTTCAATGAGCTCATCAAGCGCGGGAAGCTGAGTCGCGAACAGATCGAGAAGGTCCAGCAGAAGAACGCCATCACCCGCGCGGTGGGCGTCTACGAGCGGGTCGAGGTCGACACCCTCGTGGTCGAGCTCATCGCGGGCGACACGCTCGTTCTCGCGAGCGACGGCCTTCACGGCTACCTGGAGACGCCCGACGAGCTCGCGGGGCCGCTCGGGCTCGAGGGCGACGCGAGCGTCAAGTCGCTCGTCGAGCTCGCGAACGCGCGCGGCGGCAAAGACAACATCACCGCCCTCGTCGTGAAGGTAGGGGAAGAGGGCGCGGTCGACGCCGAGCGCGCCAAGCGGCTCGCGTTGAAGCGCGACACGCTCGCGCACATGCCGCTCTTCTCGAGGCTCACCGAGCGCGAGCTCCTTCGCGTGATGCAGTCGGTCGAGGTCCGGGAGTACAAGGACGGCGATCTCGTCATCCGCGAGGGCGACAAGGGCGACGAGCTCTTCATCGTGCTCGAGGGCAAGGTGCGCGTCTCGCGCGGCGAGCAGACCCTGCTCGACCTCGGGCCCGGCGAGCACGTCGGCGAGATGGCCCTCATCCGGAGCGTGCCGCGCTCGGCGAGCGTGCACGCCGTGGGCAACGCCGAGCTCATCGCCATCCGGCGCGCCGACTTCTTCGAGATCCTCCGCAAGGAGCACGAAGTCGCGGTCAAGATGCTGTGGCAGTTCCTCGGCGTCTTCGCCGATCGCCTCGACCAGACCTCGAGCGAGCTCCGGAACGCGAAGCGCGAGCTCGCGGCCGAAGACATGACCGACGAGATCTTCCCCGAGATCGAGGTCGATCCCGACGGCCCCACCATCCCGGTCCAGGCGCGATCGAGCTTCTCGCGGTGAGCGGCCGGTGAGGGGACGCGTGATGAGGAGGGAGGCCTCTCTCGTCGTGTTCGCGTCGCTGGCCGCGGTCGCGGCATGCGATCGCTCACCCGACGCGGCCGCAGGCGCAGACGCTGGCGCGGGCGTAAACGCCGGCGCGAGCGCGGACGCCGGCGCGAGCGCGGACCCGGGCGCGGAGGCGCGCATGGCCGCGTGGGACAAGGCGCTCAAGGGCGCTCAGAGCCTCCCGTGCCGCGCGATCGCAGTCGACGGTCACGTCTCCGCCGAGATGCCGGCGCCCGCGTCCGCGCCAGAGTCCGCGCTCGAGCCCGTGCCTCTGCGCGGCGAGATCCCGACCGACACCTGGCTGTCGCTGGCGCCCGACTCGCGTCTCGTCGCCAAGGACCCGCGCACGACCCGCGAGACGGCGTTCGTGGGCCCCGCACGCGTCCAGCCTTGTGTTGCGCACCGGGAAGAGTCGTGGATCGCCTCCGGCCGGTTCGAGAGCTCGATCGGCGCCGGCGAGACTCCAGGTGCGGAAGAGTGGGCAGTGACGCCGCTCGGCGTGGCCCGCTACATGGCCGCGCAGCTCCAACTCGACGTCCGCGGCCAGGACGCGACCGTGGGCGCGACCGTCACCCTCGGCACGGGCGTGGCCTTCCTGTGGCTCCCGGACGACACGCACGAAGGCCCCGCGCCCCGCGGAGCGGGAGACGGCGGGCCAGTCGCGGCCACGACTGCGCTCGACGACGACGGGTGGCGGCGCATGACGGGCGGGTCGCTCGCGCTCGCGCGAACCGGCGCGCGCGCCCCGGCCGACGCCGCCGCGTTCGCGGTCGACCAGTGCCTCGCGCTCACGAAGCAAGCGCGCGCCCTGGCCGACCAGCTGCTGGCCGGCGGGGTCACGCAGGACGCCGGGGCGGCCAAGGACCAGCTGCGGATCCGCCGCATCGCGCGCGCCGCGTGCGCGGTCGCAGCGCTGCGTGTCGAGATCCTGCCCGCCGCGAAGGCCAAGGCGACCCTGGCCGGGCGCCTGGTCGAAGCGCGGGGGGTGCGGGGGATGCCGTCGGGCGATCCGCCGGGAGGGCCCGGAACGTCGTCGGCGCCGGCCGCCCCGCCGTGACCCTAGTTGACATGCTTCAGGCCGTCCCGTTAGCGTCGCTGAAAGGCGCATGATTCGGCTCGAGCTGAGCATCGCGGGAGCGGCGTTGTTGTCTTGTTCCGCCCTCGGCGCCGCGATCTGCGTCGCGAGACGGGCCCAGGCCGACGAGCCGGTGGGCGCGCGCGAGCCGCACCTCATGAGCGAGACGGCGGAGGTCACGAGCGTGGTCGACGCGTTCGACGACGACGACCCCTTCGATCTGAACCTCGTCGTGGGCTTCAGGCAATCGTGGAAGCACGCGAAGATCCGCCGCGAGACCCAGCTCAACCAGCCCAGCCTCGCCTCGGGCGCGTTCATTCCGGCCACCGAGAACATCGCGAGCTACTCGTCGTCGACGTCAACGTTGCTGGTCGGCGCCGATGTGGGCCTCTACCACGACCTGGCCCTCATCTTCCGCGTGCCGTTGATCCTCGGGTGGGCGCAGTCGCTGGGCGATCTGAACGGGTCGGCCGCGGTCGACGGCCAGCTCCTGCAGGATCCGCTCGGCGGCAACCCGCTCTTCTCGGTCCCCTTCACCAGCCCGACCCGAAGCGGCATCGACTACGTGTCGGCCGGCCTCGACTGGGCGATCTACAACCAGCAGCGCGACGAGACGAAGCCGACCTGGGTCGTCGGCATCGAGGGGCGCTTCTCCGTGGGCGCGCCGCTCCATGCGTGCAACGCGAACGCGCCCGCCGGCACGCCCCAGTGCCCCGACCCGAGCGATCCCACGAACCTCGCCAAGAACCGCGATCCCGGCATCAGCCCCGGTTACGATTCGATCGTCGCGCGGAGCGTCTGGTCGCGCCGCTTCGGGTACGTCGAGCCGTACATGGGCTTCTGGATGCAAGCGCAGTTCGCCCAGAGCCGCAGCGACTTCGGCGCTTACAACCCGCCCAACGACCTCGAACGGTCGCCGCCGCTCCTCGGCTCGTTCGCCGCGGGCGTCGAGGTGGTCCCCTACGAGAGGCGCGAGACCTACCAGCGCCTGAGCGCCGACTTTCGCTTCAAGGGCACGTACCAGTCGCCGGGCCGCGACTACTCCGAGCTCTTCGACGCCCTCGGCACCACCACCTCGCAGTCGCTTCGCATCCCGAACCCCGCCGCGTACATGGGCTCGGGCGGAACGAGCGTCGCCAAGTCGGGCACCGAGCAGGTCTACTTCACGGGCGTCACCGAGGAGCAAGCCTACGGCAGCTTCCTCCTTTCGGCCTCGGCCACGTGGCAGGCGGGCGAATACATCAAGTTCACCGCCGGCAGCTCGATCACCTACGCACAGCCGCACCTCGTCACGGCCGCGGACACGTGCACCCCGAACAACACGGATCGCAACGTGGCCGGTCCCTGCGCCAGCGCCGCGGGCGTTCTCGGCAGCCCCAACCCCGATCACCACGACATCATCGATCTGCCGGGACATCGGTTCTCGGTCGACGACACGACGATCGTGGACCTCTGGGTCATGGGCGTCGTGATGTTCTGAGCGGGGGCCCGATGCGTCGTCCCGCGCGTCGGCTTGCTTCCCGCGCGGTCGCTATCGTGGCGCTGAGCGCGGCGCTGGCGACGGCTCGCGACGGCCGCGCCGAGACGAAGGCGCCCGTCGTCATCTGGCCGACGCTGACCCCGACGGGGGACGCGCCCGGCGGCGGCCCGCTGCACAAGCCGCAGCCCACGAGCGAGCGTGACGCGTTCGGCCGCGCCATGGAGCTCGACGCCACCCTCCGCGACGCGGTTCAAGACCTGGGGTTCGACCTCTACGTGGCCGACGCGGGACCGGCCACCGGTCACACGCGCGACCAGGACCTCGTCGAGCGCGCCGCGGGCTCCGCGGCGAACGGCTCGCCCGAGGGCGGCACCTGGGTCGTCAGCCCGCGCATCGAGCCGGCCGGGGGCGGCGAGTACGTCGTGCGCATCATCGTCGTCGCGCCCGACGGGCACGAGCTTCGCGTGCGCGTCGAGACCGTTCAGGCCGACTCGGTGAGCGTGCGGGGTCTCGTGATGCTGCGCGATCTGCTGTCGCCGAACGCCGCCGCCCAGGCCGCGATCGAGCAGGAGCGCGAGCGAGCCGCGCGAGGCTCGGCGCAAGGGATCATGCATCCGCCTCGATCGCAGGGGCGCGCGGTGCTGGCCGTTAACTCCGCGCTCTTCGGCGCCTTCACCGCGTACAGCCTGCAGCGGGCGAGCGGTTCCGACGATCCGCGCGTCCTCTATCCCCTGCTCGCCGTGGGCACCGGCATCGGCATCGGCGCGTCGCTCCTCGTGGCCGACGAGTGGAACATCACGCCCGGCGACGCATGGTTCCTGACCGCCGGCGGCTGGTGGGGCGCCGCCACCGGGTTCCTCATCGCGGCGGGCGCCAACGTGCAGCCAATCGACGATCGCTACACCTGGGGCGTCGGCGGAGGCCTCGTCGGGGTCAGCCTCGCGACGCTCGCGCTGACGCAGTCGACCATGGATGAGGGCGACGCGATGATCGCCCACTCCGGAGGCGCGCTCGGCCTGCTGCTCGGCGGCGCGACCGAGCTCCTGGGCAAGGGAAAGACGCCGGCCGACGCGACCCCGTACCGCGGCATGGGCTACGGGACCGCGATCGGCGTCGTCGCGGCGGGCGCGCTGGCGACCCAGGTCACCGTGGCGCCGTCGCGCGTCTTGCTCATCGACGTCGGGGTCGGCGGAGGGGCGCTCATCGGAGCCGCCGCGGCGAGTCCGCTCATCTTCCAGAACCTGACCGAGAGCGCGACCCGGGGCTGGCTCTCGGCCACCATCGGAGGCAGCCTCGCGGGCGGCGTGCTCGCCTGGTACCTCACGCGCGACGCGGTGCCGTCGAAGAAGTCATGGCTGCCGTCGCTCCCGGTTCCGGGGATCCTCGGGACCAGCGCGAGCCCGACCGGCGCCAAGCCGATCTACGGCCTGTCGTGGGGAGGCGCGCTGTGATCTCGCGGCGCGATCGGCTGTACCTCTTCGGCAATTGCTGCGTCGGCGCGGCCATCGCCAACGTTCTGATCAACGCCTTCCTCGGCTGGGCCACCTTTCGTAGCCTCGGTGTTCCGGCGCTGCCCGTGTGGCGCGTCCCCGGGGTCGCCGCCGATCTCGCCGGCACCGCCTTCGGCGTCACCTTCGGCACCTGCCTGGGCATGGGGCTCCAGGTGCGGCGCGACATGCGGCGCGGCAAGATCGGCCACGTCGACCTGTCCCCCGGGATCGCGACTCTGCTCGCGCGGTTTCCGCTGGGTACGCTCCAGCGAAGCTTTGGCCTCGGCATGGTCGCCGTTCCCCTCTTCGCGCTCCCCGTGATCGCCGCGATCGTCGTGCTTGGCGTCGGCTCGATGGGCCGCGTCCCCTACGTCACGTTGAAGTCCGCCCTCGCGGCGGTCGAAGCGGCGGTCGTCACGCCCTTCATCGTCCTCGCCGCGCTCGCCGACGTGAAGCGACGCGCCGATTAGAGAGAGGGAGATTGGCCGCAGAGGCGCAGAGGGCGCAGAGGAAAGAGGGGGTTCGTAGCCTAGCGGCGCGCACGAGGTGGCGTTCGATTCGACGCTCGCGACGTACGGCGACGCCCGATGTCGGCGCGCGCGACGCATGTCTCGAACCCCACTCTCTGCTCTGCGCCCTCTGCGCCTCTGCGGCTAATCTCCCTCTCGTCCGAGAGAGCGCGCCGGTGCCGTGACTAACGGGTGATGCCGGGCAACGAGTTGAGGGCGGCGCTGACGAGCTGGTCGTGCGACACCGTGCCCGCGATGTGAAATGGCACCGAGACCGCGATCAGGTCGCCGCCGAGATCGACGGTCCCGTCGACCGTGAACGGGATCGCGGCGCGGGTCGCGGCGAGCTGGGCGAGGGCGCTCATGTCGGTCCACTTCAGGGACATCGGCACATCGAGCTTCGTGGACTTGCCGGCCGGGAGGGTCACCGCGTTCGGGATCGTGGCCGTGCCCAGATCGAAGTTCTGCCCCACGACGATCTTCGCCGTGACGTCGCGCACCGGGAGGTCGATGGCGTTCGGGTTCGTGGCCGTGAGCATGACGTCGAGATGAACGGCCAGCATATCCATCGACGTCACGGTCGCCTGTTCGGGGACGATCGTCGGCGGGGCCGGCTTCGAGCAGGCGACCACCGCGACGGCCGCGACGAGGGAGACGAAGCGCACGAGCAGACGATAGCCGAAAGGCGGCGATCGGCGCGCGGATGCCGGTGCTCGATGTCAGGGTGGCCTTGACGCCGGGGCCGTCAGGGCTACCCTGACGGAAAGATGGCCAGGAGGAAGCCCATGCAGGTCACGACCGCGCAGAAAGACGCCCTCTCATGCACGTTTTGCGGCAAGGACCGTCACCAGGTCGCGATGCTGGTCGCGGGTCCGGGTGTACACATCTGCGACGCGTGCGTCGCGACCTGCGCGCGCCTCCTCACGGGGAAGCCGACGGCGGCGTTCGCCGGATGGAAGTCCCTGACGGACGAGGAGCTTCTCGCGGCTCTCCCGGCTTCGGCCGCCACCGTGGACGTCGCCGCCGAGAAGGTGCACGAGCATGTCGACATGCTCCGACATCGGGGCATCAGCTGGGAGCGCATCGCGGTGACCCTGGGCGTGAGCCGACAGGCCGCGTGGGAGCGCTTCTCCAGCGAGAGCTGAGGCCGCGCGTTCCAACGCCGCTCACCTGGTTAGGAGAGAGAGATTGGCCGCGGAGGCGCAGAGGGCGCAGAGGGCGCAGAGCGGAGAGTCGGTCGAATACTGGCGACCTGAGCGGCGAATTCGATGTGCGCGTTATTTGTGCTCCAGCGCGCGCAAAACCCTCTATCCTCTGCGCTCTCTGCGGCTCTGCGGCCAATCTCTCATGCTCGACCAGCTGGGCATGTCGCAAGAGGTCGACGGCTCGACGATGCTCGACAACACCGTGCTCCTTTGGGGCAACGAGCTCGGGGTCGGCAACACGCACGACTACAAGAACATCCCCTGGGTCCTCGCCGGCGGCGCGGGCGGCTACCTGAAGTCGCGGGCTACGAGCCGAGCTGCGCCGCGACGAAGGGCACGAGCGCGTCGTTCACGGCCGCGGGCTGCTCGAGAGTGCTGATGTGCCCCGCCTTCTCGATGAGCACGAGCCTCGCGCCCGGTATCGCCGCGGCGATGCGCTCGGAGTGCACCGGCTCGGTCGCGCGATCTTCGCGGCCGCAGATCACGAGCGTGGGCGCGCGGATCGACCCGAGCCGCGGCAAGACGCTCCTTCGCTGAACGACGACCGCCAGAGCCGCGCGCGCCATCCCGTTGCGCGGAGAGCCGTTGGCCGTGCGAATGAAGCGCTCGACCAGCTGCGGGTCGCGCGCCCGCGTGCTCTCCGAGAAGTAGATCGGCGCGAGCTGCGACTCGGCGAGCCCCTTCGGGAACCCGAAGCGGCGCCCGAACGACACGAAGAGGCGGTACTTCACCATGCGCGCGCGGTCCTCGGCCTCGGCGCTCGTGTCGAGCAGCGCCAGCGCGCGGACCCGAGACGGGTGCTTCAGAGCGAGCCGCATGCCCAGCATGCCGCCCCACGACAGACCTGCGAACACGGCCCGATCGATGCCGAGCTCGGCGAACGCGTCGGGGATCGCGTCGGTGTTGTCTTCGAGCGAGAACGGCGGCGGCACTTCGCTCTTGCCGTGCCCCGGCCCGTCGAACACGACGACGCGCCCGAGCGCCGCGAGCGGTTCGACCTGGGGCTTCCACATCCCACCGTCGAAGAGGAGGCTATGCCAGAGCACGATCGCGGGATCGCCGGGGCGCTTCGCGGCCCCGCGCTCCTCGTAGAACCAGCGACCCAGACGCGTGCGGACGTAAGGCATGGGGAGGGCCGAGAACTTACGCGGAGAGCCCCTTCGGCTCAAGAGCAGGGCGAGCGAGGAGGCCACGACTCTCGCTCTGGCGGGGTCATGCGCGGGCGGGATTTCCGCGCGATCGCGCACGTGACGCGAAGATGAAGTGGTATGCGTACGCCATGGGGACCCGCCTGATCGTCGTCGTGGCGCCGTTCATCGCCGTCGTCGCGGCCGGAGCGCTCGCCTTGCTTCGTGCGGGCTCTCCTTCGTCGGCGGCCGAGGGGACCGTGAGTCCCGAGGTGAGGGCGACCCCCGAGGGCGTCGAGGCGGAGCGAGCGCTCGACCCTCAGGGCGGCGCGCTCCCGCCCGGCCACCCGCCCGTCGGCGCGATGAACGCGCAGCGCGGGTCGATGGGCAGCGAGGGGGCGCTCAACCCGCACGGCGGCGCGCTCCCGCCGGACCACCCGCCCATCGGCGGAATGAACGCGCAGCAGGGGCCGGCGAGCGCCGACGATGCGCCGGGGCTCCGCTGGACGATGCCGGCGGGCTGGCAAGCCGCCCCTAACCCGAGTCCGATGCGCCTCGCGACCTACCACGTCCCGGGCCCATCCGGCGGGGCCCTCGACGCGGAGATGAGCGTCGCGCGCGCGGGAGGCACGACGGAAGCCAACATCCAGCGGTGGGTAGGGCAATTCGACGACGCCGGGCCCGACGAGCAGACCGAGAAGACGGTGCGTGGGCTCCACGTGACGACCGTCGAGGTCACCGGCACGTACCTCGGGGCGGGCATGGGGCCCGGCGCTGCCTCGGCCCCGCGCCCCAAGTGGAGCTTGCTCGCCGCGATCGTCGAGACCCCGGGCTCGCCGTATTTCTTCAAGCTCGTGGGGCCGGCCGCCACGGTGCGCGCCGGGCGCGCCGCGTTCGACGGTCTCGTTGGCAGCTTCACGCCGTTGTGACGCGCCTCCGGTCTCGGCATCAGGGAGGCCGCGGCCTCGCCGATTCCCGCTCGGCCCGCGCGCGCACGTACCGCGAACGAAGGTCGGCGCCGACCGCGTAGAGGAAGGCCCCGAGCGATGCCGTCCCGAGGCCTTGACCGATCGACATCGCGGCGACCACGGGCACGGGCCGCGGGTCGAGCAGCGACCAGACCATCAGCCCGACGGCGGCGAGGGTGAGGACGCACGAAACGAGGACCAGGCGCGAAGTCGGAGGCGGCGGCTTCACGGTGCACTTCCAGCGTCCGTCTTCGACGAGTCCGTCGGGGCCGGGTGGACTGCCGGCTCGGCGGGGGCCTCCCCCGGGGGTCGAAAATTGGGATGGGCGTATCCGTGGCAGCCGGCGCTCGCGCAGCTCACGCGACCCTGGCGCACGTCCCCGAGCGACGCCTTGTGGTCGGGGACCTCGAGCCAGAGCTTCCCTTCGGTCGAATGGCACTGCATGCAGTTGTCGTTGGGGTACGGCTTCAATAGGTGAATGGTCGTTTTTGCTTCCTCGATCGGTACATTTCTGTATTCCGTGTAGTAGAGCCAAACATGCCGCATACCGCCGAGCTTGGTGACGATGGTGCCGAACATCCCGTAATCCGCGTGGCACGAGTAGCAATTTTCATTTCCGAAGAGCTTGTTACGGGCATGGCGCGATGACAGCGAAACGCTGGTGATGCTATTCGAGTCCGACGCGTGCGGTATCATCACGTGACACGAGCCGCAGAACTGCCGCTCCTTCGTCGCCTCGAAACCCTGAATGTTTCCAGCGAACGCGACGCCGATGGGAAACACACCTAGCCCGAAGAGGAGCCAGATTCTCGACGACGGACCGAGCGGTGGCCGGAGGATCAGATATCCAACGATGATTGCGGCTGAAAGCGCAGCGCAGGCGAGCGCGACGACCGCGAGGGGAGAAGATTGGACAGTCAACAAGCGCCCTTCGCGCGAAGCGCTCCCCACATGCGAGGAGGATCCTCCCAAGCCGGGGCAAATGGCAAGGTAGCCTTTTGCCGCGTGCGCCAGGCGCGTGCGGCGGCCTGGACGGTATTCGCGCTCACGGCCTCGTTCTGCGCCTTGTTCTGCGCCTCCTTCTGCCAGGTGGCCTCGGCGCAATCGATTCGCCTCCGCGCCGACGCGCTCGCGCAGACGAGCTCCGACACCCAGACGCCCGCCGGGCTCCTCGTCTTGCAGGGGCAAGATCAGGTGCGGCCGTGGGTCGACGCCGAGGCGCTCGTCTGGACGGGGGCCAAACCGGACGCGACGGCAGACGTCCTCGTGCTCGCGGTCCGCGTGAAGGAACCTCACGGCTACGGGCAGCTGCGTGCCGGCCGCTTCGTGCTGGCGACCGGCGCCGTCCTCCCGGTGCAGCTCGACGGGATCGACGCCCTCGGCCGCACGCCCTGGGGCATGACGACGGAGGCCTTCGGAGGCGTGCCCGTCGTTCCGCGGTTCGGGGCGCGCGCCTACGACTGGCTCGTGGGAGGGCGCGTCGCCCAGAGGGTCGCCGACGCCGCGACCGTCGGCCTCTCGTACGTGCAGCGGCGCGAGTACGGCGACGTCTCGAACGAGGAGCTCGGGGCCGACTTAGCGGCGGCCCCCGCGCGCTGGTGCGATCTGGCCGCGCGCGCCGCGTATGATCTGGTCTCGCCCGGCCTCGCCGACGCGCTGTTCTCGGCGGCCGTGCGCTCGCCCGAGTGGCGCTTCGAGGTGTTCGGGTCGCAGCGCTCGCCTTCGAGGCTGCTGCCGGCGACCTCGCTCTTCTCGGTGCTCGGAGACTTCCCGTCGCAGTCCCTCGGCGGCACGCTGCGCTGGCGGGCCGCCCCGCGCCTCGATCTGCTCGCGAGCGGCGCGGCCCAGTCCGTGGGCTCGGAGGTCGGCGGCAACGGGTGGGTGCGCTCGTCGCTGCGCCTCGACGACCGCGGTGATGGCGCGCTCGGGCTCGAGCTGCGCCGGCAAGACGTGTCGACCGCACAGTGGAGCGGCGTGCGCGCGACCACGGCGGTCCCGCTCGGTCGCGGCTTTCGGTACGCGTCCGAAATCGAGATCGTCGTCCCCGATCACCCCGACGGCCGGGGGATCGCGTGGCCCTGGGGCCTCGTCTCCCTCGCCTGGCGGTCCGCCGCCGGGTGGGAGCTCGCCGGCGCCCTCGAGGCCTCGTCGACGCCCGAGCACCGCTACGAGACCGACGCGATCGTGCGCCTGTCGCGAGCCCTGAGCATGAAATGAGGGCGCACTTCTCGGTGCTCGCCGTCCTCGCGCTCGCGTTCGCGCTCGGGGCGTGCGCGGGCGTGCTCGGGTTGCGACGCGAGCCGGCGACGCACCGCTTCGAGCACCGCGCGCACGTGCTGAAGGGGATCAACTGCGTCGAGTGCCATGTCGGGGTCGTCGGCGCCGACACCACCGGCGCCGCGCACTTCCCGCCCGACGCGACGTGCCGGCGCTGCCACGCGAAGCCGCACGACGAGCGCGCCTGCAACGGCTGTCATGGGGAGCTCTACGTGCGCGAGGGCGTCGAGCTCGCCCGGGAGCACCTGCGGTTCGAACATCGGAAGCACATGGCGGCGACCCATGGCGACTGCGTCCGCTGCCACATCGAAGTGACCGAGGACCGCCCCGAGGCGATCCTCCCCAAGATGGCCGGCTGCTTCGGCTGCCACGAGCACCGCGATCAGTGGGCTCTGCGCGACTGCGCCGCCTGCCACGTCGATCTGGGCGACGAGGGAACACCCCCGGCGGACCACCTCGTGCACGAGGGAGACTTCGTACGCGAGCACGGCGTCCGCGCCGCGAGCGCTCGGGACCTCTGCGCGAGTTGCCACACCGAGCGCGAGTGCGCGGGCTGCCACGGCGTCGGCACCGTGCCCGTGCTCCCGGCGCAGCTCGCGTTCGACGACGTGCGCCTCTCGGGGCTCCATCGAGCCGGCTTCCGCGCCAGGCACGCGGAGGAAGCGCGCGCCGACCCGGGCCTCTGCACGACGTGCCACAGCGAGAGCTCGTGCAACGATTGCCACACGGCAGAGCGCGTGTCGCCCGCGTCCGGCGCGCGCAGCCCGCATCCGCCGGGGTGGATCACGACCGGGCTCGGGGGCGGCGAGCATGGTCTGCAAGCGCGCATCGATCCGGCGTCGTGCGCCGCGTGCCACGGCGGCGCGGGCGAGCAGCTGTGCGTCGGCTGTCACCGCGTCGGAGGGCCCGGGGGCAACCCGCACCCCGCCGGCTTCTCGAGCACCAAGGCCAAGACGCACGATCTGCCGTGTCGGCTCTGCCACGGAGTCGGCCCGTGAAGCGGCCCCGCACGCTGGCCGCCGCCCTGGTGATCGCCCTGTTGCTGATCGCGGCGGGCATCGCCACGACGGTCGTCGTCTCGCGCGGGAGGACGAAGGGTGTGCCGCCCGAACTCGTGCCCCCTTCGTGGGCCGAATACCGGACGAGCCCGGGCCACGCGTTCCACGTCGGAGGCGGGAAGGCCGAGTGCAAGGACTGTCACGACTTCCAGCGCGAAGGCTTCAAGAACCCGGGCGTCGCCCCTTGCCTGCGGTGCCACGAGACGCAGGCCAAGCGCGCGCACACCGGGAACGCCGAGAAGCCCACGACCTGCCTGACGTGCCACGCCTTCGCGCCGGACATCGCGCCTCCGAAATGC
The DNA here is from genome assembly GCA_937902985.1 of uncultured Myxococcales bacterium. Lineage (GTDB taxonomy): Bacteria > Myxococcota_A > Polyangia > Polyangiales > Polyangiaceae > Palsa-1150. The sequence goes on from CALFNG010000477.1 coordinate 17,828, forward strand.
GTGTCGTGCCACGCCCAGCCCGAGGGTCACTTCGCCGCCATCGGGGTCCACGCGACGACCGAATGCACGCAGTGCCACCGCATGCACGAGGAGCCGTCGGTCGTCGTGAAGGATTGCACGACGTGCCACAAGCAGCGGGCGCTCCGGCACGCCGAGCACGTCGACTCGAAGGGGTGCAGCGACTGCCACCTGCCGCACACGCCCGCGCTCGCGGCCTTGACGATGTGCTCCACCTGCCACACGCAGCCGGCGGGTCCGCGGCCCGCCGACCACGACTCGTGCATCGGGTGCCACAAGCCGCACGACTTCTTCGCGAACGGCGCCGCAGCCTGCATCGGCTGCCATGGTCTCAAGCCGACGCTCATGGCCGACGTCGTCCCCAAGCACGCGGTCTGTACGAGCTGCCACACGCCGCACGCTCCGATGCTGGCCGCGCAGTCATGCGTCGGCTGCCACGCCACGGTCCAGCCGCTTCACGACGGCAAGACGGCGTGCGTCGGGTGCCATGAGCCGCACGCTGGCGACGTGAACACGAAGGTCGACCGGTGCACGAGCTGCCACGCGAAGGTCGCCCTCGCGGACACGGCGGCTCACGCGGGCGGGATCGCCTGCGTCGGCTGCCACAAGCCCCACGACTTCGCGCCGCCCGCCGACCGGCGGGCGCTCTGTGCGACGTGCCACGCGCGCGAGGCGACCCTGTCGAGCACGAACAAGGGCCACCTCGATTGCGCCTCCTGTCACGGGGCCTCGGCGCACACCCCGACCAAGGTTCCCATCTGCGGAACCTGTCACGCCGCCGAGCTGGCGAGCGCGCCCCCCGGACACCAGGCGTGCCTCGGGTGCCACGATCCGCACGGCGGCGCGCGCCCTCCGGCAAACGCCTGCCGGACCTGCCACGAGGACAAGTTCGGCGGCAATCACGCGCCCGTGGCGGGCGGGTGCCAGACTTGCCATCGCCCGCACGGCCCTTCGGGGCCCGCCGCGCCGCCGGCGTGCTTGACGTGCCACGTGCGCGAGAAGCTCCCGGCCCTCCACGCGATGTCCGGGCACGTGACGTGCCTCGAGTGCCACACGTCACACGGTCCCCCGCGCGCCGACCGCGCGACATGCACGGCGGGGAGCTGCCACACGGACCGGCGCGAGCACCAGCCGCAGGCGCTGGTCTGCGACGGCTGCCACGTCTTCCAGAAGTAGGGGCCCCGAGGCCGAGGCTACTGGCCGAGTTCGACCAGGCCGTCCACGTGGAGCGCCTTGCCGCTGGCCGCGATGAGGGGCACGCCCGCCGGATCGAGCATGACCTCGCTCCCGTGACACGAGGGCCGGTTGCACCCCGTCGACGACGTGTGCTCGCTCGGAGGAATGCCGTGGCACGTCCCGCAGGCGGCGGCCTTCCCCGACGCGTCGTTCCACGCGGGGGTCGCCGCCGGGTCGGGCAAGTTCGCGCCGTGGCAGGCGACGGCGCTGCACGTCGTCCCGTTCCACGAGGGCGAGGCGCCGCGGGCGAGCGCCAGACCGGAGAACGCGACATGGACGACCCCGTCGAGGTGGACGGGGTCGATCACGGTCGACGGGACGACGTGGCACGTGGCGCACGCGATGGCCGCCGCGATGGAGGGGTTCTCGTGCGCCGGGTGCGCGCCCGCGGCCGGCCAGGGATCGTCGTCGGTCCGCCCGTGGCACGCGCCGCACTTGCCGCTGCCGTCGCCGAGGTCGACGACTCCGTTGAGGTGCAGCGGACCGCCCCGCAGCGCGGTTCCGGTCGCGTCGGGCTCGGCGTGGCAGTTCGTGCAGGGTCCGGGGAAGTGATTCGCGGGCGGGGAGCGATGGCAATCGTTGCAGCCCATCGGCGTCGTCTCGCCCCATTTCGGGCGCGTGCGCGCGCCGCCCTGATCGTGGCAGGAGACCGCGCAGGCGCCGGTCGTCGCGTCGTACGCCCCCCCGGACGCGACGACGGCGGGGTCGAAGACGACGTCGACGACCCCGTTTCCGTGGCGCCCGCTGACGACGTCGGCGGCGTCGGGGACGGGATGGCACGTCGTGCAGGCGAGACCGGACGCGCGCGCCGCCGAGGGCTGCACGTGCGCGGCGTGTGCGCCCGCGAGCGGCGCGTCGCCCGGAAAGAAGCACGGATCGCGCGGCGGGTACGCGCGCGCTCCCGCTCCGTGGCAGGTGCCGCACGCGAGCACGCCGCCGGGCTGGTCGTGGCAGCTGGTGCAGGCTGGAGCCGCCGGCGCCGGGAGGGACACGCCCGAGGGGCGCGCGGGCGTGCCCTCGTGGCAGCGACCGCATGCGGTGGGGTCGTGGGCGTTCAGCATCGGGGCCCAGCGGGCGGCCCGCAAGACGGTGGCGTGGAAGGCGCTCGATCGCGGATCGATGATGCCGGGGGCGTGGACGGTGCCGGCGAACGCCGGCGCGCCGGCGGCCACCCACGCCGCGACGACGCCGTGCTCGGCGGCGGTGAGCAGGCCGACGTGCGGTGGCACGTCGAGGGCGGCGAGGATCGGCGCCCGCCCGTCGGCGGGCAGCGTCGCCGCCGCGCCCGAGGGCGACACGCAGGCGATGACGCCGAGGAACGTGGTCGCGCTCCACCCGCCAGATGGCGAATCGCCCTGGTGGCAGGCGGCGCACCGCTGCAGGATTGGCGCGACGTCCGCCACGTAGGCGGGGGGCTGCGGGGCGGTCGGGCGGTCCTCCGAGCAGGAAGTGAAGAGCGACGCGGCCGCGAGCGCGCACGCCGCCTTGCACCTCCACCCTGAGGACGCGGGCGGCGGCCTGAGCGCGCCCCCCCCGCGCATCACTGCGGTCGAAGGGCGATCGCGACGGGAGACGCGCCCATCGCGACGATCGAGTCGTAGACGATCTGCTGCGTGTACTTGGTGTTGTGGACGCCCATGGCGCCGCCTCGGGCGATGAGGAAGTAGTTGTAGAGCGCGCCCGCCTGGTCGGCGGCGAGCACCGTTGCGCCGCCGTCGGCCGCGCCGTTCGGGCGAGCCTTGTCGAGGGTCATATCCGCCGCCGGATCCGCGATGACGGACGCCGGGAGCGCGAGGTACGGCGCCGTCGCCGTCTGGGTGAGGGCCCCGGCGTTGTTGAGCACCGTTCGCAGCTCGGTCAACGAGGCGCGCACGAGCGACTGGCCGCCGTTCACGTCGAAGTTCACCGCCGTCGCGTGGCAGCCGATGCACGCGCTGAGCCGCGGGGCGAACGAGTGATCCGGGACCTTCGAGTTATTGGCGACGGGAGGCATGTGACAGTCGATGCACTGGAGCTTCGCCTGGTGGGCCGACTGCCCGTAGGTCTTGCCGGCGTACGAGTAGCCGCCCATCCCCGAGAACACGTCCGCTTGCGGCCCCTCGTGAGGCCCCCAGTTCAGGCTGGTGATCTTGTTGCTCGCCGTGACGTACGTCGTCACGTCCTTGCGCGACTTGTGGCAGAAGACGCACGCATTGCCGGGCCCCTGAGAGCCCGTCGTGTTGAGGAGGCCCGGGACGACGGTCCCCGTCGTGGTGCTGCCCGGCTGGGTCTTCTCGATGTACGAGACATCGGTTGCGCCCGACGGCACGACGAACGGGAACGACCCGTCCGTCCACGGGATGCCCGTCTTGTGCGGGTCGTTCGCGTTCGTCACCGCGTGGCACGTGGTGCAGTCGACCTTCGCGACGAGAGCGCCGCCCGCGTAGGTCGACTCGGTGGAGACCCCGGCGTCCGGCGGATTGCGGTAGAGGATCTGGCCGTTGCCGAGGTGCTCCACCACGCCGCCGTCGGTCGTCCCGACCTTGCCGGCCACGCGAAGCGCCACGCCGTCGATCGCGTGGCAGTTGCCGCAGACCGAGCCGGGGGTGGTCCAAGCCGTCGCCTCGTCGCCGCCGACGTTCGTGATGAACGTCGAGTAGTGCACGCTGCTCTGGTACTGCGTGATGACCCCGTTGAAGCCGTGACAAGGCGAGAGGCACCCGACCGGGAGAACGACGCCGGCGTCGCCGCCCGCGACGCCCGTCCCCGGCGGACCTTGCGGGCCTGTGATCCCCGGCAGACCCATCGCCCCGGTGACCGCGCCTGCCTCAGCGGATTCGCCGGCGGGACCTGCGGGTCCGGTCGGACCGGTGCAACTCAACGTGCCGATCGCGAGAACGACGGCAACGAGGACGCCTGCGAGTACCTTCTGGAACATGATCTTCTCCCGGTCGCGAAATGAGGCCGCACGGCTCCGTTGGTTCGCGGCGAGCGGGAAGCGTGATCCCTCACGCGACGACTCGTCGCCTGCTCGGCCCTGAACAACGGACCATATTCCGTCACGCCTCCCAGCAGGGCAAGGGGGCGTGACGCAATAAGAAGCAGCCTCTACACGCGCGGCGCGCGCGCCGAGGGAGCAGAAGCTGGCTCTTCTTGTCGTGACTTTCCCAGGACGCGGACGGCTGCGCCGCCGCTAGCCGCCTCTCGGCTACGGGAAGATCTCCCGCTCCTTGTAGACCGCCTCGATGCGCTGCAGCGCGATCGAGTACGCGGCGAGCCGGAGGTCGCATTTCCTGGCGCGGGCCTGCTCGCTGACTTCGCGGTACGCGCGCTTCATCGCGACTTCGAGGCGGGCGTCGACCTCTTCTTCGCTCCACGTCTCGGAGCGCTTGTTCTGCACCCACTCGTAGTAGCTGACCGTCACGCCGCCCGCGTTGGCGAGCACGTCGGGCAAGATGTCGATGCCCTTCTCGAGCGCGAGGCGCTCGCCCGTCGGGTTGCAGGGGCCGTTGGCGCCCTCGGCGATGAGCTTCACGTCGAGCGACTTGGCCTCGGCCTCGCCGATCTGGTTCTCGAGCGCGCAGGGAGCGAAGATGTCGGCCTTGGTCGAGAAGAACTCTTCGCGCGTGATGGCCTTGCCGCCCGGGTAGCCGGCGATGCTGCCGTGGATCTCGACGTAGTCTTGCAGCTTGTGCGCGTTCAGGCCTTCGGGGTTGTAGAGGTACCCCGTGTGATCGCCGACCGCGACCATGGACACGCCGAGCTTCGACAGGATGACCGCCGTGTTCGAGCCGACGTTGCCGAACCCCTGCACGAGCATGGTCGAGCCTTCGAGGTTGAAGGCCTTCTCTTCGGCCCACTCGAGGATGCAGTAGACGAGGCCCTGCCCCGTGGCCTTCTGGCGGCCCAGGGTTCCGCCGCTCGCGACCGGCTTGCCGGTGACGACGCCCTTCACCATCTGCTTCTGGTTCGAACCGACCATGTTCGAGTACGTGTCCATCATCCAGGCCATGGTCTGGCCGTTGGTGCCGACGTCGGGCGCGGGGATGTCGTATTCGGGGCCGATGTTCTCGCCGAGGGCGTGCGTGAACCGGCGCGTGATGCGCTGGAGCTCGTGCCGCGAGACCGAGTGCGGGTCGAACTTGATGCCGCCCTTGCCACCACCGAACGGAAGGCGAAGGAGCGCGGACTTCCACGTCATCATGGCCGCGAGGGCCTTCACGTCGTCGAGCGCGACCTGCGGGTGGTAGCGCATGCCCCCCTTGAACGGCCCCAGCAGGTTGTTGTGCTGGACGCGGTAGCCCTTGAAGAGACGGATCTCGCCCGTGTCCATCCGGACCGGGAAGTTGACGATGATCTCGTTCTTCGGCTGGCTGAGGATGGTCGAGACGTAGGGCTCGACCTTCGCGATCTTGGCCGCGCGATCGAGGTAATCCTGGATGACCTTGTAGAAGTCGTACTCCCTGAGGCCGGACCCGGGCCGGAGCGACGGTGGGGGGGCGGAGGACATCTGTCGGTCGCTCATGTGGTTTCTTCTCGACCTCGAAAGTTTGGGGGGAATCTCGACGGGAGGCTCACGTGAGGCCTATCCACTGCGTGTATAAGAATACCACGACCGCCGTGACAAGCAGGGCGTCCACGCGGTCGAGGATGCCCCCGTGGCCGGGCACGATGTCGCCCGAGTCCTTGATGCCGATCGATCGCTTGAGGAGCGACTCGGCGAGGTCGCCCGCCTGCCCCAGCGCGCCCCCGACCAACGCGAGCGGAATGGCGTGGGCCACCGGCAGGTTCCCGCGGAGGAAGAAGAACGAGCCGAGCAGCGCGAAGACGACGCTGCCGAGCAGGCCGCCGATCGCGCCCTCGACGGTCTTCTTGGGCGAGACGGCCTCGTAGAGCTTGTGCTTCCCGAGGAACCGCCCGGCGAAATAGGCGCAGGTGTCGGCGAACCACGAGAGGCCGAGGCAAAGGAGCACCACGTTCGACCCCACGTCGCCGAGCGTCCGGCGCATGAGCGCGAGCAGCGTCAGCGGAACGACGATGTAGAGCGGCCCGAAGCCGAGCGCGCACGCGCGGAACGCCGCGGTCTCGATCGCCCCCAGCCGCGCCAGGGTGAAGAGGGGCCCGAACAGCGGCACCGCGACCAGTACCGTCGCGACGACGCGCGGGTCCTCGCCGTACAGGTAGATCGCGACCGACGCGGCCGCGGAGACCGCCACGCCCACCCCCTGCGACGTCTTGTCGCCCGGGTGGGTCATGCCGAAGAGCTCGCGCATGCCCACCAGCGCGACGGCGACCACGAGCAGATAGAAGGCCCACGGCGGCGCCAGGTAGAGCAGGCCCAGGATGACGGGCACCATGACCGCCGCCGTCGCGAGGCGGATGGCGAGGTTCGACGGCGGCCGGTCGAGTGCCGGGACCATCCTAGATCGCGATGCGGGTGATGGCGCCCGTTACCGCGGCGAGGGCCGACTCGATGGGGGACGAGACCGCCGCCGCCGCTGCATCCGCCGCCGCCGCCGCGCCGACGAGCCCGAAGCGTCGCTCGCGACGCTGGTAGCTGCCGATGGCGGCGAAGAGGTCGCTCTCGGAGAAGTCGGGCCAGAGCACGTCGGCGAAGTGCAGCTCGGCGTAGGCGAGGCCGTAGAGGAGGAAGTTCGAGATGCGCCGCTCGCCCCCCGTGCGAATCACGAGATCGGGGTCGCCGACCGAAAGGCTCGGCATGTGCGAGCGGAGCGAGTCGGTGGTCACGTCGTCGAGCTTGATGCGACCGGCGGCCACGGCCTTCGCAAGCTCGCGCGCCGCGTAGGCGATCTCTTCGCGGCCGCCGTAAGACAGCGCGAGCGTGAGCACCATGTCACCGTTGTTCTCGCTGTCGCGGCGGAGCGGGTCGAGCACGGCACGAACGAGCGCCGGCAGGCGGCCGAGGTTGCCGATGGCGTTGAGGCGGATGCCGTTGTCGAGGATCTCCTCGCGCTCGCCGAGGAGGAAGTCGCGTAGGAGCTGCATGAGCGCGTCGACCTCCTCTTCGGGTCGCGACCAGTTTTGCTCGCTGAAGGCGTAGAGGGTCAGCGCTCGCAAGCCCAGACGCCGCGCGAGACGGACAGTTCGCCGCACAGCCGCGGCGCCTTCGCGATGCCCCGCCGCCCGCGGTTGGCCGCGCGACTGTGCCCAGCGGCCATTCCCATCCATGATGATACCGACGTGCCCGGGGAGGTTCCGGGCTTCGACGAAGTCCATGCTCGAGTTAGAGGCGAGGTAACACGAGGGCAAGGGACGGGCAATCACGGCGGCGGCGACTCGAGCGGGAATAAAAGCACGAAGCTCGCCGGATGTTCGCGAGACAGCCGAAAGAGGGTCGCTTTGTTGCTCAGACGAGCTTGTTGCGCAAGCTTGCGCAAGCTGTCGTAAGCGGGCCACCAGGCAAGCTTCTGCCAGACCGCGCCCGTGCCGACGAATTCGGGCACGATGAGGTCGATCGCGACGAAGCGCCCTTTCACCTCGGCCGCGAGCGCCGGCGCGTAGCTCCAGCGAGCGGCATCGTTCGAGGGGGCGAGGTCGTTGTGCAAGGTGCCGCCGTAGAGAACGACCATCTTGCCATGGTCGGGACCGTTGGCGTCGCGGGCGACCATTCGCGACGCCTGCTCGTGGGAGAGGCGCGCGATCGTGGTCAGCGAGACGTCGACCTGGTCGTCGCCTGCGTGCTGGAGCGCGTCGAGGTCGGCGCACGACGGGCGCAGCATGTCGGGAACGATGCGCCTCCCTGTCTTCGTGTTCATTCTCTCCTAGCGCCGGACGGGTGCCGCGACCGTAACTTGCGGCGAGGCGCGCGGGCCGTATCCTGGCGGTCATGACCGCTGTCGCCCAATCGAGTGAGGCCGCGAAGCCCGCGACCGCGAACGACCTGAACGCCGTCTTGACGCGGCTTCGCGAGGCGGGGCGAGCGGCGGGCGCGCCCACGTACGAGGCGCGCATCGAGGTGCTCGACGCGCTCGAGCGCGCGATTCACAAGCGCAAAGACGGCATGGTCACGGCGATCGCGCGCGACTTCGGCAACCGGTCGAAGCACGAGACGCTCGCGGCCGAGGTGTTCGTATTGCTCGCCGAGATTGCCCACGCCAAGCAGAACCTGCGCGACTGGATGGAACCCGAGGACCGGCAGACCGGGTGGCAGTTCATGCCGGCCACGTGCCAGGTCGTCTACCAGCCGCTCGGCGTCGTCGGGATCATCTCGCCGTGGAACTACCCGGTGAGCCTCGCGCTCGGGCCCCTCATCGCGGCGCTCGCTGCGGGCAACCGCGCGATGCTCAAGCCGAGCGAGCTCGTGCCCGAGACGGCCGAGCTGCTGCGCGACCTCGTGGCCGAGACGTTCCCTGAAGACCAGGTGACGGTCGTGACGGGCGGCTCCGAAGTAGGCGAGGCGTTCTCGAAGCTGCCGTTCGATCACCTCGTCTTCACGGGGTCGACGCGCGTCGGCAAGATCGTGATGCGCGCCGCGAGCGACAACCTCGTGCCCGTGACCCTCGAGCTCGGGGGCAAGTCGCCGACGATCGTCGGCACCGACTTCGACGTCAAGGTCGCGGCCGAGCGGGTCATGAGCGGCAAGACGTTCAACGCCGGGCAGACGTGCATCGCGCCCGACTACGCGCTCGTGCCGGCCGCGTCGCGCGAGGCCTTCGTCGACGCGTGCAAGGGGGCCGTGACGAAGATGTTCCCCACGCTCGAGAGGAACCCGGACTACACGAGCGTCGTCAACGACAAGCACTTCGCGCGCGTCCGGTCGTACGTCGACGACGCGAAGACCCGCGGCGCCACCGTGGTCGAGCTCAATCCCGCGAACGAGACCCTCGACCCGGCCTCGCGCAAGATGCCGCCGACGCTCGTGCTCGACCCGACCGACGAGATGCTCTGCATGCAGGAAGAGATCTTCGGTCCGGTCCTGCCGATCCTGACGTACACGCGCCTCGACGAGGCGATCGCCTACGTGAACGCCCATCCGCGACCGCTCGCGCTCTACTACTTCGGCCACGGGCGCGCGGCGATCGACCGCGTGCTCGCCGACACCACGTCGGGCGGGGTGAGCATCAACGACACGATGCTGCACTTCGCTCAAGAAGACCTGCCCTTCGGCGGCGTCGGAGCGAGCGGAATGGGCGCCTACCACGCGCGCGAAGGGTTCCGGTCGCTGTCGATGCCGAAGCCCGTGTTCCGCCAGGCGCGCCTCAACACGGCCGGCCTCCTCCGACCGCCCTACGGCAAGCTCGCGGATCGGCTGCTGGGGTTCCTTATCGGTCGCTGACGTAGAACCGGTGTTCGACGAGGGACCACGTCGATTAGTTAGGCAGCGCTGGCGACAGGCAGAACCAGACTTCGCGGCGGGCGCCACATTGCGAGCAGCGGAGCCTCGCGACGCGAAGAATGTCCGTCGCTCTCTGCGTCCTCCGCGCCTCTGCGCCCGATCTCGTCTCGTCTCGGGGCGCCGTCGCCTCGCGGGGGACCGGGACCGCCGCGTGCTCGTCGAGCCGGTAGGGCGAACCGCAGCGCAGGCAGGTGAGCGCCAGGGCGTGGGGTTCGACCTGCGAGGCCGACTCGAGCGCGATGGGCCGGGACCGATCGCCGCCGGCCTCGAGCCGAGCGAGGCGCTCGAGGCCCTCGCCGAGCTTGTTCGCCGCCCGCTCGAAAGACCGGCGCTCCGCGCGCGGCGATAGCTTCTTTTTGGCCACGGCTCCATTCTAGTCGGCGCCGCCATGACCCACGACGTCCTCGTCCTCGGTGCGGGCCACAACGGGCTCGTCGCCGCCGTCTTTCTCGCGCGGGCCGGCCTCCGGGTGATCGTCCTCGAAGAGAAGCCGACAGTCGGCGGCGCGTGCAAGACCGAGCGCCCCTTCGCGCGCGCGCCCGACCTGAAGGCGTCGACGGGAGCGTACTTGCTCGGCCTCATGCCGCCCGAGCTCATCGCCAAGCTCGGGATCGACGTGCCCGTCGTGCGCCGCGATCCCCACTACTTCTTGCCCACGATGCCGGGCGCCGGCGGCAAGTACCTCCTCTTCGGCTCCGACCGCGACGCGATGAAGCGCGGGTTCGCGCGCTTCTTCTCCGACCGCGACTGGAGAGCGAACGAGGCGCTACAGGCCGAGCTCGCCGCCATCCGAGCCGACGTGGCGGCCACGTGGCTCGCCGAACCGCTGTCGATCGAAGAGACAGCGGAGCGACACGTGCGCGCCGAGCTACGGAGCGCGTTCGTCGATCTGTGCCGCAAGCCGATCGCCGATTACCTCGCGCGCTTCGACTTCGAGAGCGATCTGCTCCGCGCGATGTACGCGGTGACCGACGGGTTCTCGGGCAGCACGGGCACGTGGAACACCCCCGGCACCGGCATGAACTTCCTCATCCACAACATGTGCCGCCTCCCCGGCTCCGACGGGACCTGGGCCCTCGTCCGCGGCGGAATGGGCACAGTCACCGCGCGCCTCGCCGACGCGGCCCGCGCCGCCGGCGCGACGATCGAGACCGGCGCCCGCGTCGAGCGCATTCTGGTCGAGCGAAACGGGTCGAGCGCGGCCGGAGGCGCCGTGCGAGGGGTCGTGCTCGACGACGGGTGCGAAGTGCGGGCGAGCACCGTCGTATGCAACGCCGACCCGTTCCGCATGCGCGAGCTCGTCGGGCGCACGCTCCTGCCCGGCGCGTACAACGCCCGCCTCGACGGGTACGCGCGCGACGGCACGACGATGAAGGTGAACCTCGCGCTCGCGGGCCTGCCGAAGTTCTGGTGCCTCGCGGCCGACGGAAACTACGAGGCGGCCTACGGACCGACGATTCATCTCCTGCCCGACGAGCGCGACGTGCTCGCGTCGCTCGAGCGCTCGTTCACCGACGTAAAGGCCGGGCGCCTCCCCGAGTTCCCGACCATCGAGTGGTACATTCACACGACGCTCGACCCGACGATGAAAGACGAGCAAGGCCACCACAACAGCGCCCTCTTCGTGCAGTGGGTCCCCTACGCCCTCGGCGAGGGCAAGCACTGGGAGACCGAAGAAGCCAGTTACGTGAAGCACCTCCTGTCGATCTGCGATCGCTTCGCGCCGGGCACGAGCGAGCTCGTGGTCGACGCGATGGCGCTGACCCCGCCGAAGATCGAGCAGCACTTCGGCATCACGCGGGGTCACATCCATCACGTCGACAACCAGTTCGGGTTCGCCGATCGCCTGCCCTACGCGACCCCGATCGCGGGCCTCTACTCGTGCAGCGCCGGGACGCACCCCGCGGGCAGCGTCATCGGCTGCGCCGGTCACAACGCGGCGATGCGCGTCCTCGCCGACCGCGGGTCGGCCGGCCGCTCCGTGGGCCGACCGGCCGGCCTCCCCCCGCCCAGCGGTCCACGCGGCTGATGCCCGTGCGCCGGCTCGGCCGCGCGCTCGCGTTCCCTCCGGTCGACGACGCGGAGGAGGGACTGCTCGCGATCGGCGGCGACCTCTCGCCCGAGCGCCTGCTCCTCGCGTACCGATCGGGCATCTTCCCCTGGTACGACGACCGCATGCCGATCCTCTGGCACTCGCCGGATCCGCGATGCGTGCTGCCCGTCGATCGCCTGCACGTCGGCCGCACGCTCCGGCGCGTGCTCGCGAAGGGCACTTACGAGATCCGCTACGACTCGGCCTTCGAGCGCGTGATCCGCGCCTGCCAGAAGACGGCGCGGCCCGGCCAGGACGGCACGTGGATCACCGACGCCATGGCGGACGCGTACCTCCTCTTGAACCGCCTGGGCTACGCGCACTCGGTCGAGACCTGGCTCGACGGCAAGCTCGCCGGCGGCCTCTACGGGGTGTCGATCGGCCGCATGTTCTTCGGGGAGTCGATGTTCTCGTGGGCGCCGAACGCGTCGAAGATCGCCCTCGTGCGCCTCGCCGAGCGCCTGGCCGGCTGGGGGTTTCCGCTCATCGACGCGCAGGTGGCGACCGAACACACCCTCTCGATGGGCGCCGAAGAGTGGCCCCGCCGCGAGTTCATCGAGGCCCTCGGCCGCGAGCTCGCTCACCCGACGCGCCAGGGCTCATGGGCAAACGACGAGCCAGACCCCCTCCGCTGAGGCTCTATTCGACTGTCTTCCCGTCTTCTTGTTCAACCCCTCTCGTCTCAGCGAGCCAAGACGAGATAGACGATGGGCACCGCGGCCCCGGCGGCGACGAAGAACGCGCCGCGGCCGACGAGGCCTTTCTTGCCGGCGATCATGAACAGGCCGGAGACGGCGAGAAAGAGCAGGCCCACGGCGTAGGCGTCGGCGAAGTACTTCCAGGCCTTCTTGCCGCGGTTCAGGTGGAGCCAGTTGGCGGCCCTCAAGAAGAAGCGCGGCTTCTGGCCTTCGTCGACCACGTGACCGGTGGCCACCGCGACGTGCAGCGTGCGGTGCTCGAAGAGCACTTCGAACTCGTCGCCCTCGCGGTACGCCTCGCGCGGCGCCTCGGCGATGCCGAGCCTGGCGAGAACGAGCGCCTTCGCCGCGTCGTCGTCGTCGGGCAAGGGCGCGCCGAGCTCGTGGGTCGACGACGACGCGGTGAAGTTCGGGTCCCAGTCGGCCACGTGATTCACCGCGAGGCCGCTGAGCGCGTAGACGACCGTCAAGCCGACGGCCGCATAGCCCACGTCGCGGTGAAAGGCGCGAAGCCACGCCCGCCAGTGAAAGCGTCTCCTGCCGGCGTCTGCCATGCCCGTCAGCTGTACCGCTCTTCGCGCCAGGGGTCCGCGTGGTTGTGGTAGCCGCGCGTCTCCCAGAAGCCCGGCGCGTCGGCCGAGACGAAGCGAATTCCCGTGAGCCACTTGGCGCTCTTCCAGAAGTACAGATCCGGAACGAGGGCGCGCACCGGGGCGCCGTGCGCGCGGGCGAGGGGCGTCCCCTCGAGGCGGTGCGCGATGAGCACGTTGGGGGCGAGGGCCTCGCGGAGCGGCACGTTCGACGTGTAGCCCCCCGCCGCCTCGAAGACGACGTGATGCGCGCTCGGCTTCACCTTCGCGGCGGCCGCGAGGTCGGCGACGCGCACCCCCGTGAAGCGGGCGTCGAGCACGGTCCACTTGGTCACGCAGTGAACGTCGCACGCCTGGTCGACCTGCGGCATCGCGAGCATTCCGGCGAAATCGAGCTTGAACGGCGCGTCGACCTCGCCGTGCACGTCGAGCCGCCAGCCGCCGGGGCTGGGGTCGCCCTCGTCGCCCCCCATGGGCCGCAGGCGCTTCAGGAGGTACTGATTAGGCGGCAGGCGGGGGCGCCCGTCGGGCCGCAAGGTCGCGCGCGCCTTGCGCTCTTCGTTCTCGTCGGCGAGCGCGTAGGCCCCCCCTCCGAGAACGAGCGCGACGGTCCCGGCGCCGGCCAGCGCGGCGCTCACGAAGGCGCGGCGCCGCATCGAGGGCACGAAGAGCTCGTAGCCGAGCTCGGACTGTCGGCCGGACTTCACGTTTTCGCCTCTCTCTCCCGCCCGGCGCCTCTGTCACGTTCACGTTCGCTGTCACGTTCGCCCGAACCGCGCATGCCACCGATTACGCGCGTCCGCGCCGCAGGTTACACGCGCCTCGGCGCCCACACCGGCGCTGGCGAGTCCTGCGGGTCCTGGCGACCCAGCCGGCCCGGCGACCTGTGCGCGCGGGAGTCGGGGGAGCGAGCACTCCCTCAGCTTGACGCACTCGGGGTGCGGCGGCGAATCTGACGCGAATATGGTCGAACGAAAGTTGCCGGCGAACGTCGACGTCGGCGCCCTCGGTCAGGCCATTCTCGAAGCGGCGCACGGCGCCCGCATCGGCGTCACCGTCACGCTGGTCGACGGCCCGCGGCCCCGCTGCGTCTACATCAACGAGGCGGCCGCCGAGATTCTCGGCTGGCCCGTCGAGGCGCTGCTCGAGCGCGATCCGCTCAGCCACATCGTGGCCGAAGACGCCGGACGCATCCAGGAGCGCTTCGCGCGCCGTTCGGCCGGCGAGCTCGGCGAGCGCTCGTACGAGCTCACCGTGCTCCGCCGCGACGGCGGGCGGGCCGTCATCGAGGTGTCGGCGAGCTCGGCGATGCTGGAGGGCCACCCGGTGGTCTTCGCCCTGGTGGTCGACGTGACCGCCCGCGTCGAGGCCGAGCGGGCCCGCCGCCGCACCGAAGCGCAGTTCCGCGACGTGATGGAGATCGCCCCGGAGCCCTTCGGCATCATCCGCGAGGGAAAGTTCGTGTTCGCGAACGCGGCGTACGCGAAGGTGCTCGGCTTCGCCAAGGCCGAAGACCTTTACGGCTTCCCCGTCACGTGCCGCCTCGACCCCGGCGAGGCCGACACGGTGCGCTCGCGGGAGAAGTTCATTCTCGAGGGCGGGCGCCTGGCGCCGATGATCTACCACGCGCGGCGGGTCGACGGGACGATCGTCGAGCTCGAGTCGAGCAGCGGTCCGTGCGACTTCGAGGGGCAGCCCGCCGTCATCACGATGGTCCGCGACGCCAGCGCGCGAAAGGCGCTCGAGGCCCAGCTCGTTCAGGCCGACCGCCTCGCGGCGATCGGCACGATGGCCGCGGGCGTCGCCCACGAGATCAACAATCCCCTCGCCTACCTGATGCTGAATCTCGACTGGATCGCCCGGAAGCTCGCCGAGGGCGCGCGGGATCCCGCGAGCGTCGACGCGCTCATCGAGCTGCTGCGCGAGGCCCACCGCGGCGCCGAGCGCGTCGCCACCATCGTGCGCGAGCTTCGAGCGTTCTCGCGCGCCGACGGCGAGACACGGCGGCGCGTCGATCTGGCGGTCGTCGCCCGCTCCGCCATCAAGATCGCCGGTCATGAGATCCGCCACCGCGCGCGCGTGTCGACGTCGTTCGAAGCGGCGGGCCCCGTATGGGCGAACGAGTCGCGCCTCGAGCAGGTCGTCCTCAACCTGCTGCTCAACGCGGCCCACGCCATGCCCGAGACCCGCGTGGCCAGCAACGAGATCCGCGTCCAGGTGCGGCCCGACGGAGACGACAGCGCCGTCCTCGAGGTCGCCGACAACGGGGAAGGGATACCCCAGGAGATCCTCTCGCGCATCTTCGATCCTTTCTTCACCACCAAACCGCGCGGCGTTGGAATGGGCCTCGGCCTCTCCATCTGCCACGGCATCGTGACCGCGCTCGGCGGGCGCATCACGGTGCACAGCGCGCCCGGCGAGGGCACGACCTTCCGCGTCGCCCTGCCCACGACCGACCGCGAATCGATCGAGGCCGAGGCGCCGCCGAGCCAGGCGCCCCCGTCGGGGCAACGGCCCCGCGCGCGCGTGCTCGTGGTCGACGACGAGATCTCGATCGCCCACACGCTGCGGGAGCTGCTCGGCGCGAATCACGACGTCACGGCGACGACGAACGTTCGCGACGCGGTCGCCGCGGTGCAGGCCGGGGGCGACTTCGACGTCATCTTCTGCGACCTCATGATGCCGGGAAAGAGCGGCATCGAGCTCTACGAAGAGCTCCTCGCGAGGGTGCCTGCGCTCGCCAAGCGCGTCGTCTTCATGACGGGCGGCGCCTTCACCGCGAGGGCCGCCGAGTTCCTGACGACCATCGGCAACCGGCGCATCGAAAAGCCCTTCAGCCTCGGTCTCATCGAACGAATCGTTCGTGAGATGGCCGCCTTGAAAAGCGGTGTAGAGTAGTCGTTACTTCGATGCCCACACTCTCGCTCACGCCCACGCCCGAGCGGCAGTCCCCCATCCGTCAAGAATCCCTGACCGTTCTGGCCAGGGTCGACCGCGAGGCGCCCCTTCGAGCGACCCTCGACGCGCTCGGCGCGTCGGCTCCGAGCGTCTTCGCCGACCCTGAGCTGGGCATTCACTTCGCCCGCCTCGTGGTCATTCCGAAAGACGGCGACCAGGCGGACTCTTCGGTGTGGCTCGCCTTCGAATCCAACTTCGACACGCCGTTTTCCGGCGAGGTCGAAGCGCAAGCCGCCCACCTCGACGCACTCTCGGCGCGAGCGCGCGACACCCTCGCCGAGATCTTCGGGTGTTGCTCGGGCTTCCCGGCGGCCGGCTCCCCCGAGCCCGCCGGCCGCCTCGCCGCCTATCTCAAGGCGGGGCTCGTCCCGTCGACGGCCTCGTACCAGGGGCACTCCCACCGGAGCATCGCGCGGATCCGGCTCGAGCGGGACCTGCGAGAGATCATCCTCACGTACCTCGAGACGGCCAACGGGTGCGGGCCCGAGCAACTCTTCGAGCGCGTTCGAGACCACGTTCGCGCGCTGTCGAAGACCGACCCGCGGCTCGCCGGGCTCGACGTCGATCAGCCGGCGCCGCCGCTGCCCGACCCGGTGGTCCGCAGCCAGCACCTGAGCGAAGGCTGGGCCCCCTGGATCGAGGCCGGCAAGCTCAAAGACACGCTGCCCATCTTGCTCAACCTGCCCAAGGCGCTCCTCGAGTGGCAGAAGCACGACGCCGTCTTCGACGTGCGCGAGCACCAGGAGCGGTGGACCGACGCCGACCGCGAGGCGTTCTCGGCGATCGCCCGCTCCGAGGACCACGGGACGCAGAACGCGTTGACCCACGTCGTTCCGCTCCGCGAGGGCAGCGGCCGCCTCACGGTGCTCAAGCACGCGCACGCGACCGTCAACCGCATATCGCAGAATCACTTCCAGTACATCGGCCAGCTGGGGACCATCCCGTCGATCCACTTCGCCAAGTGGCTCCTCTTCGAGTCGGACCGGCGCCTCCTCTTCTTCAGCAACTACGACAAGAGCTGGGAGAGCTATCTCGGAGACTTCGTCGACCGGGCGCCCGAGGGCCTGAACCTCGCCTGGTCGTGCACCAGGGAATACCCGCGAACGGTGGCCTTCGCCTTCGAGGGCGCGAAAGACGAGGAGACGTTCAAGTCGTGGACGCGCGCCTACCAGGTGCCGACGCAGTTCTTCTACAGCGCCTACACCGACCTCACGATCGAGACCATCAACAACAACACGTGGATCCGGACTCGGCTCCACGACGCGCCGAGCGCCGGCGGCCTCGACGCCTGGCTCCGGAGATTGACTTGAGGTTCATGTGAACACGCAACCGGGAAGCTCGCTCGAGCTCGACGAGATCCAGGGTCTCGTCTTGAACGGCTACCGCCACCACACGGCGGCGCGCTACGTCATGTTCGAGATCGTCGACGCGGCGCGCGCCCGCGCCTGGCTCGGCTCGGTCGTGAATCACCTGCAGTTCGGCGACTACCGGAAGACGCCGCGCGAGCAGCCGCCCTTCATTCGCGACGTGTGCTGTAACCTCGCCTTCACCCATCCCGGGTTCGCGGCGCTGGGGCTGCCCACGATCGCGCTCAACGGCTTCAGCCAGCCTTTTCAAGAGGGCCTGGCCGATCCGAACCGCGCGCGGCGCCTGGGCGACGACGGGGCGAGCGACCCGACGAAGTGGGCGTGGGGCGGGCCGGGCCGACCCGTGCACGGGCTGCTGGCAGTGTTCGGAATGCACTGCACTCCGGAGGGGTACGCGGCGCTCAAGGCGGTCATCGACGCGACCCTGGTCGAGGCCAACGGCGTGCGCGAGACCGCCGTTCTCGACACGGTGCCGACCGATCCGGTCCTTCGCAAAGAGCACTTCGGCTTCCGCGACGGCATCACGAACCCCCAGATTGCGAGCCTCGCCCAGCCCGGCAAGGGCGACATCATCGCCGACGGCGAAGTGCTGCTCGGCTACGAGAACGGCTATGGCCACTTGCCGATGGCGCCGCACGTCCCGGCCGAGACCGACCGCGCAGGCGTGCTCGCCCCGGCCGTGGCCCGACCGGGCTTCAACGACTTCGGGCGCAACGGCAGCTATCTCGTCTTCCGCCAGCTCCAGCAAGACGTGCGGGCGTTCTGGGAATACGTCTACAAGGCCAAGGACGCGATCCCCGGGCTGCCGGCCGGGCGCGAAGGCGCCGAGTGGCTCGCGTCGCGCCTCGTCGGCCGCTGGCCGAACGGCACGCCGATCACGCGGTATCCGGAGCGACCCGGGCCCGACGCCGAAGACAAGCTGAACGACTTTCTCTACTACGAGACGGGCGACGGGTTCGGCGCGCGCTGCCCCATTGGCGCGCACATCCGGCGCACCAACCCGCGCGACACGACGCTCCCCGTGCCGCACGACGTCGAACTCAGCGGCTCGCCCGACGATGCCGAGAAGCGAAAGGCGGTGCTCGCGCTCACCGCCCTTCATCGCATCGTGCGCCGCGGCCGCATGTACGGCGACCCGGCCGACCCCGTGTACGACCTCGAACGCCTGCGCCAGTGCGACGACAAGGACCGCGGCCTCCACTTTCTCTGCTTCAACGCCAACCTGAATCGGCAGTTCGAGTTCGTGCAGTCGAACTGGGCGGTCAACCCCACGTTCGCCGGCCTGAGCCGCGACCCCGATCCGCTGCTCGGCGCTCGGCGAACCGTTCCCTTCCCGGCGGCCGACTTCACGATGCCGGGTGGACCGGGTTGCCCGACGCGCCGCGTCCACGACCTGCCGCGCGTCGTCGAAGTGCGCGGCGGCGCTTACTTCTTCATGCCGAGCCGCGGGGCGCTGCGATACCTGGCGGCATGCGGCGCGTAGACTCGGGCTCCCCGGCTCCGCGCACGGCGCCTCGACGCCCGTCGGAACCTCCCCTACAGGACGCTCGCCCATGAAGCTCTATTTCGCGCCCGGCACCTGCTCGCTGCACCCCCACATCGCCCTCGTCGAGACCGGGCTGCCGTTCGAGCTCGTTCGGGTCGACACGCGCTCGCACAAGACGAGCGACGGCCGGGACTTCTACGCGATCAACCCCAAGGGCTACGTGCCGGCCCTCGAGCTCGACGACGGGAGCCTACTCACCGAGGGGGCGGTCATCACCTAGTACATCGCCGACCAGCGGCCCGAGGCGAACATCATCCCCGCGGCGGGCACGCTCGAGCGGTACCACGTGTAAGAGTGGCTGAACTTCATCGCGACCGAGATCCACGAGGCCTTCGCGCCCCTCCTTTGGCGGCTCCGACGAGGCCAAGGAGCTGGCGCGCACGAAGATCGCCAAGCGCTTCGACTTCGTCGCGAAACGTCTCGACGAGCATCCCCACCTGGTGGGCGACACCTTCTCCGTGGCCGACGGGTACCTCTTCAACATGCTGACGTGGACCCAGTACACCGGCATCGACCTGGCGAAGTGGCCGTCGCTGCAGGCGTTCTCCGCCCGCGTGCAGCAGCGCCCGTCAGTGCAGGCCGCGCTCGCGGCCGAGAGACCCTGAACGTTCGGCTCTACCGCAAAAAATGCTGGGCAAGAAAGCTGGCTCACTGCGTCACGGACCGCTTGCGTCGGCGGGGCCTTGCGCGCAATTCTTCGCGCCGCCGCGAACCGCTCACGGCCACGCGGCCGCGGCAGCGGCATCTGACCGTCAAGGAGTCCTCGTCTCATGCGCAAACCGATCCGCCGCGCCGCCGTCATCGGAGCGGGCGTCATGGGGAGCGGCATCGCCGCCCACCTCGCCAACGCCGGCATCCAGGTCCTCTTGATGGACATCGTGCCGCCGAACCTGACCGACGCCGAGAAGAAAGACCGCGCCGCGCGCAACCGCTTCGCGGGCGGCGGCCTCGAGAAGGCCATCAAGAGCCGCCCCGCCGCGTTCTTTCACAAGGACCGCGCGCGCCTCGTCTCGGTGGGTAACGTCGAAGACGATCTCGCCAAGCTGGGCGACGTCGACCTCGTCGTCGAGGCCATCATCGAGCAGGTCGCGCCGAAGCAAGCGCTCTTCGCGAAGCTCGAGAAGATCGTCCACGGCGACTGCATCGTGGCCTCGAACACGAGCGGCCTGCGCATCACCGAGATGATGGAGGGGCGCAGCGCGTCGTTCAAATCGCGCTTCCTCGTGATGCACTTCTTCAACCCGGTCCGCTACATGAAGCTCCTCGAGCTCGTGGCCGGGCCCGAGACGTCGGCCGAGTCGCTCGACCGCATCCGCGGCGCCGGCGAAGACCTCCTCGGGAAGGGCGTCGTCATCGGCAAAGATACGCCGAACTTCGTGGGCAACCGCATCGGTTGTCACGCCATGCTCACCACGATCCACCTGATGCTCGAAGAGGGCCTCGCCCCCGAAGACGTCGACGGGATCACCGGCGAGCCCATCGGCCACCCGAAGAGCGCGTCGTTCCGCACGGCCGACCTCGTCGGCGTCGACACCTTCGTTCACGTGGCCGACAACTGCTACGCGTCGCTCGTCGGCGACGAAGACCGCGAGGTCTTCAAGATCCCGCCCTTCATTCGCGCGATGGTCGAGAAGAAGCTCCTCGGCGACAAGACCAAAGGAGGCTTCTACAAGAAGGGCAAGGAGGGCGTCGACACCCTCGACCCGAAGACGCTCGAGTACCGGCCGCGCGGCGGAGACAAGGAGATCCGCGCCAAGGTGAAGGAGCTCGCGCAGATCGAAGACGTGGGCGCTCGCATGCGCAAGCTCTTCGCCGACGAGGGCAAGGCCGGAAAGTTCGCGTGGAAGGTGCTCTCGCGATCGCTCGCCTACTCGGCGCGTCGCATCGGCGAGATCGCCGACGACATCACCGCCATCGATGAGGCAATGCGCTGGGGTTACAACTGGGAGCTCGGGCCCTTCGAGTCGTGGGACGCGATCGGCTTCGAAGCCGTTCTCGACCGCATGAAGAAAGACGGCGTGTCGCTCCCCCCGTCGATCGAGAAGATGCGCGGCTCGGGCGCGAAGAGCTTTTACACGGCCGACGGCAAGGTCTTCGACCTGCTCAAGAACGCGTACGTCGCGAAGCCGGCGGACCCGCGCACGGCCCCGCTGCCGGCGCTGCGCAAGGGCGCCGCGCCCGTGCTCAAGAACGACGGCGCCGAGGCGTGGGACCTGGGCGACGGCGTCCTCGGCCTCACGTTCAAGACGAAGGCCAACAGCATCGACGCCGACGTCATCAAGCTCATGGACGACGCGGTGTCGAAGGCCGAGACCGACTTTCGCGCCCTCGTGGTCGCCAACCAGGGCGAGAACTTCTGCGTCGGCGCCAACCTGATGGCCGTGGTGATGGCCGCGGGCAACAAGGACTGGGACGAGCTCCGCACGATGGTCAAGGGCTTCCAGTACGCCTGCCAGCGCATGAAGTACGCGATGGTCCCGGTGGTGGCGGCGCCCTACGGCATGACGCTCGGCGGCGGCCTCGAGATCGCGCTCGGCGCAGGCAACGTGCAGGCCGCGGCCGAGACGTACGCGGGCCTCGTCGAGGTCGGCGTCGGCCTCGTGCCCGGCGGCGGCGGCACGATGAACCTCTTGTGGCGCGCCTTCGACGGCGTGCAAGACGGCGCGACGGTCGACTCGTACGCCCTCGTCACGCAGGTGTTCAAGAACATCGCCATGGTCCGCGTCGCGACCAGCGCCGAAGAGGCCAAGGCGTTCGGGTACTTCAAGCGCACCTCGGGCGTGAGCTTCGACAAGGCGCGCCTCGTCGCCGACGCGAAGGCCCGCGCCCTCGGGCTCGCGCAGAGCGGCTGGCACCCGCCGGCGTCGCGCGCGCACGTGCTACCGGGCGAGAGCGGAATGGCTACGTTGTCGATGATGATCGGCACGCTCGTCGACGCCGGCCAGGCGAGCCCCTACGACGCGAAGATCGCCGGCAAGCTCGCCGAGATTCTCTGCGGCGGCGTGTCGGGCGGCGCCCACGAAGTGACCGAAGACGAGATGCTCGAGCTCGAGCGCGAGGCCTTCTTGAGCCTCTGCGGCGAGCAAAAGAGCCAGGAACGGATGCAGTACATGCTGATGAACAACAAGCCGCTGAGGAACTAGCCATGATCGAAAACATCGTGATCGTGGATGCGGTGCGCTCAGCCGTGGGCCGCGCGCACAAGGGAACCCTCGCCCAGACCCGGCCCGACGAGCTGGCCGGTCAGGTCGTCGCCGCGCTCATGGCGCGAAACCCGGGCGTGAAGGCGTCCGAGGTCGAAGAGCTCATTCTCGGGTGCGCGATGCCCGAGGGCGAGCAAGGCCTGAACGTGGCGCGAACCGTGGGCCTGCTCGGTGGGCTGCCGGTCGACTCGAGCGCGCAGACCATCAACCGCTTCTGCTCGAGCGGGCTCCAGGCCATCGCGCTGGCGGCGGGCGCGATCTCGACCGGGAACTACGACGTCGTGGTCGCGGGAGGCGTCGAGTCGATGACCATGGTGCCGATGACGGGCAACAAGCTGAGCGCCTCGCCCGAAGCGATGCGCCGCGTGGCGTCGGTCTACACGCCCATGGGCATCACGGCCGAGAACGTCGCGAAGAAGTTCGGCATCACGCGCAAGGAGCAAGACGAGTTCTCGGTCAAGAGCCAGCAAAAGGCGGCGGCCGCCGTGAAGGCCGGCGTCTTCGAGCAAGAGATCGTGCCGGTCAAGGCGACCCGGTACGTCGACGGCAAGCACGTCGACGTCGAGTTCAAGCGAGACGAGCTCGTTCGCGGCGACACCACGCTCGAGGGCCTCGGGGCGCTGAAGCCGTCGTTCTCGAAAGACGGGAGCGTCACGCCGGGCAACGCGTCGCCGCTGTCCGACGGCGCGGCGGCCGCGCTCGTCATGAGCAAGTACAAGGCCGATTCGCTCGGCGTGAAGCCGCTCGGCTTCTTCCGCGCGTTCACGACGACCGGGGTCGACCCCGCGCTCATGGGCATCGGGCCCATCTCGGCGGTGCAGAAGCTGCTCAAGAAGACGGGCCTCACGCTCCGCGACATCGACATCATCGAGCTCAACGAAGCCTTCGCCAGCCAGGCCGTCTACGTGCAGCGAACGCTCGCGATCGACCCGGCGAAGCTCAACATCCACGGCGGCGCGATCGCCCTCGGTCACCCCCTCGGGTGCACCGGCGCCAAGCTCACCGCCACGGCCCTGCACGAGCTGCGGCGACGCGGCGGGCGCTACGCCATCGTGACGATGTGCATCGGCGGCGGCATGGGCGCGGCGGGGCTGCTCGAGGCGGCTTCTTAGAGAAGTGAGCGAGATAGACATCACGTCGGTCGCGTCGAAGATCGGCGGCATCGTCGGGCCGCACTACGCGGCGTCCAAGGCCGGCGTCGAAGGGATGATGCACGCGTATGCAGCTCTCCTCGCCAGGGACGGCATCACCGCCAACGCCATCTCGCCGGCCCTCGTGAAGACCGACATGATCGCCGGGGTGGCCGCGGCCTCGCCCGAGCGCTTGCCCGTGGGCCGCCTTGGGAAAGCGAGCGAGGTCGCCGACCTGACGGTCGCCATCGCCTCCAACGGCTTCGTCACCGGCCAGACCGTCCAGATCAACGGCGGCGTCTACATGACCTAGCGCAAGGGAGCGCGGTTTTAGGAGCTTGACGCATCGCGGCGTACGACGGATTAAGGGTCGCGTGAGTACCCCTATCGTTCCCAAGAGCTCGTTCGCGCGCGTCGGTGAGGTCGATCTGCACTGGGCAGAGCTCGGCAGCGGGCCTCCCCTCGTCCTTTTGCATGGGCTCTGCGATTCGCATCGCACGTGGTTCCCCGTGGCCCCCGCCCTCGCGCGGCGCCGCCGCGTGCTGATGCTCGACCTCGCGGGCCACGGCGAGTCGTCGCGGCCGGACGCGAGCTACGCGCTCGAGTGGCACGCGAACCTCGTGGGCGCTTGGCTCACCCAGCTCGGTCTCGACCAGGTCGATCTCGTTGGCCACTCTTACGGCGGCGGCGTCGCCATGTGGATGCTCCTCGAGCACCGCGGGCGCGTCCGCCGCCTCGGCCTCGAGTCGTCGGGCGGTCTCGGTCGCGAAGTGGGGCCCGCGCTACGGTGGGCGTCGTTCCCGTTCTTCGTCGAACGCTTCGGCCAGCCCTTCATGTCGTTCGGCACCACGCGCGCGCTCAACGCGGCGGGGGCGGCGTTCACGAAGGAGGAGATCGCGATCCTCGCCGCGTACAACGCTCGCCCCGGCACGGCGCGCGCGTTTTCGCGCAGCGTCCGCGACGTCATCAACGGCTGGGGACAGCACCGGCACTTCCTCGACGGCGCGAGTCGCGTGTCCACGCTGCCGCCCGTCGCGATCTTCTGGGGCGAGAGCGACATGCTCATTCCCATCAAGCACGGCATCGCGGCCGGAGCGCTCATGGGCGCCACACTGACGCGTTTTCCCGGCGTGGGGCACTTCCCGCACCGGCAAGCGCCGGAGCGGTACGTCGAGGCGCTCGAGGCGTTCCTCGATCCGCCGTATGTCGCGAATGCGCGATTGCGGGTCGAGGCGGGGTGAGGGTAGGCGAGGGCGCGCTCAGCGACGCCCCGGCGTCACCCCCCGTGCCAATACAATGTCCCCTGAGACAGTCCCCTCTGCAGGACGCGCGGGATGGGTCGGATCCTGCACCGTGTAGAACGTGGAGCCGAAGTCGAGACCCGTTCGCGCATCAGTTCTTGCCGATGCCCCAGATCCCATCCGTCCCGTGCCAGTACACGTTGGACGGGTCGAGCACGACGGGGCCGTCCCAGCCGAATTGGCCGGATGCAAGGGTAGCAATCCGTTCCGCTCGTGCTGGAACGCCGACCCACGTTGGCGAAGTTCGTCGTAACGCCCGTTACCACGTCGCCCGTTTCGACGCCCGTCGAGGCTCCCGCGCCGGCCACGAGCACGGCCACGCCCTCGCCGGCGACAACGGCTGCACCGACCGGCAACGCGCCGGCCGGCGTGACCGTCGCCGCGACGCCGATGCCCGCGCACACCGCGTAGGCGAGGGGCCACCGCAACAAAGGAAGCGGGGAGCGCCGTCGGAATGGGCGTCACTCCCCGCTCCCGCTCTGGTTTCGCCTCCCTGGGGCGCGCGGCCCTGTCCACGGCGCTCTTACGATCACTTCGTCACGGAGCACGTCAGCGGTCACCGCCGGCTGCACCGTGAGTTGGCCCGCGAACGGCGTAGCGATGCGCGTGAACAAATGACTAGACGGACGCCGATGAACGAGATGGCAAACGTAGAGAAACGGTCCGGACACCGAGCGATAAAGCTTAGTCGGCAAATTGCCGGCCTCGAATCGCGCCCCTGGCGTGCAGGGATAAGCCCTGGGCCTCGGGGCATTCGATAGGTCGTGACTCGCGCACCTCACTCTGAGGCGTCGATCTCTATCGACGTCCGCTCGAACGTGCTAGCACGGACTCATGGCGGAGGAGGTGGGCGGCTCGACGTCTCATGGTCTCGTGGGACAGATCATCGTCGGCAAGTTCCGAGTCGATCGGATCTTGGCAGAGGGCGGGATGGGGGTCGTGGTGGCGGCGACTCATCTTCACCTCGATCAAACCGTCGCGCTCAAGCTCCCTCGCGGAGAGATCTGCGCGAACCGCGAAGCCTTGGAGCGCTTCACGCGCGAGGGCAAGGCGGCGGCGCAGATGAAGAGCGAGCACGTCGCACGCGTCCTCGACGCCGGTGTGGCCGACGACGGAAGCCCGTACATGGTCATGGAGTACCTCGAGGGTCAGAGCCTCGCAAAGCTCCTCGAAATGCTGGGCCGGTTGGACGTCGAGAGCGCCGCGGAATATTCGATTCAGGTGTGCGAGGGTCTCGCCGAGGCGCACGCCCGCGGGATCGTGCATCGCGACGTCAAACCCGACAACCTCTTCCTCGTCGAGCGAGCTCCGGGCCGGCAGATCATCAAGCTGCTCGACTTCGGTATTTCGAAGCTCTCGTTCGTCGAGAAGGGAGCCCTCCAGACGACGATCATCATGGGCTCGCCTTGCTACATGTCTCCCGAGCAGCTCCGGTCGACCGCCACGGTCGATCACCGAACGGACCTGTGGTCACTCGGGGTCACGCTGTTCGAGCTTCTTGCGGGACGAGGCCCGTTCGACGCGACGCAGCCCTTGGCCGATCTGGTCGTCTCGATCCTCGAGCGACCTGCGGCGGACCTCCGCACGCTACGACCCGAGATTCCCGAGGCCCTCGCGGCCATCGTGGCGCGGTGCCTTGCGAGGGACCGCGACGCGCGTTTCCGGACCGCTGCGGAGGTCGCGAAGGCGCTCCTTCCGTTCGCGCCCGAACGTGCGCGCGAGACCGTGGAGCGCGCCGAGTCGATGGCGACTTTGTTCCGTCGCTCGCTGGCGAACGTAGATCTGACTCCGGACGGAAACGTGGGGGCTCCGGCGTCGGTCACCCGGGCCTCTCGCGAGTCGCTGGCGGTGAAGGCACCGACGCCCGAGCCGCCACGGGTCTCCGAACCTCCGCGCGGGGACGGGAGCACGCCCGCGATGAGCGTGCCGCCCGCAGGGGGCCTGAGCAGCGCCTTCAAACCATTGCGGTCGCCGCTCGCGGTCATCGCGGCGATCAGCGCCGCCGTCGTGTTGATCGTCGCGCTCGCCGCGCGGCGGCACCCGCCGGGTGCCGTGCAGGTGAGCGCGAACGTCGCGGCGGCTTCCCGATCACCCGCTCCGGCGGCGGCCGAAGTGCAAGGCACCGCAGAGACGCACCCCACGACGGGCCTCTTCGTGCGCGCGACCCCCGCCTCGGCGAGGATCACCATCGATGGGGTTCCGGTCCCGGGAAATCCCTACCACGGGCAGTACCCACGGAACGAGGTTCACGTCGTCGAGGTCCTGGCCCCCGGTTACGATTCCAAATCCGAACAAGTCTTCCTGGCGAACGACGTCTTCATCGACGTCAGCCTCGACTGGCACGTCATGACGAGCCGGCGGAGCGCGTCGCCGCCGGCGATCGCCCTCCTGCACCGCGCGGGCCGCCCCGGCCTCGGATCCGATCCCGCCGCGGGTGCAGTCGCCGGGGGCTCGGACTCCGAAACGTCGCCCGGTGGGCTCGAGGTCGACCCGACCGGGGGTCACGTGGTCGTTCACCCAATCGAGTCGAGCAATCCTTACGGAGCTCCATAGCGACGATAAAAGAAGTACACCGTCATCGCCGAGCCGACGCCGATCACGAACACGCGGAGGAATCTTGGATTCAGGCGGCGGCCGTATGCGGCCCCCGCGTAACCGCCGACGGTCGCGCCGATCGTCATCGCGATGGCCGACGGCCAGTGGACCAAACCACCCAGCGCAAAGAGAACGACGGCGGCGCCATTGATGCAGGCCACAAGAAGTGTCTTGAGGGCGTTCATCCTGTGAAGGTCGTGCATCCCGAAGAGCGAAAACAGCGCGAGCATCATGATCCCGATGCCGCCACCGAAGAAGCCGCCGTAGAGCGCGATGGCGAACTGCGCGACCAGCACGCCCGCGAGGCCGGACGGAGACGGCTCGATGGACCGGCGCGGCGCGAGCTGGAAGAGAGCGCTCATCGACCGGCCGAAGGCGAAGAGCAGCGTCGCTGCCAGCATCAACCACGGAAGCAGGCGCCCGAAGACCGGCTGGGGCGTGCGCAAGAGGATGGCAGCGCCGCTCACGCTGCCGACCACGCTTACCGCGGCCAGGAGGCCCGCATTGCGCTGCGCCGTCAGCTCTCTGCGATAGGCGCCGATGCTCAGGAGAGACCCAGGCCACAGCGCCACCGTGCTCGTCGCGTTCGCCGGGATCGGGTCCATGCCCGTCAGGATCAGCGCGGGGAAAGCCAGAAACAGCCCCCCACCCGCCACGGCGTTGAGCGCCCCGCCGAGCGTTGCGGCAGCGACCGGGATCGCTGCTTGCCATGTGCTCATTTCGAGCGACAGGCTCTACTTCTCGCTCGCGTACATGGCGGCCGCGCGAATGTACTTCTGCACTCGCCGTTCATTTCTTTCGATCTCTTCGGGGGTCACCGAGCGGACACGCTTCGCCGGACGGCCCATGATCACCGACTCGTCCTCGAAGCGAGCGCCGGCCGTGACCAGACTGCCCGCAGCGACAAGGCAGCGCCGCCCGATCAGGGCGCCGTCCATGACGATGCTGCCCATTCCGACCAGCGTTCCCCCGCCAATCTCGCATCCGTGAAGGATCACCATGTGGCCCACGCTGACGCCATCCGCGATCCGGAGGGCACTCTGGCTTCCCGTGTGAAGGACGCACGCGTCTTGCACATTGACCTCGCGCCCAATCCGGATGGCCGACTCGTCGCCCCGGACCACCGACTGGAACCAGATCGACGAGTCTTCCCCCACCTGCACATCGCCCGTGACGACGGCGGTGGGAGCGATCCAGACGCCTCGGGCGAGCAGAGGTTCCCTGCGATCGAATGCGATGAGCATCGTGCCTCGTTGCGGGTGGCGGCGGCTCCGGAGAAGACCTCTCGTCCATTAGGCTTCGGTCGGGCCTGCGACCGCGCTGGAGCGTCGTCGGACGTTCAGCTGGAGGATGTCACGGGCCTGCGCGGGTGTCGCCGCCTCGCGCCCCAGCTCGCGGGCCAACCGGACGACTCGCTCGACGAGCTGCGCGTTCGAGCGCGCCACTTCGCCCCTTCGAAAGTACGCCGTGTCTTCGAGCCCGACCCGGACGTTGCCGCCCATGATGAGCGCCTGAACGGCGACCGTCAGCTGGAACCGGCCGATTCCCACCGCGGACCAGTGGGCCCCAGGGGGCAGACGCGAAACCATATGGACCAGGTTGCCCGGATCGGCCGTGATCCCGCCGTTGATTCCGAGCACGAGCAGCGCCCGCAGGGGATCTCGCAAGATGCCGCGCTTGCGCAGCTCGACGAGGCTCTCGAGATGGCCGAGGTCAAAACAGTCGAGTTCGGGCTCGATCCCCAGCTCGTAAATGCGCGCCGCGAGCTTGCGCACGTCGGGCGGACTGTTGAGGAATACTTCGTTGCCGATATTGATCGAGCCGACGTTCAGCGAGCACATTTCCGTTCGGAGCTCGAGGCAATTCCCGCGATAGTCGATCCCTTCGCCGGCGGCAGCCCGGGTAGAGACCTCGATGATAGCCTCGGGCGCGCGGCTCCGAATCTCCCCAACCGCCTCGGCAAACCGCTCAAGAGTATGGCACTCCGCCCCGTTGCTCTCGCGCACATGCAGATGAATGATCGACGCGCCCGCCGCCACCGCCTCCGAGGCGGCGATGCCCTGCTCCTTCGGCGTCAAAGGAAGATCGGGATTCATCTCCCGAGTCGTCTTATTTCCGGTGATCGCGCACGTGATGATCACCGGCTCACTGGAAGGTTCAAACATTCACCCGTACCTCCCGCCCGTCGCTCTGAAGATGCACCACCGTAACAACATCTTGCCGCTCTAGCATACAATACGCGCGAGGCTATTGTCCTTGCGAAGGCAGGCGTGAACGCTAGAGTGCCGCATCGGGGGCCGCACGAGAGGCCATTTCGTGAATCGCTGACGGATGTCGTGAAGAGCCGAGACAAGAAACATCTATGAAACGGTCATGAAGGTGCAGTGGCACGTCTCGCCAAAAGGGCTGAGCGCCTTGTCAGTGTTCATGTTGACGGCGGCTCTCGCGCGCCGCGCGAACGCGGCGGACAGCGACGCGGGCGTCCGTGAGGCGGCGAGCCATTTCCAGCGCGGCGTGGGCCTCTACCGCGAGGCCGACTACCGAGGCGCGCTGGTCGAGTTTCACCGCGCGAGCGAGCTCGTGCCCGCCCCAGTTACCTTCTACAACATCGGTGAAACCGAGTTCCAATTGCGGGAATACGCTGAAGCTTTGGCCGCGTTCGAGCGCTATCTCGCGGAGTCCGCGCCGGACGAGCGCCACCGCGCCGAGGTGGAGGCCAGCGCCGGCGTCCTGCGGACGCGGATCGGTCTCTTGCTCGTCACGACGGTGCCGGCGGCCGCCGACATCACGGTCGATGACCGTCCCGTCGGCAAGACGCCTTTCGAGAAGCCCCTTCGGGTCAGCATCGGTCATCACCGGGTGGTCGCGTCGCTGGCGGGGTGGCCCGCGGTCGAGCGCTACGTCGACGTTGCGGCAGAGGACAACGTCTCGGTGCAGGTGTCGCTTGCGGCCCCCGATCCCGCGGCTCCGGCGTCCCCGGGCTCCGCGAGTCTTGCGCCGCGTCACGTGGACGGTTCGTCTCGCCGGCTCTCGCCCCTGCGCGTAGCGGGCTGGGTGACCGCCGGCACCTTCGCCGCGGGCGGTGTCGCCTTCGCGCTCCTCGCCAGGGCGCGTGCGAGCGACCTTCAGGACGCCCGCGCACAGTATCCGGTCACCCGAGAGACGCTGGACCATGACGGGGCGGTCACGACGACGTACGCCGTCCTGGCCGACTCGCTGTTCGCCGCGGCGGTGGTCATTGGCACCATCACGCTATTTTCGACGCTGTCCTCCTCGTCGAGCGCCCGGGTCACCGTGGGCGTCTCGTCGCTCCGCTTCGATACGACGTTCTGATTCGCGAGCGCCCGGCCGAATGCTCTGGAATTTTCATCGATGAAGGAACTCGGGAAGCGGGGCTGGGCCACGATCGTCCTCGTCGTCGCGTGCGCGGCCTGTACGTTGATCGTCGATCGAAGCACGGTCCAGTGCACGTCGGACACCGATTGCGAGCCGTTCGGCAGCCACCCTTTTTGCAGCAACGGCGTGTGCGTGCCATCGGGTCTGGGGCCACTGGCCTGCTTCTTCGGAACGCCCGAGGAGCCGCAAGACTTCCTCAACCAGTGCGGCTCGGCCGAGTGCCAGGCGTTCGACGACTGCCAGCGGCTCGGCCTTTGTGACGGCGGAGTCACGGCGGACGTAGCCCTCATCGCCCCGCCCGCGATGGCTTCGGCACCGGCGGACGCCGCGGCGCCGATGGACGTCGCGGCACCGGCGACGGATACCGTGGTGCTTCCGAGTTGCGCGGACGCGACGGAGCGCCCTCACGTGCTCTACATGACGGGCTCGAGTTATTTCCCTGCGCTGATGGCGAAGCTCGCTCCGCTCATCTTCATCGCGACCGGTTACACGCCCGTGTATAAGGTCTCGAATTCGTGCACCGGCGTGAAGTCGGTTCTTGGCCCGCAGCCCGGCGATCACGTCATGTCGGATCCGCCGCCAGGCTCGACGTCACCGAGCGCGATGTACTTCACGGCCGCTGGCGCCTCGGCCCCTTGCAGCCTCGGCGGCAACGGCGCCGTCGTCGACGTGGGGGAGTCGGACATCTTCTCGACCACGTGCGCGGGCTTCGGCGCGCCGGACAACGGCATCTTCGAGTACCTCGGCCCGGTGCAGTCGATGGTCTTCGTCGTGCCGGGGTCCTCGAATCAGATGACCATCAGCGCGGCGGCCGCGCGCGAGGTCTTCGGAATGGGCGGCGATCACGACGCCGCGGCCCCCTGGACCGAGCCCTCTCTCTACTTCGTGCGCAACGCCAACGCAGGCACGCAACAGATCATCGCGCACGCGATCGGGGTCCCCGCGAGCGCATTCTGGGGAGTCGACCAGGGATCTCCGACGAACATCGATCTTCGAATGCGCGTCATCGAAGACCCGGTCAAGGCCAATCAGGCAATCGGGATCATGGCGAGCGACACGTTCGACACCGACCGATCCAACCTTCGCGCCCTTGGCTTCAAGGCCTCCGGCCAGGATTGCGCGTACCTGCCGGATTCGACCGCGTCCCGAACGGACAAGGCGAACGTGCGGGACGGGCATTACCCGATCTGGGGTCCGCTGCATTTCTTCACGAACGTCTCGGGGGGCGATCCGGTGTCGCCGGCGGCCCAGGCCTTCATCCAGACCGTCGTGGTGCCCAAACCGCCCCAGCAGCTGGTCGACGCCTTCATCACGTCGCACCTGGTGCCGGACTGCGCGATGGAGGTGAAGCGCACGACCGAGCTCGGGCCTCTCTCGGCGTACTCGCCTCCCTTTCAGTGCACGTGCTACTTCGAGAAGTCCGCGGGCGGCTCGGCGCCCGGGTGCACGACGTGCACGACCCCGAGCGACTGCAATGATCCAAGGCGGCCTTCTTGCAACTTCGGGTTCTGCGAAGTGAGGTAAGCAACGTTTGTGCCGTTGGAACTGCCCTGAGCGATGCTCTGCGCCTCTGCGGCAGCATCTCGAGCGCGACCCGACCGGGAAGTCTACGCCATCGACGCGTTGACGCCCGCTTCGACTGCGGACACGCCGGCAGTCTCGAGCTTCACTTCGCCCCCGCCCGGGGGATCGTAGGGCGCGCGGCCGACCTGCTTCGTGCGGAACTTGTCGCTCAGGGCGCCGAGGACGTACGCCCGCATCACGAAGCCGAAGATGCTCGGCTGGTTGAGCGCGGGGTCGATGAGGTGCGCGATCTTCGCGTGCGCCGCGGGGAGCTTGCTCCAGTGCAGGCCCGCGCTCTCGTGGTGCGCGGTGTGGAGGCCGTTATTGAAGACGAGCCAGTTGCCGAGCCCGGAGACGAAGTTACGCGAGTGGTTGTGCTCCGACCACGGATCGCAGTGCACGTGCTGGATGTAGTTGATGAAGATCATCGACCACGCCGCGAAGAGCGCGGGGATCGCGAAGCCGAACGCCCACACGAGCGTGCCGCGCCCCCACCCGTGCGTCAGCCAGCCGATCGCGAGGAGCGAGAACTGCACGCCCACTAGCGTGGCCCACTGGGTCGCGATCTGGCGGTAGAGCGCGGGGTTACCGCTCTTCGCCTTCGCGATGTACTCCTTGAGCGGGCCGGCCTGCCAGTACGCCGAGACGAAGTAGTACGTGCTCGCGACGAGCCACGTGTTCCGCTTCGAGTAGCGCCAGGTGATCGTCGCGTCGCCGGCCTTGTTCACGAACTTGTGGTGGTTGAGGTTGTGCGTCGGGATCCAGGCGAAGGTCGGGTAGCCGTAGAAGACGCTGAGCCACGCCGAGTAGAACGCGTTCGTTCGCCGGCTCTTGAACATCGGCGAATGGTTGTGGTTGTGGCTGAAGACGCCCGCGCAGAACCCGAAGTAGAGGCTCAGAGGCAGGATCCAGGGAATGACCCGCGGCTCGACGTACGGCGCGAAGCCGATCGCGGGAAAAAAGACGAAGGCCCAGAGGGCGGTTCGGCGATCGGACGTGTGACGGAGCATTGGCAAAAACCCCGACGGGAGCGTAGTCGCGAGGCGGGACACGGGCACCTCTTTTCCGCCGGGCCGGGCGATGCACACCCCGATGCGCACCGGCCTTCGCAGCGAAGGTCGCCACGCACCGCGAGACGCACCACTCGACGCACCACGAGGCTATGGGACGCGCCTTCGCCCGTCGGCGGTCATGAGAACGTCATAAAGCTCGGGCCGCCGGTCGCGGAAAAAGCCCCACGAGGCCCGGGCTCGGGCGGTCGCGTCGAGGTCGAACGCGGCCGTGACGACCCCCTCGTCGGCCCGGCCCAGCTCCGCGCGCTTGTCGCCGCGGGCGTCGGCGATGAAGGACGAGCCGTAGAAGACCTGCCCCCCCTCGTCGCCGGTCCGGTTGGCGGCGACCACCGGGACGACGTTCGAGACCGCGTGGCCGATCATGGCCCGCTGCCAGGGGTCGCGGGTGTCTAGGTCCGGGTCGTGCGGCTCGCTGCCGATGGCGGTCGGATAGAAGAGGAGCTCGGCGCCGAGGAGCATCATCGCGCGCGCCGACTCGGGGAACCACTGGTCCCAACAGATGCCGACGCCGATGGTCGCGAACTTCGTCTTCCACGCGCGAAACCCGGTGTCGCCGGGGCGGAAGTAGAACTTCTCTTCGTAGCCGGGGCCGTCGGGGATGTGGCTCTTGCGGTAGACGCCCAGGAGGTCGCCGCCCGCGTCGATGACCGCGACGCTGTTGTAATAGGCCTGCCCGGCGCGCTCGAAGAACGACACGGGAATGACGACCCCGAGCTCGCGCGCGACCACGCGCATCCGGGCCACGGCCTCGTCGTCTTCGACCGCGCGCGCCTCGGCAAACCATTCGGTCCGCTCGTCGCGGCAGAAGTACGGCCCCTCGAAGAGCTCGGGCGGCAGGATGATGCGCGCACCGCGCGCCGCCGCGGCGCGGACGTGCCCCTCGACGCGGGCGAGGTTGTCGGCCCGCGCGCCTCCGAGCGAGCACTGGATCGCCCCGACCGTGACCTCGCGTCCGCCCTCGACGTCCATCACGGTCCTTCGCGCGCTGGTTGCTGTTGCGTGATGCAGTGGAACGCGCCGCCGCCCGAGAGGATCGCGCGCGCGTCGACGCCGAGGGCGCGCCGCCCGGGGAAGAGCGCGCCGATGCGCTCGACGGCCTCGTCGTCGAAGGGCGACCCGTAGGTGGGGACCACGACCGCGGCGTTGGCCACGTAGAAGTTCACGTAGCTCGCCGGCATCACGCGGCCCGCGTCGTCGACGACACGACCCGGCGACGGGACGGTCACGACGTCGAGGCGACGGCCGCGCGCGTCGACGGCGGCGCCGAGGTCACGCACGAGGGCGTGGAGCGCGTCGCGGTTCGGGTCGCCGGCCGCGCGCGGCTCCATGGCCACGACCCGACCCGGCGCCACGAAGCGGGCGACGGTGTCGACGTGCCCGTCGGTGTGGTCGTTGAGCAGCCCGTCGCCGAGCCACACGACCTTCTCGCACCCGACGGCGTCGGCCACGGCCGACTCGACGTCGGCCGGGCTCATCGACGAGTTCCGATTCGGGTTGAGGAGGCACTGCCGGGTCGTCAGCAGCGTGCCCTCGCCGTCGACGTCGATCGCGCCCCCCTCGAGGACGAACGGCCTCGCGAAGGCCTGGCCGCCGGCCACCAGCCTCGCGATGCGCTCGGCGACGCGGTCGTCGTGCTCGAGCACGTACTTGCCGCCCCACCCGTTGAACACGAACCGCACCGTGGCCGGCTCGCCGCCAGGCCCCTGGAGGAAGATCGGCGCCGTGTCGCGGAGCCAGATGTCGCCGAACGGGACGCGATGGAAGCGAAGAACGTTACGCAGCTGCGCCGCGGGCTCACGCGGCAGCGCGGCGCGCGCGAGGCGCTCCTGGGCTTCGTCGGGCACCAGCACCTCGACAGTCTCGCCCTCGGCGATCGCCTCGACGAGGCGGACGAACGCCTCCCGCGCCGAAGCGAGGTGGTCTTGCCAGAGGCCTTCGTGACTCGGCCACGCGACCCAGGTCGCGTCGTGCCGGGCCCACTCGGCGGGCATCCGAAAGCCGGCTCGGCGCGGAGTCATCGCGCGGGCGGTATAGCCGCTCCGCGCGCGAGGCTCCAGGAGCGCGCAAGCGCCCGGAGAGAGATTGGGCCGCCGAGGCGCAGAGGGCGCAAAGGAGAGAGGGGCGAAGATTGCCCGCTGGACGCGCTCGGGTCGCGGGGGCGTGGGCACCAATCCCATCGAAGTCCTTTTGCGTCCTCTGCGCCTCTGCGGCCAATCTCGCTCTCTCCCGAGCGCAGCTGCGCCCAGAGCACCGCTACCGCATCGAGCGGTTCTTCACGTAACGAACGGCGCCGTGGTCGGTCTCGAGCAGGACACCTCGCCGCCTCTCGATGAGCACGAGCCGCTGCTCGGTCTTGCCCACCGGCGCCACGATGCGCCCCCCCTCGGGGAGCGCCCGGAGCCAGGCCGGAGGCAGCGCTTCGATCGCGAACGTCACGACGACCTTTTGCGCGTCACGCCAGAACGGCGTGCTCGTCACCGCGTCGCCGTCGACGACGATCACGTTCGCCTCGTCGC
Organism: uncultured Myxococcales bacterium; assembly: GCA_937902985.1. Lineage (GTDB taxonomy): Bacteria > Myxococcota_A > Polyangia > Polyangiales > Polyangiaceae > Palsa-1150. The sequence goes on from CALFNG010000477.1 coordinate 53,445, forward strand.
GCAGCGTGCTCCTGGCCCAGCGCGATAGGGCGGGGTCGATCTCGATCGTGAGCACCCGCCCCTTCGGTCCCACGATGGCCGCCGCGAGCGCCGCGCCGTACCCCGATCCGGTCCCGAGCTCGACGAGAGAGTCGCCCGGCTCGAGCCGCAGGACCCGGAACGACAGGAGATACGCGTGCGGCGCGCTGATGGTCGCCTGCCCGGTCGCGTCGAGGGAAAGCGGCGTGTCGTCGGCGCTGAGCGGCACGTCCTCGGGCCGAACGAATCGCTCGCGAGGGACCTCGAGGAGCGCGTTCAAGTGGCGCTCGTCGAGCGGGCCGAGCTGCTTCGCGACGGCCTCGACAAGCGACAGCCGACAGCCCCGCGCCACCTCGCGGAGCTCAAGGGGCTCCCCCGCCCGATCGTTCTGCGCCATCTGCGAGGCGAGCGCGCTCAACCACTCCTGCCGCTGGGCCGGCGGCAGGCGAGCCATCTCTCTGCGGAACGCGACGGTGAAGAGAACGGGGGGCGAGGCCACGTGGGGACCTCCGGCGGGGCGAGCACGCGGCCTCGTCGCCGCGGCATCGAGATGGACTTAAGGCGCGGCGCGCGGCTTGTCGACCGTCCGACCCATGCGTGCCGCCAGCCAGCACAGAGCCCGCCAGCGCGGTCGCGCCCGCAAGTCGGGCCGTCGTTTGCGCCTCGTTTGCTTTGACGGACGCCTGCCGCCCATGGTGGGCTCGAAGGCGAAGTGAGGCCGCAGCCGCCGCGCGCCCTCCGCGCCGATCAGAAGTTTCCCGAACGCGCGTTTCGCATCGGCCGGCGCTTCGTTCGCGGCCTGATGGACCACGACGCCTTCGGAGCCGCGGCGTCGATCGCCTTCTGGATCTTCCTGAGCTTCGTCCCGCTGCTCGTCCTCCTCGGTTTCCTCGTCGGTCAGGTCGCTCGGGTGCGGGGCGTCGATGCACTCATCGGTCCGATCCTCGAGATCGTCCCGGGCACCGCCGAAGGCCTCGTCGGCAAGGAGCTCCAGCGCCTGGCGGGCGCCAACGCGTCGGTCGCTCCGGTCGGCGTCGCCGGCTTCCTCTGGACGGCGTCGTCGGGCCTGCACAACCTGATGGACGTCTTCGAGACGGCCATGAAAGTCACGCGAAGGCCCTGGTGGAAGCAGCGCGTGATCGCGCTCGGATGGGTGCTGCTCGGCCTGGCGACCGCCTGCGCGCTCGCCTGGATCCTCGTCCGCACCGACGCCCTGCTGAACGCCTACGATCCGCCGGCGAGCGCGACGACCACGGCGAGCGCGGCGCCCTCGCTTTCGCCTTCACCCCCGCCGCTTCCGCCGGCCCCGCGCGCCGCTCCGCACGCGCCTTCGAGCCGCGCCGCCGCCGCCGAGATCGCGCGCGCGCGCAGCAGCTTCCGGCGACGGGTGAACAAGGCGCTGAACACGCCGGTCGAGAGGCTCATCGCCGGCGCCCTCATGCTCGTGACCGGGGCCGCGTTTCTGGCGGGTTTCTACCGGTATGCGGTCGAGCACCCTGCGGGCGTGCGACGGCGCGTCTGGCCTGGCGCCGTGGCGGCCATCGTCTCGTGGTTGATCGTCTCGTCGGCTTTCGGAAACTACGCGGTGTCGATCGCGGACTACGCGCTCTATTACGGCAGCCTGGCGGCCGTCGCGGTCTTGCTGATCTGGCTCTATCTCACGAGCCTGACGCTGGTCGTCGGCGCCGAGGTCAACGCTCAGCTCGAAGGGCTGAGAGACGAGCCCTGAACCCGCGCGAGGTCAAAAACGTTAGCAAGCTAACGATCCGGTCGCTGGCCACGCCGCAGGCCGGCGGCGAGGTCTGCCCGGCCTGCTAGGCTCGCCGGCACCCGACCGATGGCGTCCCTCCGCGTCTCCGTCCTCTACTTCGCGGGCCTCCGCGACGCGATCGGCGTCTCGGAGGAGGCCCTCGAGCTGCCGGTGCGCGTCCAGACCGTCGGCGAGCTGTGCGAGCACCTCGCCCTCCGCCACCGGGGCTACGCGGACCGCCGGGCGAGCGTCCGCGTCGCCCGCAACGAGGCCTTCGCGGCTGACGACGAGCGCCTCGGCGACGGCGACGTCATCGCGCTCATTCCGCCCGTGGCGGGGGGGTGATGAGCTCGCCAAAGGCTCCCGTTCGCGTCGCCGCGGTGACCGTCAGCGACACCCGCACGGCGCGAGACGACGAGGGGGGCGCCCGCCTTCGAGAGCGGCTCGAGGCGGCCGGCTTCGTGGTGACGCTCGCCGCGATCGTGCGCGACGAGCCCGACGAGCTGCGCGCGATCGTCGCGCGCGTGTGCGACGGTGACCTGGCCGACGCGATCGTCACGACCGGCGGCACCGGCATCGCACCGCGCGACACCACCTACGAGGCCGTCGACGCGCTCCTCGAGAAGAAGCTCGACGGCTTCGGCGAGGCCTTCCGGCGCCTGTCGTGGGACGAGATCGGCCCCCGCGCCGTGCTGTCGCGCGCCGTGGCCGGCGTGCACCGCGGGCGGATCGTGGCGGCCCTCCCTGGGAGCCCGAAGGCCGTGGCCCTCGGCGTCGACCGGGTCCTCGCGCCGATCCTCGCGCACGCCGTCGCCCTTGTGCGGGGCGACCGGAAAGACGGAAACCACGCGCACGACTAGCATCGTGACCATGCTTTCGTTCGACGAGGCTCGCCGCCAGCTCCTCTCGCGCGCCTTCGCCGTCGCGAGCGAGCGCGTCTCGCTCGGCAGCGCCGCGGGGCGCGTCATCGCGGGCGACGTGGTCGCGCGCCACCCGCTCCCGGGGTTCGACTACAGCGCGATGGACGGGTACGCCGTGGCGACCGCCGACTTCGGGCCGGAGCCGCCCTGGTCGCTGCCGGTGATCAGCGAGAGCGCTGCCGGCCGGGGCCTCGAGGCGCTCGCGCCGGGGAGCGCGTGCCGGATCTTCACCGGCGCCCCGATGCCGTCGAACGCCGACGCCGTCGTCATGCAGGAGCACGTGCGCCGGGAGGGGGCCGTGATCGCGACCGACGCGCGACCGAGGCCCGGGCAGCACGTGAGACGCGCGGGCGAAGACCTGGCCCGGGGCGCGATCGCGCTCGCCTCGGGCACCCGACTCTCCTCGGGCGCCATCGCGCTGGCGGCGATGCTCGATCGCGCCGAGCTCACCGTGGCGCGACGTCCGCGGGTGACGATCCTGTGCACGGGAGAGGAGCTGCGCGCGCCGGGAGACGAGCCGCGCCCGGGTTCGGTGAGCGAATCGAACAGCGCGGCGATCGCGGCGCTCGCGCGGCAAGCGGGCGCCCGGGTCAGGATCGCGCCCATCGCGGGCGACGAGCTCGGGGCCACCCAGCGCGCGATCGAAGACGCGCTCGACGCGACCGACGTCCTCTTGACGATCGGCGGCGTGAGCGTGGGCGACCACGACGTCGTGCGCCCGGCCCTCGAGCGCGCCGGGGTCACGCTCGACTTCTGGAAGGTGGCCATCAAGCCTGGCAAACCCCTGGCCGTGGGCACGCGCGACAAGATCGTCGTGCTCGGCCTGCCCGGCAACCCGGCGAGCGCGATCGTGACCTTCACCCTCTTCGGGGCGCCGCTCGTGCGCGCGCTCCAGGGCGATCGGCAGCCGCTTCCTCTTGCCCTCCCGGTGCGCCTCGATTCGACGCGCGCCCGTTCGCCCGACCGCCTCGAGCTCGTACGCGCCCGGCTCGGCGTCGAGGGACGCGCCCTCGTGGCCCGCCCGCACGACAATCAGTCGTCCGGGGCGACCACGAGCCTCGCCAGCTCCGACGGCCTCGCCTTCGTTCCGCCCGGCGAGGGTCCGCTCGCACCCGATGCGCTCGTCGACTTCGTGCGCTGGAGCGACGTGTGAGCCGCGGCGCCGCGCCGGGCCTGATCGCCGGCGTCTTCGTGGGCGGCCGCGGCACCCGCATGGCCGGAGCCGCCAAGGGCCAGCTGGCCGCGCCCGGCGGCGGAACGCTGGTCGATCGATGGCGGGCCTTGCTTCGCGACGCGGGGGTCGAGGTCGTGCTCGTGGGGCGCCACGAGGGCTACGCATCCCTCGATCTCGAGGTGCTCGACGACGAGCCCCGCGGGGTGGGGCCGCTCGGCGGGCTGATCGCGCTCCTCAGGCGAGCCCGAGGCGGTCGAGCCCTGGCGCTCGCGTGCGACATGCCGTTCGTCTCCAGCGCGCTTCTGGGGCGGCTCATCGCGGCGCCTCCCGCGGTCGTGGTCGCGCCGCGAAGAGACGGCCACTGGGAGCCTCTATGCGCCCGGTACGACGCGCCTGGCGCGCTGCCGCACGCGCTTCGCCGGCTGGCCGCCGGAGCCCATTCGCTGCAGCTGCTCCTCGACGAGGCGGGAACCATGGGCCTGCCGATCGACCCGGCCGAGGCCGCCGAGCTGCACGACTGGGACGAGCCGGCCGATCTGCGTTGAGCGAGGGTGCCAGCCGTCGAGAACGAGATTGGCCGCAGAGGCGCAGAGGGCGCAGAGGAAAAAGGGGGGTTGTGCGCGCTGCAGTCTCGTGAGAGCGGTGGGGTTCTGCCTTGCAACGAGCGTCCTGATCGGACGGCTTCGACCCTCATCTCTGCGCCCTCTGCGGTCCCGATCGGGTGGCCGGGGACCGTTGCCGGTCCCCAGCCCCCACACCACCGGACGTGCC